>NZ_JBHWFF010000008.1:240998-252138 GCF_042733785.1 Streptomyces sp. NPDC059695 | reverse complement strand
ACCCGAGCCTTGGCCCACCTGTAGCGGGCGCACGCCGTCCGTTGTGGGCATGCGTTCCGCCGGGGCGGAACGGGTGGGCACAACGGACGGCGCCCTGCCGGCGCCAGAGGCTACAGTGCCTGGACCCGCACGTCCCGCACCCGTGGCTCGTGGTGCGGGTCAGGGCGCGGAAGCCTCTGGCGCCGGCAAGGGCGCCGTCCCATGTGCCCACCCGTCCCGCCCCTGCGGGACGCCTGCCCACACGGGCAGCGGGCGCAGCCCACAACGGGGCGGGCGCGGGCCCGTGCCGTCGGGGCGCCGTAGAATCGGGCGCATTGTGTCTGAGGAGATTGAGAGCGGGCCGCAGCCCGTCGCGCGCCGTGGCAGTCGGATGTTCGCCCCCGGCGAGGGCCCCCTGCCCGATCCCGCCGGGGCCCATCACGAGCGGCGGATCCGGAGCTTCCAGCCCCGCCGCAGCCGTGTCACGTACGGGCAGGCCGAGGCCATGCTGAAGCGGTGGCCCGACTGGGGCCTCGACATCGACGGCAAGCGGGTCCTCGACCTCGAAGAGATGTTCGAGGGGCTTCCGGTCGTCATGGAGATCGGCTTCGGCATGGGCGAGGCCACGGCCCAGATGGCCGCCGCCGACCCCGGGACCGGCATCCTCGCCGTGGACGTGCACACCCCCGGCCAGGGCAACCTCCTCGGTCTCGCCGACCGCAACGGGCTCACCAACGTCCGGGTCGCCAACGGCGACGCGATCATCCTGCTCCGCGAGATGCTCGGCGACGCGTCCCTCGACGGCTGCCGGGTCTACTTCCCGGACCCGTGGCCCAAGGCGCGCCACCACAAGCGCCGGCTGATCCAGCCCGAGTTCCTCAGCCTCCTCGCGCCGCGGATGAAGCCCGGGGCCGTGCTGCACTGCGCCACGGACTGGGAGGAGTACGCCGTACAGATGCTGGAGGTGCTCTCCGCGCATCCGGACTACGAGAACACGCAGGCCGACGGCGGCTACGCCCCCCGCCCCGACTTCCGTCCCCTCACCCGCTTCGAGGGCCAGGGGCTCGACAAGGGCCACGTCGTCCACGACCTCCTCTTCCGGCGGAAGTGATCCGGAAGTGATCCGGAAGTGACGGGGAGCCCGTAACCTCGTCGACCGGTGTCGGTGGGGGTCGTTAGGGTCGCTCACGTGTCGAACCCTGCCCCGAGCGACCTGTCGGCCGCCGCCCCCGTCCCGCACCGGGACACCGAGGAGCCGGCCTTCCCCGCCGTCGCCGACCGTTCCCAGTGGCGCTACCGGCCGCGCCGTGCCTTCTGGCGCAGCCGGCTGGTCCGGGCGATCGCCGTGGTGACACTGCTCGCGCTCTGCGCCCTGGTCATCCTGGCGCTGGTCCGCGAGCAGACCGGCACACAGGGCTTCCTCGTCGGCCTGGGCCTCGCCGTGCTTCCCGTACCGCTGCTCATGTCGGCGTTCCGCTGGCTCGACCGGGTCGAGCCGGGCCCCTGGAAGAACATGCTGTTCGCCTTCGCCTGGGGGGCCTTCGCGGCCGCGCTCGTCGCGATCCTGGCGAACTCCTTCGCGGTCCGCTGGATCGCGACGGCCACGGCCGATCCGGACTCGGCCGACACCCTCGGGGCCACGGTCATCGCCCCGGTGGTGGAGGAGAGCGCGAAGGCCGCCGCGATCCTGCTGCTGTTCCTCTTCCGCAGGAAGGACTTCGGCGGTCTCGTCGACGGGGTCGTGGTCGCCGGTTTCACCGCGACCGGCTTCGCCTTCACCGAGAACATCCTCTACCTCGGCAACGCCTTCGGCGAGGACCAGGAGTTCGGCTCCTCGGGCATCGGCTCGGTGACGGCGGCGACCTTCTTCGTACGGGTCGTGATGTCGCCGTTCGCGCATCCGCTGTTCACCGTGCTCACCGGCATCGGCTTCGGGTTCGCCGCCCTCGCGCCGCGCGGGAAGCGGCTGCGCCGGGTGCTGCTGCCGCTCGCCGGTCTGCTGCTGGCGATGGGCCTGCACGCCGCGTGGAACGGCTCGGCCACCTTCGGCGGCCCGCTGGCCTTCTACGCGGTGTACGGGGCGCTCATGGTCCCGGCCTTCGGTCTGCTGACCTGGCTGGCGGTCTGGAGCCGGCAGCGCGAGCTGCGCACGATATCCGGGGAGCTCCCGGCGTACGCGGCCGCCGGGTGGCTCGCGCCCACCGAGCCGCTCGCGCTGTCCTCGATGCGCGCCCGGCAGCTGGCGCGCTCGTTCGCCGCCCGGACGTACGGCCCGCCGGCCGCGCAGGCGGTCGGCGAGTACGAGTCCTTCGCGACGACCCTCGCGTTCCTGCGGGACCGGGCCCGCCGGGGCACGGCGGGCCCCGACTTCACGGCACGGGAGCAGGAGCTGCTGCACCACCTGTGGCAGCGCCGCGCGGTGGCGTCCCCGGCGCTCACGTACGCGGCGCGGGCCACGGGCCGGGCCTGGGCGCCGCCGCAGTACCTGGACTACGACGGCTACAACCCGTACCGGAGTTAGACGGCGGAGGCCTCGTCCAGCAGCGTCCGCTCGGCCTCGGTGAGGGTGAGACCGGCGGCGGCGACCAGCGCCGGGAGCTGTTCGACCGTGCGGGCCGAGGCGATCGGCGCGGCGACGGTCGGCCGGGCGGCGAGCCAGGCGAGGGCGACGGTGGCGAGCTCCGCCCCGTGGGCCTCGGCGACCGTGTCGAGGGCGGAGAGCACGGCCCGGCCGCGCTCGGTGTCCAGGTGCCCGGCGGCCCCGGAGGCGCGGACGCTGTCGACGGTGGCGCCGGGGCGGTACTTGCCGGTGAGGAAGCCGGCCGCGAGGCCGTAGTACGGGACGGCCGAGAGCCCGGCGCGCTCGACGGTCTCCAGGAGCGGGCCCTCGTAGGTGTCGCGGGAGACCAGGTTGTAGTGCGGCTGGAGGGCGACGTACCGGGCGAGGCCCTCGGCCTCGGCGAAGTCGAGGGAGGCGCGGAGCCGCTCCGGGGAGATGTTGGAGGCGGCGACGGCGCGCACCTTGCCGTCCTTCACCAGCTGGTCGAGGGCGGTGACGATCTCCTCGACGGGGACGGACTCGTCGTCGAAGTGCGTGTAGTACAGGTCGATGTGGTCGGTGCCGAGGCGGCGGAGGGACTCCTCCGCGCCCGCCTTGATGGTGGTGGCGGACAGGCCCTTGAAGTGGGGGTGGGCGCCGACCTTGGTGGCGACGACTATGTCGGAGCGGTTGCCCCGGGAGGCGAGCCAGCGGCCGATGACGGTCTCGGACTCGCCGCCCTCGTTGCCCTCGGCCCACGCCGAGTACACGTCGGCGGAGTCGACGAAGTTGCCGCCCGCGGCGGCGTAGGCGTCGAGGACGGCGAAGGACTGGGCCTCGTCGGCGGTCCAGCCGAAGACGTTGCCGCCCAGGGCTATGGGGAAGACGTGCAGGTCGGAGCTGCCCAGCGGGCGGAGAGAGGTCATGTGTCGGTCAACCGTTCCCGCCGCCGGGCCTATTCCGGGTGCGTTCAGAGGCTGAGGCCCTTGGAGCGGAGCCAGGCCGCCGGGTCGATGCCGTCGCCGCCGGGCGTGTGGACCTCCATGTGGAGGTGGGCGCCGGTGACGTTGCCGGTGGCGCCGACGCGGCCGATGGTCTCGCCGGTGCCGACGGTCTGGCCCGCGGAGACCGTCATGGACGAGAGGTGGCAGTACCAGACCTCGGTGCCGTCCTCCAGCTCCAGGACGATCCGGTAGCCGTAGGAGCCGGACCAGCCGGCCGACTTGACGGTCGCGCCGTGGACGGCCTTGAGCGGGGTGCCCGTGGGGGCGGCGAAGTCGAGGCCGGTGTGGTGACCGGACGACCACATCGAGCCGGACTGCATGTAGGTGGCGGTGAGGGTGTACGAGGACACCGGCAGCGAGTAGCTGGCGGCGAGCTTGGCGAGGCGCTCGGCCTCGGCCTTCGCCTTGGCCTCCGCTTCCGCCTTGGCCTTGGCCTCCGCCTCGGCCTTCGCCTTGGCCTCGGCGGCGGCCTTCTCCGCGGCGGCCTCCTTGGCCTCGGCCTCGGCGGCGGCCTTCTCCGCCGCGGCCTTCTCGGCGGCGGCCTTCTCGGCGGCGTCGGCGGCGGCCTGCTGCTGCTCGGCCTGCTGGAGGATGCGGGCGCGCAGGGCCTCGCCCGCGGCGGGGGCGGCGGAGGCGGCGGTCTGCTCGGCCTGTCCGGTGCTCTCGTCGGCCACGGTGGTGTAGGTGGCGGCGGTGAGCGGGTTCGGGTTGGCGCGGGCCTCGGTGACGGGCGCGCTGTGCTGCTCGGGGAGGAGGGCGCCGACGCCGGGGATGTCGTGGGCGTCCGGCAGGTCGAGGTCCGGGAGGTCCGGCAGCGATATGGCCACCGGGGGCTTGTCCTGCGCGGTGGCGAGGCCGCCCGCGCCGACGGCCGCGATCACGCCGACGCCGAGGACGGTGGAGGAACGGGCGAAGTTGGAGCGCTGCTTGACGACCCGGTGCCGGCCGCCGGAGCGGCTCTCGGCGCGGAGGGAGCCCTCGGTGGGGTTCCACTCGGTGTCCGGGGCGGAGGAGGCCGCACCGCCACCGAAGGCGTCGAAGGGGGCTTCGGGTGCGGGGGTGTTGGACGCCACGGGGGGGCGCTCCTTTCCTTCCTTCTCGCCTACCGGGTTAGCTGACGGGTTCGGAGCAGGAAGGTCTCCTACGGGCTCGACCGCACGGGTGCGTGTTCCGCACGGGTGCGAAGGGGCCCGATTCACCCCAAGTGGTGGTTCCCCGGTTCCTTTTCAGGATTCGGCGCGTGCGCACGGTGCCGCCTCTTGCGACGGCTGGGACGACCGCGCTGCGTTATCGAACGTTAATAGACAGGGGGTCCCGATTCCAAGCCGTTCCCCTTGATCATTCATTGAATTGAGGGGTAATGGTCCGACTTGACCCCCCTTCAGGGCGGGCCCGCCAAACCCCCGCGATCTGACGTTATGTCAATTGTTATCGCAGTGACACCCCTCGACTACGCCTGGTGACCGGGCCCGCCCGGCGGCACCACGGGCATCGTCCGACGCCGCTCCGGCTGCCCCGTCGCCGGGCGGCTCACCGCCAGCAGCGCCATGTCGTCCGTCGCCCCGCCGCCCGTGTGGAGCCGTACGTCGTCCACGAGCGCGTCGAGCAGTTCCTCGGGCCCCGGGAAGATCCGCCCGTCGAGCCGGGCCGCCGGATCGTAGAAGACGCCCTGCCCGTCGCGCGCCTCCGAGAGGCCGTCCGTGTAGAAGAGCAGCGTCGCGCCCGGCGGGAACGACCGCGCCTCCCCCCGGTCCGGCCACGCCGCCAGCTCCCCCATGCCGAGGGGCAGCGCCGCCTCGCCCGGCTCCAGCACGTCCAGCCGGCCGTCCGCGTACAGCATCAGCGGCGGCGGGTGCCCGCGGTTGACGATGCGTACGAAACCGTCGAAGGTCCCGCTCCCGTCGGCGCGCGGGATCTCGGCCAGGACGGCCGTGGTGAACCCCTCGAAGGCGTCGAGCCCGTCCCGGCGGGTGCCCTCCCGGGCCAGCGCCCGTTCGAGGCGCTGCGCCACGCCCTCCAGGGTCCGCTCCTGCTCGGCGGCCTCACGGAAGGCGCCGATGACGACGGCGACGGCCTCGACCGCGTCCATCCCCTTGCCCCGGACGTCCCCGACCACGAGCCGCACGCCGTGCGGGGTGTCCTGGACGGCGAACAGGTCGCCGCCGATGAACGCGTCGGCCTGCGCCGCCTCGTACCGCGCCGCGCACTGCAGCCCGCCGATCCGCTCGGCGGGCGTCGGCAGCACCGCCTTCTGCGCCGTCTCCGCGATGACCCGCGCCGAGGCGAGCCGCTCGCCGCTGCGGCGCACGACCCGGTTGATGAGGACGGCGAGCGCGGAGACCGTGAGGACGGTCAGGCTCTCGGTGAGCGCCGCGATCTCGTCGACCGTGTCGTTGTAGGCGTGGAGTCCGACGGAGGCGAGGACGGCCGCGATCCCGGTGATCACGGTCGTGAGGGTGGAGAAGAAGGGCGCGGCGATCAGCGGCGCGGCGGAGAAGAGCGGGGCCGCCGTGTACTCGGCCGGTGTCGCCACGTCGAAGGCGACACCGCCGACGATGACCAGCGGGGGCAGCGCACGGATGAACCGCCGGGCGCCACCGTGCTCGGAGCGGCCCTCGCCGCCCCGACGCCCTCCGCCCGCCGCTCCTAGGGGGTGCCCCACCTGTGCCTCTCCTGCCCGGTCCGACCGGCCGCGGTCCGCACCGCGCCCTCCCAGGGTGGCCGCCGCCGCGAGGGGCGGCGACTCCCACGGGGCCGAGTGGCGTACGGGGTCAGCCGGCCGCCAGCCGGCCGCCCCGGGCGAGCAGCGCCATCGCCGCCGCGCAGGTCAGCCCCACCGCGCACAGCACGAGCCACGGCGCCGCCGACCAGCCGGTGACGTCGAGGAGCGCACCCGTCCCCAGGTTCCCGAGGGTGATGCCGACCCCGCAGACGGTGTTGTAGAGCCCGTAGTGGGTGGCGACCCAGCGGCCCCGGGCCAGGGCGACGACGGTGTCCATCTCGTACGGGTAGAGCACCGCGTTCGCGACGGACAGCACGGCCGCGCACAGCAGCAGCCCCACCAGGCCGCGCCCCAGGGCGGCCGGGACCAGGAACGCCCCGCCCATCAGGGCGAGCCCGAGGACGAGGCACCGCTCCCGGCTGAGGCGGCACCGGCACCAGGCCGTGATCCTCAGCTGCCCGGCGAGCGCCACGACCGCCGAGACGACGAACAGCGCGGTCGTCGCCGCCGTGCCGCCCGCCGCGAGCGGCAGCGCCAGATAGACCTGGAAGGACAGCACGTACGAGCCTGTCATGGCCAGCGAGAAGAGCCAGAAGGTCCGGTGCGCGAGGACCGTGCGGAACTGCCCCCGCCGCTCCTTCGGCGCCTCCGGGGCCCGTACGGGCAGATGCCGGAGCTGTACGAGGGTCAGTCCGGCGAACAGCACCGCCGCCACCGCGCACGTCAGCCGGAACGACACCCCCGTCAGCGCCACCCCGACGAGCGGACCGAGCAGGATGCCCGCCTGGTAGTAGGTGTTGAAGAGCGCGAAGGCCTCCACCCGGCGCTCCTCCCCGGCCTCCGCCGCGAGACAGGCCCGCACGGCCGGGTTGAAGAGGGCCCCCGCGAGGCCCGTCGCGAGCGAGGCGGCGATCAGCGCCGGCAGCGACTGCGCGAAGGCGAGCGCCCCGAAGCCGACCGTCCGCAGCGCGCAGCCGGCCACGATGAGCGGCTTGAACCCGAGCCGGTCGGCGAGCGCCCCGCCGACGAGGAACATGCCCTGCTGGGAGAGGTTCCGGGCGCCGAGGACGAGGCCGACGGCCCAGGCGGCCATGCCGAGCCCGTCCGCGAGGTGCGCGGCCAGGTAGGGCATGAGCATGTAGAAGCCGAGGTTGATGGTGAGCTGGTTGAGGAAGAGGAGCCGGACGGCCGGATCGAAGGTGCGGCTCTGCTTCCAGATCCCGCCCTGGGCGGGCGCGGTCGCCGTGGTCACGAGGCCCGCCCCAGGACGCGCCGGGTCCAGCCGCTGACCGTGGCGTCGGAGACGTACGCGGCGGGGTCCTCCCGTACGGGACCGTCGAGCAGCCCGTGCGCCGCGCAGAACTCGTCGTTGAAGACGGTGTCGAAGTACCGCTGCGGCCCGTCCGGGAAGACGGCCGCGATCCGGGTCCCGCGCGGCCGGGTGCGGGCCAGCCACCCGGCGACCAGGGCCACCGCGCCCACGCTCCAGCCGCCGGTCGCGAAGTGCCGCGAGGCCAGCCTGCGGGCCGCCCGGACCGCTTCCGCGGGGCCCACCCAGTGCACCTCGTCGAAGGCGCCGTGGTCCACGTTCCCCGGGTGGATGGAGGAGCCGAGCCCGCGCATCAGCCGCTCCCCGGCCGGCAGGCCGAAGACGGTGGAGTTCACGGAGTCCACGCCGACCAGCTCCAGGGCCGGGCTGCTGGTGGCGCGCAGGGCCCGGGAGATCCCGGCGGAGTGGCCCCCGGTGCCGACCGCGCAGACGAGGACGTCGATCCGGTCGAGCTGCGCGGAGAGTTCGGCGGCGAGACCCCCGTACGCGGCGGGGTTGTCGGGGTTCCCGTACTGGTTGGGCCACCAGGCCCCGTCGAGGCCGCCGAGGAGCTCGGCGACCCGGTCCATCCGGGCCTGCTGCCAGCCGCCGTGCGGGCTGGGCTCGGGGACGACGTGGACCCGGGCGCCGTGGGCGACGAGCATCCGCTCGACGATCGGTTCGAGGCCGGGGTCGGTGACGACGTGCACGGGGTGGCCGTGCAGGACGCCCGCGAGGGCGAGGCCGAGACCGAGGGTCCCGGAGGTCGACTCCACGATCGGGGCGCCGGGCCGCAGCTCCCCGCGGCGGCGGGCCTGTTCGACCATGTAGAGGGCGGCGCGGTCCTTGATGCCGCCGAAGTTGAAGCCTTCGAGCTTGGCCCAGTAGCCGTCGTCCGTCCACAGGACGGGGGTGTTGCCGACGGTCTGCCCGGCGACGGACAGCGTCAGTGGTGCGGTCATGGGAGGTACGTCCTCGGGGTGGGTACGCGAAAGGGAACCTGGTCACGCGGGGTGCGGGTCCCGGTTCAGTTCCGGTCCACTCCGAGGGCGACGAGCAGCCGGCCCGGCTCGGGGCCGGGGCCCGCCCGGTCCCGGACGCAGCGCGCGCGGGGATCGGTGCGGAGGTCCGCCGCGTACGGCAGGACGACGGCTCCGCCGGCGTCGGGTGCGGCGGGCTGGGAGGAGGAGGCCTGCGCGGGGAGGTGGGCGTCGAAGCTCCAGGCGTCCCCGGACCGCTCACAGCCGTGCGGGAGCGCGGGGGCGGAGGCGGTCGCGGTGCCGGAGGCCGGCAGCAGGTGCCCGTGGGAGCCGTGGCAGACGCTCACCAGGAGAGCGAGGAGCGCGAGCAGGACGAGCACGGCGGGCGCCCGCCGGCTCATGTGGCTCACACGCTGGTCACTCATGGTGCGCGTGAGACTACGGTGGGTGGGGTGATGCCCGCAAAGAGGCGGGCGCGCTTTTGGCCACCGTTTACTTCGGACAGGCCCCTCAGAGGTTCCGCTCGGCGTAGACCTTCAGGGCGTCCCGGACGAGGACCGCCGTGCCCTCGCCGTGCCGGTCGTAGTGCGCGGTGAAGCGCGGGTCGTCGACGTACATCTGCCCGAGACCGATCAGGTACTCCCTGCTCGGCGTCGTGGTCGTCGACAGCCAGGCGACCTGGCGCCGGGCGATCGCCTGCACCTCGTCGCCGTCGGCGGCCAGGCCCTCCCGCGCCGCCCGGGCGAACGCGCGGGCGATGCCGTCCTGCTCCGCCATGAACGCCTTCTTCTGCGCGTCGCCCAGCGAGCGCCACCAGCGGTCGCCCTTCTCGTAGGCGCCGCGGCCCCAGCGCTCGGTGACCTCCCCCTCGTACCGGGTGTGGTCGAAACCGTCGAACACCTCGTCGGCCATGAGCTCTTCTCCCTTCTCGGTCTTGTGGAGAGTGGTCCGCACCGACGCGATCCGCCGTCCGATGCGCTCGCGCTCCTGCTCCAGGAGCGCGAGATGGGTGCGCAGGGCGGCGGACGTGTCCCGCTGCCCCGAGAGGACCTCGGCGATGGCGGGCAGCGAGAGCCCCAGCTCGCGCAGCAGCAGGATCCGCTGCAGGCGCACGAGCCCCGCCTGGTCGTAGTACCGGTAACCGTTCGCGCCGATCCGGCTCGGCTCCAGCAGTCCGCGCTCGCCGTAGTGGCGCAGGGTGCGGCTGGTGGTGCCGGCCTTCTTGGCGATCTCCTGGATCGACCACTCCATGACGAGAACGCTAGATCTTGACGCTGCGGCAAGGTCAAGCGGAGGGAGGCGGGAACGACGAAGGCCCGGATCCAGTGACTGGATCCGGGCCTTCGCTGCTACTGAGTAGCGGGGACAGGATTTGAACCTGCGACCTCTGGGTTATGAGCCCAGCGAGCTACCGAGCTGCTCCACCCCGCGTCGGTAAACACGACTCTACGGCATGACCGGGGCGATCACGAAATCGGTTGCCGTCAGCAGCCGCAGTCGTCGGAGTCGACCGGCGCCGTCAGCGGGTCGGCGGCCTTCTCCGCGGGCCCCTCCCACGTCTCGTACGCGAAGCCCTCGCGCACCCAGTACTCGAAGCCGCCGAGCATCTCCTTCACCTGGAAGCCCCGCTCGGCGAGGGCCAGCGCGGCGCGCGTGGCGCCGTTGCAGCCGGGGCCCCAGCAGTACGTGACGACCGGCACGGACCGGTCGAGCAGCTGCTCGGCCTGCTCGGGGATGAGCGCGGTCGGCAGGTGGATCGCGCCGGGGACGTGCCCCTGGTCCCAGGAGGCGGTCGAGCGGGAGTCGATCACCACGAAGCCCGGGTCGGTGCCCTCGGCGGCCGCGGCGGCCAGCGCGGAGGCCACGTCCGAGACGTCGGCGTGGAAGGCGAGGCTGGCCGAGAAGTAGGCGGCCGCCGCGGCGGGGGAGGCCGGCGGGGTGCGGAGTACGGGGTTGACCTGCGGTGTCGTCGTCGTCATGGTGATCAATCTACGGACGAAGATCACCGTGCTGAAGTGGGGATTCACGGTGGTCGGGGGCATCGGCCGGGGAATCCCGGGCGTTCGCCGCGAGACGGCGGGGATCTCACGCACCGGGACCGTCGGACTCGCCTCCGGTGTCACATCAACGGAACTTGATCCGTCATGACGGCATGACGGGACGCGAACGGGGAGAGCGACGAGTGGACCACGACAGGAACGTCGACCGGACGGCCGGCGCGGAAGCCGACAAGGAGGCCCTGGCCCGGCGCTTCGACGCCGACCGCGGCCATCTGCGGTCGGTGGCCTACCGGATGCTGGGCTCGCTCGGCGAGGCCGAGGACGCCGTCCAGGAGGCCTGGTTCAAGCTCAGCCGCAGCGACGTCAGCGGCGTGGAGAACCTCAGCGGCTGGCTGACCACGGTCGTCGGCCGCGTCTGCCTGGACATGCTCCGCTCGCGCGGCTCGCGCCGCGAGGACCCGCTGGAGTACTACGTCCCCGACCCGGTCGTGGGGGGGGGGGGGCCCCCCCCCCCCCCGCCCGCCGCCGGCGGCCACGCGCAGCGGGGGGCGGGGCGGCGCCGCGGGGCGCGGGCCCACGGCGCCCCCGGGCGGGGGCGCCGCGGGGC
>NZ_JBHWFF010000008.1:232720-240988 GCF_042733785.1 Streptomyces sp. NPDC059695 | reverse complement strand
GCCGCCGCTGTCCTCCCCCGGCCGCGGGCGGCTCGCGCTGGCTATGCCCCCGCGCGCCGGGCCCGCGCGGGTGCCCCCCGCTGTCTACCCCCCCCCCCGCCCCGCGCCCCCCCCCCCCCGACACCACCGACCCGGAGCACGCGGCCGAGCTCACCGAGTCCGTCGGGCTCGCGCTCCTCGTCGTCCTGGACACCCTGGGACCCGCGGAGCGGCTCGCCTTCGTGCTGCACGACATGTTCGCCGTCTCCTTCGACGAGATCGCGCGCATCGTCGACCGCACCCCGGCCGCGACCCGCCAGCTCGCCAGCCGCGCCCGCCGCCGGGTGCAGGACGCCACCCCGGCCCCCGGCCCGGACGCGCGCCGGCAGCGGGAGATCGCCGACGCCTTCCTCGCCGCCGCGCACGGCGGCGACTTCGAGGGGCTGCTCGCCGTCCTCGACCCGGACGTGGTGCTGCGCGCGGACGGCGGCCGGACCCTCGCCGCCGTCTCCAAGCTCGTGCGGGGCGCCGAGGCGGTCGTCGCCCAGGCCCTCACGTACGCCAAGTTCCGCACGGGCGTGCTGCGGGTGGTCGCCAACGGCCAGCCCGCGGTCGTGTCGGTCGTCCAGGGGCGCCCGAGCTCGATCATGACGTTCACGGTCGTCGGGGACCGGATCGTCGAGCTGCACATCCTGGCCGACCCGGAGCGCATGGCCACGCTGGGCCTCACCGAGGAGGAGCTGGCCCGGGCCGCGTACTGATCCCCCGCCCGGGTGCGGGAGGGAACCCTTCGTGCGAGTTTGTACGGGTTGGTTCCCTCCCGCGCAAAGGCGGTCCACCGTGCCGATCACTCCCGAGGAGGCCCGCCGGACGGCGGCCGACGGCTGGATCTGGGGCTACCCGCTCCTGGACAACTACCGCACGATGTACGCGCAGGCGATCGACTCCGACGATCCCCGGTACGTGGGCGGCTTCGGCCGCTTCCGGCACTACGCCGAGCCCTTCACCGCGGCCAACACCGACGTCGTGACCCCGAACAACGACACCCCGTACTCCTGGGCCTGGCTCGATCTGCGCGCCGAACCGTTCGTGCTCTCCGTCCCGGCCGCGGACCGCTACCACGTGCTCCCCTTCCACGACCTCGACACCGCGTACGTCGGGTTCGTCGGCTCCCGCACCACGGGGCCGGCCGCCGGCGACCACCTCGTCGCCGGCCCCGGCTGGACCGGCACCGTCCCCGAGGGCATCACGAGCGTCCTGCGCGCCGACACCCTTCTCGTCGGGATCGTCGGCCGCACCTACCTGGCAGGCCCCGAGGACGTCCCCGCCCTGCGCGCGGTCCAGGAGCGGTACGAGCTCCGCCCCCTCTCCACGTACACCGACACGGCCGCCCCGCACCCCGCCGAGGAACCGGTGTGGCCGGTCTGGCGCGAGGAGGACCTCGACACCGTCGAGTTCTTCACGCTCCTCGACTTCCTGCTCGGGTTCTTCCCCGTCCTGGAGCGGGAGCGCGGCCTGCGCGACCGGCTCGCGGCGCTCGGCGTCTCCGGCACGGGCACGTTCGAACCGGCATCGCTCGACCCGGGGATCCGGGCCGCCGTCGAGCAGGGCGTCGCGGACGGCCGGGCCCGCCTGGAGAAGGCCGAGGCGGTCACCCGCGTCTCCACCGACCTCTTCGGCACCCGCGAGGAGCTCGGCGACGACTACATCGGGCGGGCGGTCGCCGCCGGCATGGGGCTCTACGGCCTCCCCTCGGCCGAGGCCTGGTACGGCGGCTGGACCGCGGACGACCACGGCGACCACCCGCCGAACGGACACGACCACGACCACGAGGTCCGTTTCCCGCCCGGGCAGCTGCCCCCGGCCCGGTTCTTCTGGTCCGTCACCCTCTACCGGCTGCCCGAACGGCTGCTCGTCGCCAACGAGATCGACCGGTACGCGATCGGCGACCGCACCCCGGGGCTCGTGTACGACGACGACGGCGGCCTCACCCTCCACGTACGGAAGGACCGGCCGGCCGACCCGAAGCAGGCGGCGAACTGGCTGCCCGCCCCCGACGGCCCGTTCAGCCTCGTCGTCCGGCTGTACGGCCCCGACCCGTCGGTCCTCGACGGCACCTGGCGGCTCCCGCCCCTCACCGCCACGGACTGACCCCGGCTCACTTCTCCCCGGAGGTCAGCCAGCTCAGCGCCGCCAGGGACACACCCGCGCTCGCGATGCCCAGCAGGGCACCCGCGGCGACGTCCCCCGGGTAGTGCACCCCGGTGTGCACCCGGGAGTAGCCCACGGTCCAGGCCAGCGTCGCGAGCGGCAGCGTGGCGTGCGGCAGCACCGACCCCACGGCGGTGGCGAACGCGACCGCCGACGCGGTGTGCCCGGACGGGAAGGACGCCGAGGCCGGCATGGGGACGTGCCGGCCCACCACGACCCGGGCCGCCTCCCGGTCGGGCCTGCGCCGGTGGACCAGGCGCTTGCCCAGCAGATTCGCGGAGGCCGAGGCCACCGCGATCGCCCCGACCCCGGCGAGCGCGGCCCGGCGCGGCCGGCCGGGCACGAGCGCGAGCGCCGCCGCGACCGTGAAGGAGATCTTGGAGTGGTCGGCCGCCGCGGAGAGCCGGCGGAACGCCGTGTCGAGCGTGGGCGTCGGGGTCGCGGCCACCGCGCCGTACACGGCCCCGTCGACGGCCCGGATGTCACGCAGGACGGACCGGAGGGTCCCGGTCGTCGTCTGGTCGTCGGTCATGCACCGCTCCTAGCAGGTTCAGGGGGAGGGAGGTTCACGAGATGCGGGGATCCCACGGATTCCGGTCGGCGACCACGGGCTCCGCGGGGAAGGCCAGCCGGGTCAGACGCCGCCAGTCCAGGGGCGGCGGGGGCACCGGCGAGCCCGGCCGGCCCCGGGGCACCAGGACCCGCAGCGCCCCCGGGCGGAGGGTGCAGACGACCGGCGTGGGCAGCGTCAGCGCCTCGCCGTCCACGGCGACGGAGATCTCGGCGCCCGCGCCGGGGCCGCCCCCGACCTCCACCCTACGGGCCGTCAGGACGTTCAGACCGGTCGCCTGGGTGCCCAGGACGGCCAGCTCGGCGGCCTGGGCGGCCCCGTCCACCCGGATGCCGATCACCCCGAGCTCACCCCCGTCGAGACGCGCCCTGCGGGCCGCGACCGCGCTGAACGGGTCGGGCGCCACGTACGGGTTGTTGCTGACGAGGAGGGCCTGCTGCCCGGCGAGCGGGACGGCGTCGGCGGTCGCGTCGAGACGATCGCCCTCGCCGCCCTGGAGCAGGTCCGGCAGGACCTCGATCGCCGTGCCCGCCTTGTCGTCGCGGTACTCGGGGCGCTGGACCACGTCCGCGTACACCCCGAAGGAGACGGTGTTGACGAAGGGACGTCCGGCGACGTCGCCGAGGTCGATCCGCAGCTCCTCGCCGTCGTGCAGCGCGTCCAGGCAGCGGGACGGGTCGGTGCGGTCGAGCCCCAGGTCCATCGCGAAGTGGTTGCGGGTGCCGGCCGAGATCACCAGGAACGGCAGGTCGTGCTCGGCGGCCACCTCGGCCACCAGCGCCTGCGTGCCGTCGCCGCCGGCCACCCCCAGGAGATCGGCGCCCTCGGCCACGGCCTTCCGGGCGAGCCCGGCGACATCGGCCGGCGCGGACGGGTCGAGCAGGATCACCCGGGCCCCGAGCGCCTCCGCCCGCGCGACGAGCCCGAAGCTCCCGACCTTCCCGCCCCCGGACTTCGGGTTCATGATCAGGACGGGGCGGCGCGGCGGCGGGACCCGCTCGCCCCTCGGCAGCGCGGCCCGCTCGTCCTCGGGGCGGCGCAGCGCGGCCCGCGCGCAGGACAGCGCCACGGCCCACAGCGCCAGTGCCACGAAGGCGTTCACCCAGACGCCCCCGGCGACGTACAGCCCCAGGGTCAGGAGCGGCGCCGCCACCGCGAGGATCGCCCCGAAGACCCGCACCGGACCGCGGTGCGCGAGGAACCACCAGACGCCGGCCGCCGTCGCGGCGAACCCCACGATCCCGCTCAGCAGGATCAGCAGCCCGCTCCCGAGCGCGGTCAGCAGGGCCGCGGCCGCGCCTCCCGTCGCCAGCAGCGCGTAGCGGGCGAGCTGCCGTGCCTCCCCCGCCGGATCACCGGTACCGCTGGCCGCCACCGACCCCACCTCCACACTCCGCGTCCACGCTTCCCCACGTTCCCCGGCGCCGCCCCCGTACGCAGCCGTTCGGACGAACGGGTTTCCGGGGGGTCCGAGAACGAAGACCGAGAAACGCCGAAGATGGTTCTCAGGAAGCGATGACTTCCAGACGGCGGTGCCGTCTTCACTCCTGTACGGCACCACCGAGAAGCCACGGACGAACAGGACCGGCCCCATGCGCATCGTGATCAGCGAGTTCATCAGCCTCGACGGCGTCGTCCAGGCCCCGGGCGGCCCCGAGGAGGACACCGACGGCGGCTTCGCCCACGGCGGCTGGACGCACCCCTTCTTCGACCCGGAGGTCGTGGGCGGCGCGTTCGCCGAGGCGACGGCCGAGGCCGAGGCCCTGCTCTACGGCCGGCGCACCTGGCAGACCATGGCCGCCGCCTGGCCGGAGCGGGCCGGCGACCCCTTCGCCGACCGCATGAACGCGCTCCCGAAGTACGTCGTCTCCCACACCCTCGGCGAGGCCGACCTCGGCTGGAACACCACGCTCATCCCCGGCGACAAGGCCGTCGCCCGCCTCCGCGAGCTCCACGACGCCCCCGGCGGCAGCCTCCTCGTCATGGGCAGCCCCAGCCTCGCCCGCACCCTCCTGGCCGAGGACCTCGCCGACGAACTCCGCCTGATGGTCATGCCGGTGCTCCTCGGCGGCGGAAAGTCGATCTTCCCGGCGGACGGCACCCTGCGCACCCTCGAACTGGCCTCCACGGTCACCAGCCCCCAGGGCGTCAACGTCTGCACCTACCGCCGCCCGGAGGCCAGCTGACCCGGTGAACGACGGAGCGCCCCGCCCGGAGGATTCCGGGCGGGGCGCTCCGGCAGGTCAGAGGGTCTCCCCTCGCCCGCCACACGTAGGCCGTGTGGGACTCGAACCCACAACCAATGGATTAAAAGTCCACTGCTCTGCCAATTGAGCTAACGGCCCGTGGACAAGCACACCCGAGCAGCATAGCCCGAGAGGGCCCGGGAACCGATCGGGTATCCGACACCGGCCGTGCCGCGGGCCCGGCCGGTGCCGGCGGGGCCCGCGGTCGACGGACGGATCAGAACAGGGCCTTGAAGGCGTTCCAGCCGCCGCCGACCAGGACGCGGGAGCCGTACGTGCCCCGGCAGGTGCCGCCGTGGGCGAAGAGACGGCCCGTCGTGTCGCGGGCCGCGAGGTCCGCGCAGCCCGCCGAACGCCGGTACGAGACAGGGCCCGTACCGGCACCGGAGTGCGGGTACGGGCCCTGTCTCAGGGTCCTACGGAAGGTCAGCCGTTGCGCTTCCAGCGCGGCTTGTCGTCGCGGCGGCCGAAGGAGCCGCCGGTCGAGCCGGTGCTGCCGCGGTGGTCGTCACGACGGCCGTACGGGCGGTCGCCGCCGCCCGAGCGGAAGCCGCCGGCGGGGCGGTCGTCGCGACGGTCGCGGTTGAACGGACGGTCGCTGCCGCGGTGGCCGCCGGCGGGGCGGTCGTCGCGGCGCTCGAAGGAACGGCCACCGCGGTCGTCACGGTTGAAGCCACCCGACGGACGGTCGTCGCGGCGGAAACCACCGGACGGACGGTCGTTGTCACGACGCTCGAAAGAACGGCCACCGCGGTCGTCACGGTTGAAACCGCCCGACGGACGGTCGTCGCGGCGGAAACCACCGGACGGACGGTCGTTGTCACGACGGAAGCCACCACGGTCACCGCCACGGTCGCCACCGCGGAAACCGCCGCGGTCGCCGCGGTCGTCACGGTTGAAGCCACCACGGTCACCGCGGTCACGGCGCTCGAAGTTGCCCCGCTCGTCGCGGAAGGTCGCGCGCTCCTCGCGGCGCTCCTCCGCCTTCGCGGCGCGCTCCGCCTCGACGGCGGCGGCGGCGACCTCGGCCTCGGCGGCCTCGGTCACCTCGGCCACGGCGGCCTCCGGGTCCTCGCCGCGCTCACGGGCGGCGCGGGCCACCAGGCGGTCGGCCTCCTCGCGGAGCTCGACGGCACGGCGCTG
Organism: Streptomyces sp. NPDC059695; assembly: GCF_042733785.1. Lineage (NCBI taxonomy): Bacteria > Bacillati > Actinomycetota > Actinomycetes > Kitasatosporales > Streptomycetaceae > Streptomyces > Streptomyces sp. NPDC059695. The sequence continues at coordinate 234,838 of NZ_JBHWFF010000008.1, read as the reverse complement.
GAGGCGCTCCAGCTGCTTGGTCAGGTCGACGACCTCGCGCTCGGCCTGCTTGGCCGAGTTGTTCGCGGAGTCGGCCTGGACCTCGGTCAGCGAACGGGCGCCGGTGATCTCGGCGACCTCCGGGTCGAAGGCGCCGGCGCCGCCGACGATGTGGCGCGAGGCGTCGACGCCCGCGTCCTCCATGAGGCGGAAGATCTGGCGGCGCTGGTGCGGCAGGGCCAGGGAGACCACGACACCGGAGCGGCCGGCGCGGGCGGTGCGGCCCGAGCGGTGCAGGTAGTCCTTGTGGTCGCCGGCCGGGTCCACGTTCAGGACCAGGTCGATGCCGTCGACGTGGATGCCTCGGGCGGCGACGTCGGTCGCGACGAGCGCGTTGACGTAGCCGTCCTTGAAGTCGGCCAGGGTGCGCGTACGGGCGCCCTGGGTCATGCCGCCGTGCAGGGCGTCGGCCTTCACACCGGCGTCGCGGAGCTGCTCGGCGATGCGGTCGGCGCCCAGCTGGGTGCGGACGAAGATGATCGTGCGGCCCTTGCGCGCGGCGATGGCGGCGGTGACCGGGGCCTTGTCCTTCGGCTTCACGACGAGGACGTGGTGCGTCATGGTGGTGACGGCACCGGCGGACGGGTCGACCTCGTGCGTGACCGGGTCCACCAGGTAGCGCTTGACCAGGCTGTCGATCTCGTTCTCCAGCGTGGCGGAGAAGAGGAGGCGCTGGCCGCCGGCCGGGACCTGGTCGAGCAGCTCGGTGACCTCGGGCAGGAAGCCCAGGTCGGCCATCTGGTCGGCCTCGTCCAGGACCGCGATCTTGACCTGCTCCAGGGAGCAGGCGCCGCGGTTGATGATGTCGCGCAGACGGCCCGGGGTGGCGACGAGGATGTCGACGCCGCGCTCCAGGGCGTAGATCTGGTTGCCCATGGACGTACCGCCGCAGACGACCTTCATCTTGAGGCCGAGGACGTCGCCGTAGGGCTGGAGGGCGTCCGCGACCTGCATCGCGAGCTCACGGGTCGGGGTGAGGATGACGCCGCGGGGCTTCTTCTTCTCGGTGTGGCCGTCCGCCAGGGTGGCGAGCAGCGGCAGACCGAAGGAGAGGGTCTTGCCGGAGCCGGTGCGGCCGCGGCCGAGGATGTCCTTGCCGGCCAGGGCGTCCGGGATGGTCGCCGCCTGGATCGGGAAGGGAGTGGTGACGCCGTTCTGCGCGAGCTTGCGCACGACGCCCTCGGGCAGACCGAGGTCGCCGAAGGTGATGGTGGGCTCGTCGGAGACGGCCTCCTCGACGACCGCCTCGGCGGTGTCGTCGGCCTCGATCTCGACGATCTCGACGATCTCGTCGGCCTCGACGATCTCGGTGGCCTCTACGGCCTCGACGATCTCGTCGTTCTCGGGCATGACGGCGTGGTCAGAACTGAAAATGGACATGCGAAATGCGAAACCTTCCGGAGTCTCGGCACGCGCCCGTCAACTCCGTGATTTCGCAAACGACCGCCTCAATGCGGTCAGCCACGGCTAGGGAGAGTACGCGCCACGCGGCGCTCTTCTGTGTCGGCGCCGGGCAATAGGATCAAGCGATCTACCACCATACGGACTCTCCCCCACCTATAGCAAATCGGACTACGTCACACCGGTCCGACCTGCGGGGACGCCGTGGGCTCCGGGGGCGCGCCCGGCCCGTCCGCCGCCCGCATCGCACCCATCTGGGTGTCGGTCCCGGACGGCGGCGGATCGGTCGGGTTCGACGTCGGCTCGGGGGTCGGCTCCGGGGTCGGGTTGGAGGTCGGCTCCGGCGTCGGCTCGGGGCTCGGCGCGCTGGGCTCCGGCGTGGGCGTGGCCCCGCCCCCGTCCGTACCCCCGGCGCCTCCGCCGCTGCCGCCCGTGCCCCCGGTTCCGCCCGTTCCCCCGCCGTTGCCGCCGGAGCCCGGGCCGCCGCCGGGCACCTCGTGGCCGCCGGCCGGCTGCGACGCCGAAGGACCGCCGGTCCCGCCCGGGCCCCCCACCGGCACCGCGCCCGCCGAGGGCTTCGCGGTGGCCGACCGGGAGCCGCACCCCCACCGGGACACCCTGCCCCCACCCGCCGGGGCCGGGGCCCCCCGGGCCCGCCCGCCGGCCCACGCCCCCGCC
>NZ_JBHWFF010000008.1:214589-232710 GCF_042733785.1 Streptomyces sp. NPDC059695 | reverse complement strand
TGTACCCGCGGGGCGGGGGGCGCGCGCGGCGCGGCGCCGCTCAGGGCCGCGGGCCCGCCCCCGGCCCGCCCCGCGCCCGGCCCCCGGGGGTGCCATGGGGGGGGCCGGACGGCGAGCCGCTCGGCACCGGGGACTCCTTGCCCGCACCGGCCGGGGCCGGTCCGCCGCGGTCCTGCCGGCCGTCCCAGGCCCCGGCGTCACCGCCCGGGGCGCCACCGCCTCCGTCGGCCCCGGCCGCCGCACCGTGCTTCCCCCCGGACGCGCCGGGCGCCGGCTTCGCCCCCTCGTCACTCACACTCATACAGCCGCTCAGACCGGCACAGGCCGCGACGGCCAGCGCGGTGGCGGCCCATCTCACCGGGGTGGGCAAATGGCGCACGGGGGCACCTCCAGGGACACAACAGGCAGGAACGGAACGCGTCGCACTGCCCAACTCCCCCGGCACCACAAGGGACACGCCAGAAGCGGCCCGAGCCTCAGCCGTAACCGAGCGCGTGCAGCCGCTCGTCGTCGATGCCGAAGTGGTGGGCGATCTCGTGCACGACGGTGATCTCGGTCTCCGCGACCACGTCCTCGCGCGACTCGCACATCCGCAGCGTCGGGCCCCGGTAGATCGTGATCCGGTCCGGCAGCACGCCGGCGTACCACTCGCCGCGCTCGGTGAGCGGCGTCCCCTCGTAGAGCCCGAGCAGCTCGGGATCGTCCGGGGAGGGTTCGTCCTCCACGAACACGGCGACGTTGTCCATCAGCCGCGTCAGCTCCGGCGGGATCCGGTCCAGGGCCTCGGCGACAAGCTCCTCGAACTCCTCGCGCGTCATCTCCAGCACGAGCCCATTCTCCCCCGCCTGGGGGCACCTCCCGCTTGCGGGGGAGAAACCGTTTTGGCGATAGCGGCCGGCATCCCATATGCTTCTCACGTCCCCGACGCACTGAGAAGTGCGCAGGTGAGCCTCTAGCCCTCATCGTCTAGTGGCCCAGGACGCCGCCCTTTCAAGGCGGTAGCACGGGTTCGAATCCCGTTGGGGGCACGCAAGATCGTGTGCGAGACTAGTGATCGCACACAAGCAAGGCTCTGTGGAGCAGTTGGTTAGCTCGCCACCCTGTCAAGGTGGAGGTCGCGGGTTCAAGTCCCGTCAGAGTCGCTGAAGCTGGAAACGGCTTCGTGGCTGGGTAGCTCAGTTGGTACGAGCGATCGCCTGAAAAGCGATAGGTCGCCGGTTCGACCCCGGCCCCAGCCACAGAGTGAAGGCCCTGTTCGAAAGAACGGGGCCTTCTTCGTGTGCCGGGAAGACGTGGGCGGTACGAGGGAGGGGCCCGCGCCCCTCCCCCGTACGGCTCAGACCTCCTCGCGTCGCCGCGCCTTCCGGCCCCGCAGCGCGAGTCCTCCCGCCACGGCCGCCACGACCCCGGCGAGCAGCGCCCAGTCCGGCACCGACCGGCCCAGCACGGCGACCCGCTCCTCCACGGCGAAGGAGTCGTCCACCGACAGCAGGCCCGGCAGCGCGGTCGTCCCGTCGAAGACCAGGAACAGCGTGCCGAGGGCGAGGAAGAAGAGGCCCGACAGCAGCGAGGTGGAGTGGACCTCGAAGCGCCCGATCCGCAGCGGCCGGCCGCGCAGCCAGCGGCGCCGGCCCAGGTCGTACCGGTCCCAGAGCAGCGCCAGGACGAACAGCGGCACGGCCATGCCGAGGGCGTAGACGGCGAGGAGCAGCCCGCCGTACGCCGGGCTGCCGCTCAGCGCCGCCACCGTCAGGACGCTGCCGAGGATCGGGCCCGCGCAGAAGCCGGCCAGGCCGTAGACCAGGCCGAGCGCGTAGACGGAGAGCGCCGAGGTGGGGCGGATGCGGCCGCTCGCCTCGGCGATCCGGCGGGAGGTGAAGCCCAGGCCGAGGATCTGGAGGACGCCGAGCCCGATGATCAGCCAGCCGCCGGTGGTGACGAGCAGGTCCCGGTGGCCGTAGAAGAACCGGCCCGCGAGGGAGCCGGCCGCGCCGAGCGGGACGAGGGTGGTCGCCAGGCCCGCGTAGAGGATGCCGGTCCTGGCCACGAGCCTCGCGCGCGTGTCGATCGAGTACGCGAAGAAGGCGGGCAGGAGCAGCGCGCTGCACGGGCTGAGCAGGGCGAGCAGCCCGCCGAGGAAGGCGGCGAAGTAGCCGATGCCCGAGGTCACGGCCTGGCCTTGGCCGTCTCGGCGGCGGCCTCGATGGCCTCCGTGAAGGTCTCCAGGGGCTGGGCGCCCGCGATCGGGCGGCCGTTGACGAGGAAGGACGGGGTGGAGGTGGCGCCGAGCGCGTACCCCTGTTCCTGGTCCTTGCGGACGGCCTCGCGGGCCGCCGCCCCGTCGGTGTCCTCGGCGAAGCGGGCGGCGTCGGGGACTCCGGCCTCCTTCGCGAGGGCGGCGAGCCGGTCCTTGCCGAAGCCCTTCTCCTTGGCGCCCTCGGCGTAGGCGGCCTTGTGGAACTCCCAGAAGCGGCCCTGCCGCCCGGCCGCCCAGGAGGCGCGGGCGACGGTCTCCGACTCCTCGCCGAAGATCGGGAAGTTCCGCCATTCGATGCGCAGGGTGCCGGCGTCGACGTACTTCTTCACCAGGACGGGCTCGGTGTCGCGGGCGAACTTCCCGCAGTAGCCGCACTTGAAGTCGGCGTACTCGATGAGCACGACGGGCGCGTCGGCGCGGCCGAGGGCGAGCTGGTCGGAGGCGTCGCGGCGGGCGTAGGCCTCCAGTTCGGCGTAGACGCCGGCGGACGGGTCGGCGGAGACCTCGGCGACGGAGGAGGAACCGGAGGCGCCCGGGGAGGCGGGCTTGGTGGCGGTGTACGAGACGACGCCGAGCAGCACGGCGGCGGCGGCCACCCCGGAGACGAGGGCGACGGGCTTGGTCCTGGACATGCGGAAGCGCTCCTGGAGGAGTGGGAGGAGAGGGACGGCGGAGGGCGAACCGTTCCGCCTACACCCTCAGGACCGAGAGCTCCACGGGAGACGGGGGCACGCGCGCGGGTGGCTCCCGCCCCGGCGCCGGGGCGGGCCCGCCCTGGTCCGGCTGCCGGGACCCGGGGGCCACCCGGTCGGCGGCCAGGGCGGGCAGCAGCTCGGCGAAGCCGTGGGCACGCGGCGGTACGACGGGGCCCGAGGCCCCTTCGTCGGCGGGGTGGCCGGGGTCGCAGCCCGGCACGGCGACGCCCAGGACGACCGGGGCGGCCACGGGCGCGGACCCGGGCGGCGGACTCACGGAGGCGCCGCGGACCACGAGGCCCAGCACCAGCCCCAGCAACGCGGCGAACGCCGCCGTCGCGCGGGTGGTGCGGAACATGCGAAACCTCTCAGGCCGGGCCAGATGCCCGGAATACTACGCACCGGCGCCCCGCACCCTTCGGAAATCGGTTCGCCGCTTCTCGCCCGCAGGTGCGATCCTGGATCCCGTATGTCTACTTCCTTCGCCGCCCTCCAGTCCGTCCTGGCCGAGGTCTCGCTGCGGGACTCCCACCGGCTCGGCCGCCGTCTCGAAGGCGCCCGCCGCATCCGCAAGCCCGAGGCCCGCGAGGCCGTCCTGGACGAGATCGCCGCCGAGGCGGCCAAGGCCAAGGAGCGCGTCGACGGGCGCGCCTCCCGCGTGCCCGCGGTCACCTATCCCGAGCAGCTGCCCGTCTCGCAGAAGAAGGACGAGATCCTGGAGGCGATACGCGACCACCAGGTCGTGATCGTCGCCGGTGAGACGGGCTCCGGAAAGACCACCCAGATCCCGAAGATCTGCCTGGAGCTGGGCCGTGGCGTCCGGGGCATGATCGGGCACACCCAGCCCCGCCGGATCGCCGCCCGCACGGTCGCCGAGCGCGTCGCGGAGGAGCTGCGGACGCCGCTCGGGGAGGCCGTGGGCTGGAAGGTCCGCTTCACCGACCAGGTGAACCCCGACGCGACCTTCGTGAAGCTGATGACGGACGGCATCCTGCTCGCCGAGATCCAGACGGACCGCGAGCTGCGCGCGTACGACACGATCATCATCGACGAGGCCCACGAGCGGTCCCTCAACATCGACTTCCTGCTCGGCTACCTGGCCCAGCTGCTCCCGAAGCGCCCCGACCTCAAGGTCGTGATCACCTCCGCGACGATCGACCCGGAGCGGTTCTCCCGCCACTTCGGCGACGCGCCGATCGTCGAGGTCAGCGGCCGTACGTATCCGGTCGAGGTCCGCTACCGGCCGCTCCTCGAAGAGGACGGCGAGGAGTCCGACCGGGACCAGATCACCGCGATCTGCGACGCGGTCGACGAGCTCCAGAAGGAGGGCCCGGGCGACGTCCTGGTCTTCCTGTCCGGCGAGCGCGAGATCCGCGACACCGCGGACGCGCTGACCAAGAAGAGACTCTTCAACACGGAGATCCTCCCGCTCTACGCGCGCCTGTCCCACGCCGAGCAGCACCGGGTCTTCCAGGCGCACTCGGGCCGCCGGGTCGTCCTCGCGACGAACGTCGCCGAGACCTCGCTGACCGTCCCCGGCATCAAGTACGTGATCGATCCGGGCACCGCCCGCATCTCCCGCTACTCGCACCGCACCAAGGTGCAGCGCCTGCCGATCGAGCCGGTCAGCCAGGCCAGCGCCAACCAGCGCAAGGGCCGCTGCGGCCGTACGAGCGACGGCATCTGCATCCGGCTGTACTCGGAGGACGACTTCCTGACCCGTCCGGAGTTCACGGACGCGGAGATCCTCCGCACGAACCTGGCCTCCGTCATCCTGCAGATGACCGCGGCCGGCCTCGGCGACATCGAGAAGTTCCCCTTCATCGACCCGCCGGACCACCGCAACATCCGGGACGGCGTGCAGCTCCTCCAGGAGCTCGGCGCGATCGACCCCGCGGAGAAGGACCCCAAGAAGCGCCTCACCCAGCAGGGCCGCAAGCTCTCCCAGCTGCCCGTGGACCCCCGGCTCGCCCGGATGGTCCTGGAGGCCGACCGGAACGGCTGCGTCCGCGAGGTCATGGTGATCGCGGCGGCGCTGTCGATCCAGGACCCGCGCGAGCGGCCGTCGGACAAGCAGGCGCAGGCCGACCAGCAGCACGCCCGGTTCAAGGACGAGACGAGCGACTTCCTCGCCTTCCTCAACCTGTGGCGGTACGTCCGCGAGCAGCAGAAGGAGCGCGGGTCCAGCGCCTTCCGCCGGATGTGCAAGCAGGAGTACCTGAACTTCCTGCGCATCCGCGAGTGGCAGGACATCTACAGCCAGCTGCGGACCGTCGCCAAGCAGATGGGCATCCACCTCAACGAGGAGGACGCGCCCGAGCAGTCCGTGCACGTCTCCCTCCTCTCGGGCCTGCTCTCCCACATCGGCCTGAAGGACGTGAAGGAGTCCAAGGACGGCGCGAAGGACGGCAAGCGGGAGAGCACCCGGAACGACTACCTGGGGGCCCGCAGCGCCAAGTTCGCGATCTTCCCCGGTTCCGCGCTCTTCAAGAAGCCCCCGCGCTTCGTCATGTCCGCCGAGCTGGTGGAGACCTCGCGGCTCTGGGCCCGGGTCAACGCCCGGATCGAACCCGAGTGGATCGAGCCGCTCGCGCAGCACCTGGTGAAGAAGACGTACAGCGAGCCGCACTGGGAGAAGGACCAGGCGGCCGTGATGGCCTTCGAGAAGGTCACGCTGTACGGCGTCCCGATCGTCGCCGACCGCAAGGTGAACTACGGGCGGATCGACCCGGAGGTCTCCCGCGACCTGTTCATCCGGAACGCGCTCGTCGAGGGCGACTGGCGCACCCACCACAAGTTCTTCGCGGACAACCGCAAGCTCCTCACCGAGGTCGAGGAGCTCGAACACCGGGCCAGGCGCCGGGACATCCTCGTCGACGACGAGACCCTCTTCGACTTCTACGACAAGCGCGTCCCCGCACACGTGGTGTCCGGTGCCCACTTCGACTCCTGGTGGAAGCACAAGCGCCATGAGGAGCCGGAGTTCCTCGACTTCGAGCGCGAGATGCTCATCAACGAGAAGGCCGGGGCGGTCACCAAGGACGACTACCCGGACTCCTGGCGCCAGGGCGCGCTGAAGTTCCGGGTGACGTACCAGTTCGAGCCCGGCGCGGACGCGGACGGCGTGACCGTCCACGTACCGCTCCAGGTGCTCAACCAGGTGACGGACGAGGGCTTCGAGTGGCAGATCCCGGGTCTGCGCGCGGAGGTCGTCACGGAGCTGATCCGCTCCCTGCCGAAGCCGATCCGCCGCCACTACGTGCCGGCGCCGAACTTCGCGACCCGCTTCCTCGACTCCGTGGTCCCCGTCCAGGAGCCGCTCGCGGGCGCGCTCGCCCGGGAGCTCCAGCGGATGGTGGGCGTCCCGGTCACGGCCGAGGACTTCGACTGGGCGAAGGTCCCCGAGCACCTCAAGGTGACCTTCCGGATCGTCGACGAGCGGCGCCGGAAGCTGGCCGAGGACAAGGACCTGGAGACCCTGCGGCTGAAACTGCGCCCCAAGGCCCGTCAGGCGCTCTCCCAGGCCGCCGCGGCGGCGACGGGCGGCCCGGACGGCTCCGGGCCCTCCCTGGAGCGCACGGGCCTCAAGGACTGGACGATCGGGACGCTCACGAAGGTCTTCGAGACCAGGCGGGGCGGTCAGCCGGTCAAGGCGTTTCCGGCGCTGGTCGACGAGGGCGATTCCGTGGCCGTACGGCTCTTCGACTCGGAGGCCGAGCAGGCGCAGGCGATGTGGCGGGGCACCCGGAAGCTGATCCTGCTGAACATCCCGGTGAACCCGGCGAAGTTCGCCTCGGACAAGCTGACCAACCAGCAGAAGCTGGCCCTGTCGTCGAACCCGCACGGCTCGATCCAGGCCCTCTTCGACGACTGCGCCACCGCGGCGGCCGACAGGCTGATCGCGGACCACGGCGGCCCGGCGTGGGACGAGGAGTCCTTCCGGAAGCTGTACGACAGGGTCCGCGCGGACCTCGTCGACACGACCGTGCGGACGGTGGGCCAGGTCCAGCAGATCCTGGCGGCCTGGCAGGCGTGCGAGCGCCGGCTGAAGTCGACGAACAGCCTGGCCCTGATCAACAACCTGACCGACGTGAAGGCGCAGCTCGCCTGGCTGATGCCGGCCGGTTTCGTCACCAGGACGGGCCTGAAGCGGCTGCCGGACCTGATGCGCTATCTGGTGGCGGTGGACCGGCGGCTCCAGCAGATGCCCACCGGGGTCCAGCGGGACACCACCCGGATGGAGAAGGTCCAGGAGATGCAGGACGAGTACGCCTGGCTCCTCGAACAGCTCCCGAAGGGGCGCCCGGTGCCGTCCGAGGTCACCGACATCCGCTGGATGATCGAGGAGCTGCGGGTGAGCTACTTCGCGCACGCCCTGGGCACGGCGCACCCGGTCTCGGACAAGCGGATCGTGAAGGCGATCGACGCGGCGGCCCCGTAGCGGGCCGCCCGCCCGCCGGTACCCCGGACTTCAGGGATTCGGGGGCCCACACCGGAGGTGGTCGCGCATGGCCGCGGCGTCCGCAGCACGGCACGACACCCGCGCGCTGCTGCGCGCCCATCTGGCGGCCGCGTCGCGGTACGGACACCTCACCCGTCACTGCGTGGTCTGCCATCGCCTCCTGCGGCTCGCCATGGAGCTTCCCGAGCCGGAGGAGCCGGCCGAGGACAGTGAGGACGAAAGTCCCACCGACCCATGACCAACGGCGGGTTGGGGACGATCCCGGAGGTGGCAGGCTGTTCCTTGGCAAGACTTCACGGGTGTGACGGGAGTCACTGAAACCGTTTCAGAAACCTCTGCACTTACACCCTCCCTACACCGGCCCGATTTAATATGTGCAATTGCACCACTCTCCAGGGGCCGGCGGCGGCCGGGAGAGGGCGCCCCCCGGGCACAAAAAAGATCGCGCTGGACCCGGCGGAGTCCAGCGCGATCGTTGACGGAGACCTGTTGGGGCAGGGGCCCGTCGGCAGTACTGAGGGGTGGGCGACCGGATTGGGGGATCCGGACGGGCCCGGTGTTACGGGGTGTTGCGTGGTTCTGCAGGTTTCTGCGCGACCTCAGGCCTCGCTGCGCTGCTGCGGAATGCCCGCCAGCAGCGCGCGGACCTCGGCCTCGCGGTACCGGCGGTGTCCACCCAGGGTGCGGATGGACGTGAGCTTCCCGGCCTTCGCCCAACGGGTCACCGTCTTCGGGTCCACGCGGAACATCGTGGCAACCTCGGCAGGGGTCAGCAGCGGCTCGGCATCAGGGGTGCGAGCGGTCATGAGCGGCCTCCTCGGGAGAACCGAACCAATCTCGGTTCTTTCCTCTAAATTCTGCACCTTGACCCGCGTTGCCCGAAATGGCAGAAGCGGGCCGAGTCGGTTATAGGACGAACGGCTTGTCCTCGGCACTACAACTACACCATCCGTCCAGCCACGTCGGCCAAACCGATGGAATTGCCCTCGCAGGTGTTCATCAGCGGCGGAAGTCGATGGACCATGCCATAACGGACAGTCACGCGGCTGTGACGATCAGTCACAGAGCGATCAGGAGTCCTCAGACCCCCCATAGAGTGCAATGCTGAGCGTTCCGCCCGAACTTGGGCGGAAGGAACCCTCCCCGGACTCCTTGTCCTATTTTGGCACGAGGGTGGGTGATGGGCGCAAGGGTGCGTTACGTGCTGTCCGTCACGCTTGAGCCAAAGGCCCGGATCGGGACCAACGTCCTCGCGCCGAGGGTGCGAAAGACCTGAGCCACTCGACCGATCGTGAATCGGCCACCGAACCTCCAAGATCATTTACACCCGTCGGACATGTCTTGTCGATACCGACCTGACGAACTTGTCCGGGTGATGTCAGTTCGCGAAACGCAGGTCCCTGACCGTCCGCCAGCGCTCCGCGAGCCGCCCGTACACCTCGCCCGCCGCCTCGCCGTCCCCGTCGCGCAGCGCGGCGATCCCCTCCGCCAGCTGGGCGGCCGACCGTTCCTCCGCCAGCCACCGGGCCGGCACCGCGTGCACCAGGCCCCCGAAGTCCAGCTCCACGAGCGCCCGCGGGTGGAACTCCTCCAGCCAGCGCCCCACCTCGACCAGCCCCTGGGTCATCGGACCGTCGTCGATCGACTCCCGCAGCGCCTTCAGCGCCCGCGCCAGCCGCCGCCGCGCCTGCGCCATCGTCGTCCGGTAGCGCAGCACCGGCGCCCGGCCCGCCGCCGCGTCCCCCGGCTGGTACTCCCGCTCCTCGTCCCCGAAGAGCGCGAACCAGCGCAGCGGGACCTGCCAGACCCCGGTACGGATCCACGGGCGCGCGTCCGGGTTCCGGCTCAGCCACCGCTCGTAGTCGCCCGCCACCTGCGCGCGGACCACCGGCGGCAGCATCGCGTCGAGCACCGGCGCCGGGTACGGGCCCGCCACCAGCTCCTCCAGGGCCAGCCAGCCGCGCAGCCGGGTCCGCCACGGGCAGACCACCACCACCCCGTCCAGGTGCGCGACGAAGGCGTCCCCGCTCTCGTGCACCGGCACCGGCACCGGGGGCGTCGGCAGCAGGTCCGCGAGCGAGCGCCGCAGCTCCTCCTGCGCCCCCGGCGCGCGCGTCCCGCGCGCGTACCGGGCCCAGTGGGACCGCTCCGGCTCGGGGAACGCGGCCAGCGGCTCGTACACGCGCAGATAGGACGCGTAGGGAACGGGGACCGTGGGGGCGACCGACATGGCGCGAATCCTTCCACGGAGGTACTCCGGGAGGGGGTGATCCTGAGCACTGCGGCCGATCTACGCCCAGGTAGGACTTACCCTCGTGCCGACCTGGTCCTCCCCCACCCACAGGGAGGGCCGTAACCGCCGCCTCGTACTTGGGAGTCACCACCGTGACCGATGTGACCGGCGTTCCTGCTGACGTACTCCACACCCTGTTCCACTCGGAGCAGGGTGGCCACGAGCAAGTCGTGCTCTGCCAGGACCGCGCCACCGGCCTCAAGGCCGTCATCGCCCTCCACTCCACCGCCCTGGGCCCCGCCCTCGGCGGCACCCGCTTCTACCCGTACGCGACCGAGGCCGAGGCCATCGCCGACGCGCTCAACCTGTCGCGCGGCATGTCGTACAAGAACGCCATGGCCGGCCTCGACCACGGCGGCGGCAAGGCCGTCATCATCGGCGACCCGGAGAAGATCAAGACCGAGGAGCTGCTGCTCGCCTACGGGCGCATGGTGGCCTCCCTCGCCGGCCGGTACGTCACGGCCTGCGACGTCGGCACCTACGTCGCCGACATGGACGTCGTCGCCCGCACGAACCGGTGGACCACCGGCCGCTCCCCCGAGAACGGCGGCGCCGGCGACTCCTCCGTCCTCACCGCCTTCGGCGTCTTCCAGGGCATGCGCGCCTCCGCGCAGACCCTCTGGGGCGACCCGACCCTGCGCGGCCGCAAGGTCGGCGTCGCGGGCGTCGGCAAGGTCGGCCACTACCTCGTCGAGCACCTCCTGGAGGACGGCGCCGAGGTCGTGATCACCGATGTGCGCGAGGAGTCGGTGCGCCGGATCACCGACAAGCACCCGCAGGTCACCGTGGTCGCCGACACCGACGAGCTGATCCGCGTCGAGGGCCTCGACATCTACGCGCCCTGCGCGCTGGGCGGCGCCCTGAACGGCGACACCGTGCCGTTCCTCACCGCGAGCGTCGTCTGCGGCGCGGCCAACAACCAGCTCGCGCACCCGGGCATCGAGAAGGACCTCGTGGAGCGCGGGATCCTCTACGCGCCCGACTACGTGGTCAACGCCGGTGGCGTGATCCAGGTCGCCGACGAGCTGCACGGCTTCGACTTCGACCGCTGCAAGGCGAAGGCGACGAAGATCTTCGACACCACCCTGGAGATCTTCGCACGTGCGAAGGCGGACGGCATTCCGCCGGCCGCGGCGTCCGACCGGATCGCCGAGCAGCGCATGGCGGACGCCCGCCGCGCCTGAGCCGCGGGCTCCTGAGGAGCTCCGGAAGAGCTCCGGAAGAGCTCCGGAAGACGGAGAGCCGGCCCCGCCGGGGCGGCCCGGCGGGGTCCACGGGGAGACTTCGCTCACGCCCCTCGGCGGGTCGGCGCTCAAGAAGAGGTTAAAATCGCGATTGACCAGCGAGGAAAGGGCACCTCGAAGGTTCTGTACCGGGGTATGTGATGCGCGCGGCGTACCGTAGACCCACGGAAACAGGTACCGTTGAAGCCCTACGGACCGGTCTCTCTACCGAGAGTCCGTTCCGAATCATGAACGCGTGTCAAGACTCTGGGGCCGACGAGCCCCGTCACCGAGGGGGTCGAGCCATGGGGCGCGGCCGGGCAAAGGCCAAGCAGACCAAGGTCGCCCGCCAGCTGAAGTACAGCAGCGGCGGGACAGACCTGACGCGTCTGGCCAATGAGCTGGGCGCTTCGACTTCGAACCAGCCGCCGAATGGCGAGCCGTTCGAGGACGACGACGAGGAAGACGACCCGTACGCCCAGTACGCGGATCTCTATAACGAGGACGACGAGGACGAGGACGACGAGTCCGGTCCTGGTGCGTCCCCGCGTCGCGCTTGACCTTCTGAATCACCGAAACCCGGTCCGGGATCACCCGGCCGGGTTTCTGTGCTGTCCGCACGCGGCTCGCCGCGGAGGCGGACACGCGAACGGGGCGCCCCTCAGGAGCGCCCCGCCTCGTACAGCCGACTGCTACTTCGCGTAGTCCCCGACCAGCTCAGCGCCGGTCGTGTGCGCCCCGCGCTCGGTGATCTCGCCCGCGACCCAGGCCTCGACCCCGCGGTCCTCCAGCGTCGCCAGGGCCACGTCCACGGACTCGGCCGGCACGACGGCCATCATGCCGACGCCCATGTTGAGGGTCTTCTCCAGCTCCAGGCGCTCCACCTGGCCGGCCTTGCCGACCAGGTCGAAGATCGCGCCCGGCGCCCAGGTCGAGCGGTCGACCGTGGCGTGCAGCCCGTCCGGGATCACCCGGGCCAGGTTGGCCGCCAGGCCGCCGCCCGTGATGTGGCTGAAGGCGTGGACATCCGTGGTCCGGGTGAGGGCCAGGCAGTCCAGGGAATAGATCTTCGTGGGCTCCAGGAGCTCCTCGCCGAGCGTCCGGCCGAGCTCCTCGACCCGCTGGTCGAGGGTCATGCCCGCGCGGTCGAAGACCACGTGCCGGACGAGCGAGTACCCGTTGGAGTGAAGGCCCGAGGACGCCATCGCGATGACCGCGTCCCCCGTACGGATGCGGTCCGCGCCGAGCAGCCTGTCGTGCTCCACGACACCCGTGCCCGCGCCGGCGACGTCGAAGTCGTCCGGGCCGAGGAGGCCCGGGTGCTCGGCCGTCTCGCCGCCGACCAGGGCGCAGCCGGCGAGGACGCAGCCCTCGGCGATGCCCTTGACGATGGCGGCGACGCGCTCGGGGTGGACCTTGCCGACGCAGATGTAGTCGGTCATGAAGAGCGGCTCGGCGCCGCAGACGACGATGTCGTCCATGACCATCGCGACCAGGTCGTGGCCGATCGTGTCGTACACGCCCATCTGGCGGGCGATGTCGACCTTCGTGCCGACGCCATCGGTCGCCGAGGCGAGCAGCGGACGCTCGTAGCGCTTGAGGGCGGAGGCGTCGAAGAGGCCGGCGAAGCCGCCCAGGCCGCCGAGGACCTCGGGACGCTGCGTCTTCTTCACCCACTCCTTCATGAGCTCGACGGCGCGGTCGCCCGCTTCGATGTCGACGCCCGCACTCGCGTAGCTGGCACCGGTGGTCTGAGACATGGGTTCAGAGCTTTCGTGTCGTACTGCGGGGTCTTACGGGCGACGGAGGGCGTCGGAGGCCGCGGTGGCGGCCGGGCCGGCGGCCAGCTCGGTCTCCAGGAGCTGCTTTCCGAGCAGCTCGGGGTCCGGCAGCTCCATCGGGTACTCGCCGTCGAAGCAGGCACGGCAGAGGTTCGGCTTCTGGATCGTGGTCGCCTCGATCATCCCCTCCAGGGAGATGTACGAGAGCGAGTCCGCGCCCAGCGACTTGCCGATCTCGTCGACCGACATCCCGTTGGCGATCAGCTCCGCGCGGGTCGCGAAGTCGATGCCGAAGAAGCAGGGCCACTTGACCGGCGGCGAGGAGATCCGGATGTGGACCTCGGCCGCACCGGCCTCGCGGAGCATCCGGACCAGGGCGCGCTGGGTGTTGCCGCGGACGATCGAGTCGTCGACGACCACGAGCTTCTTCCCCTTGATGACTTCCTTGAGGGGGTTCAGCTTCAGCCGGATGCCCAGCTGGCGGATGGTCTGGGAGGGCTGGATGAAGGTGCGCCCGACGTAGGCGTTCTTCACCAGGCCGGCGCCGAAGGGGATGCCCGAGGCCTCGGCGTAGCCGATGGCCGCCGGGGTGCCGGACTCCGGCGTCGCTATCACCAGGTCGGCCTCGACCGGCGCCTCCTTCGCGAGGCGGCGGCCCATCTCCACGCGGGAGAGGTACACGTTCCGGCCGGCGATGTCGGTGTCGGGACGGGCCAGGTACACGTACTCGAAGACACAGCCCTTGGGCTTCGCTTCCGCGAAGCGCGAGGTACGGATGCCGTTCTCGTCGATCGCGATCATCTCGCCCGGCTCGACCTCGCGGACGTAGGCGGCGCCGCAGATGTCGAGGGCGGCGGACTCGGACGCGACGACCCAGCCGCGCTCCAGACGGCCGAGGACCAGCGGGCGGATGCCCTGCGGGTCACGGGCCGCGTAGAGCGTGTGCTCGTCCATGAAGACGAGGGAGAAGGCGCCCCGGACGTCGGGGAGGACCTTCGCGGCGGACTGCTCGATGGTGAGCGGCTTGCCGTCCTCGTCCACCTGCGCGGCGAGGAGCGCCGTGAGGAGGTCCGTGTCGTTGGTGGCCGCCACACGCGTGGTGCGGCCTTCCTTCTTGGGCAGGTCCGCGACCATCTCGGCGAGCTGCGCCGTGTTCACCAGGTTGCCGTTGTGGCCGAGCGCGATCGAGCCGTGGGCGGTCGCCCGGAACGTCGGCTGCGCGTTCTCCCACACGGAGGCCCCGGTGGTCGAGTAGCGGGCGTGACCGACCGCGATATGACCTTGGAGTGAACCGAGAGAAGTCTCGTCGAAGACCTGGGACACAAGTCCCATGTCCTTGAAGACGAGGATCTGGGAGCCGTTGCTGACCGCGATTCCCGCGGATTCCTGACCCCGATGCTGGAGGGCGTAGAGCCCGAAGTACGTGAGCTTTGCGACCTCTTCACCCGGAGCCCAGACACCGAAGACGCCGCAAGCGTCCTGGGGGCCTTTCTCACCGGGGAGCAGATCGTGATTGAGTCGACCGTCTCCGCGTGGCACGTTTCCGAGTGTAGACGGGCTCGACCACTGGTCCGAATTGAGGAAAACCGGGGGTGCCCGTACTCGTGCGATCGCACCAAATGATCATTTGTGGCTTGGAGGGGCCCACGAAGCAGGCGGGGTACGGGTTTCCGGCCACCGAGCCGGGGCGAGCGGACGCTCGTACCAGGCTCGGGGCGGTCCCGCGATGTGACGGACGCCGCAGTCGGCGTCCGTTCAGCGGGCGGTCGCGGTCGCCGTGAGGCCCTCGCCCGAGGCGTCGGTCAGGGTCAGCGTTCGGTGGTTCAGCCGATAGGCGAGCGGCCCGTCGAGGAGCTCGTACAGCTTCGTCTCCAGCTTCATCTGCGGGCTCGTGCACATCATCCGGGTCGTCGCCGCGGGGCCCTCGACGGTGAGCGTCCGGGCCTTCTCGTCGAGGCGGGCGGTCGCGGAGAAGTTGTTGCAGCCGAGATTGCCGGTGACCCGGCCGTCGGCCCCGAGGACGAACCGCGCCTTGGCCTCGCTCCCGGCGGGCAGCGAGGACGCCGTCCCTCCCGAGACCAGGCCGTCGATCTTCCAGGTGGTGCCGCGCAGCGGGGCGGCCGGTTCGGCGTTCAGCTCCAGGACGTTGCGCCCGTCGGCCGAGGCCAGCCTCAGGGCGTCGCCCTTCAGCGTTCCCTTCAGCGGACCGGAGAAGGCCTTCAGGAGTTCCGTCTGGAAACGCTGCCGGTCGGCGGGACAGCCGATCTCGGTCACCTCGTCCGGGGAGACGGTGAGGGTGTCGCCCTTCAGAACCACCCCGGCGCCGAAGGTGTTGCAGCCGGTGTTCCCGCGGGCGCGGCCCCCTTCCTCGAAGTCGACCCGCGCGGTGTCCGGCGCGGCGGCCCTGCGGCCGTCGACCGTGACGGCCTCGACCGTCCAGGCCGTGCCGGCGAGCGGCAGGTCCGGGGAGACGGTGTCCGCTCCGCCGGAACCGGTGCCTCCCTCCGTACCGCAGGCGGTGAGCAGAAGGAGGGGGACCAGGACGGCGACTGCGCGTGGCTTCGGCATGCAGGTGGGACGGAGCGGCCCCCCGTACGGTTCCGGGCTCAGGCCATCAGGGGGAGCAGCCCGCTCAGGTCCGCGCGCTCGCCGCTCGCGCTCACGCGCGCCCCGTCCAGCTCCGCCGCCCACTCCGTACGGCCCGTCGCGAGCCTGATCCAGGTCAGCGGGTCCGTCTCCACCACGTTGGGCGGGGTGCCACGGGTGTGCCGGGGGCCCTCCACGCACTGCACCACCGCGAACGGCGGGATCCGCACCTCGACCGCCCCGCCCGGAGCCTTCACCGCGAGCGCGTCGGCGAGCAGCCGGGTGCAGGCGGCCAGGGCCTGGCGGTCGAAGGGGATCTCCAGACCGGCCGCCCGGTTCAGGTCGTCGGTGTGGACGACCAGCTCGACGGTGCGGGTGACGAGGAAGTCCCCCAGGCGCATCGGCCCGATCCACAGGTCGAGCACCCGGTCGTCGCCGTGCGCGGCCAGCGCCTCCGTGAGCCGGGCACCGGCCCGCTCGTACAGCTCCGCGACGGGCGCGCCGGTGAGCGTCTCGCGCGCCGCGTCGGCGATCTTCCCGGCCAGGGCGACCGTGGTGAAGGGCCAGTCGTGCGGGAGGAGCCCGCCCCCGGCCGCGGGCGGGCGGTCGAGCCCGCGGGCCAGCGAGTCCGCGATCCACGCGACGTGCCCGGCGAGATCGGCGACCGTCCACTCCCCCAGGTGCGTCGGACGGGAGAGCTGCTCCGGCGTGAGGCCCCGAACGGCCTCGGCGACATGCCCGAACTGGGCCATCACGGCGCCCCGGGTCCTGGCGGAGTCGTAACTGCGGGGGCGCTTCTTGGCAGGTGGCATGGCCCGAGGCTAGCCGTGAGACTGGAAGGAGAGGGAGCCAATCGCAGTGAGAGCAGGCGACGGGACCATGACCCATCACGAGCATCCCCACGCCGCCCTGGTGCGCCGGGGCTACGAAGCGTTCGGCAGGGGCGACATGGAGACGCTGGCCGACCTGATGACCAGCGACTGCACCCAGCACGTGCCCGGCGAGAGCCAGATCTCCGGACACTACAAGGGACGGGACAACATCCTCGGCGGTTACTACCGCAAGCTCGGCGAGCTGAGCGGCGGCACCATGCGCGTCGAGCTCAAGGGCGTCTACGTGGACGGCCGCGGCCACGTCATCACCACGCACCGCTTCTTCGCCGAGCGCGGCGACCGTGGCATCGAGATGGACGGCGGACTGTTCTTCACGCTCGTCGGCGACAAGATCTCCGACATCGACGAGTGCGTCACCGACATCGTGGAGGCGGACTCCTTCTGGGGTCAGGCCGCCGCCGGATAGGCGTCCGCCGGCACGTCGAACGTCTCCCCGTTCCCCGGCACTCCGACCCCGCGCCAGGTGAACGGGACGCCGCGGGCGGTGTCCGGCCCGGGACCGTCCATCAGCTGGAAGTGCACATGGGGTTCGGTGGAGTTGCCCGAGTTCCCGCAGCGGGCCAGCTCCTGGCCCGCGACGACCCGGTCGCCGGCCCGGACGGCGAGCGAGCCGCGCCGCAGATGCGCGTACATCGCGTACGTACCGTCGCCGAGGTCGAGGACGAGGTGGTTGCCGGTGACCCGGCGCGCCCCAGCCAGGGAGCGGACCGACGACTCGACGAGCAGCAGGTGGGCCAGGGCGGGCAGCGAGCCGCGGGCCCGGTGGTCGCGCTGCCCGTCCTCCGCGTGCACGACGGTCGCGCCGGCGACCGCGAGGACCGGCGCGCCGAAGGCCGGGAAGTCCTCGCTGCGCCGGAACACCGGCCACAGCCAGGCGAATCCGGGGCGGGGGCGGGCCGCGTCCTCCGCCACGATGTCGATGGCGTACGTCTGGCCGAGCTGGTGCGTCCCGTGGCTGGGCGTCCGGTCGGCCGGGCTGTTCAGCGCCGACCAGCGGCCGGTGACCGGCGGTTCCACCTCGACCGGCTCCCGCGGCGGCGCCGCCTCGAACCGCCTGCGGGCGGCCCGGGACAGGGTGAGGCCGAGCGCCGCCGCGGCGATCGCCGGGAGCCAGCCCGCCCAGTACGGGTAGGGCGGTTCGACGAGGACCGAGGCGAGGGCCTGGACGATGAACACCAGCCACAGCGCGCGGTGGACGACCCCCGCGGTCTTGTACGACGTCATGGGCTTCCCCCCGGAGGTCGCGGTCACGGACGGGCGGCGGTGAGCGCCACCAGGAGCGGGACGACACGGGCCGGCGGCACCTCGTGGCGCCCGCGGCCGGCGGTCTGCAGCCAGCCGGCGCCGGTCAGCTGGCGCAGGTGGTGGTAGATCTGGCCGGTCGTCCCGAGCTCGTCGAGGTCCGCCAGTTCGGCCGCGGTGCGACGGCCGCCGAGGATCTCCCGCAGCAGCCGGAGCCGTACGGGATGGCCGAGCGCGGCGAAGGACTCGGCGGTCCCGGACCAGTCCTCGTCGAACAGCCGCTCCGTGAAGGCGCCGAACTGCCACTCGTACCGCTCCTGGGTCGGCAGCCGGACCGACCCCGTGAACAGCACGGCGCCGTCCTCGCCCTCCTCGCCCGCCGCCGCGAGTTCCGCCCTGAGCCCTTCGAGGGCCCAGAGCGTCGACTCGACGGCCTTCGCGGGCGCGGGGTGATCCGCGGCCTCCAGGGCCGCCATGCGCCGCTCCAGCTCCGCCACCCGCTCTGCCAGCTCCATGATGTTGAGATTACGTAATTACGTGATCCTTCCGCAAGGGGACACGAAGAAGCCCCCCGGGGGGGGGTGGGGCCCGGGGGGGTGGGGTGGGGGGGGGGAAATTGGTTTTTACCAATTCCCCGTACCGGTGAGGGGAGGCGGCTCCCCCGCGGGGAAAAAGCGGGGGTCACCCCC
>NZ_JBHWFF010000008.1:201216-214579 GCF_042733785.1 Streptomyces sp. NPDC059695 | reverse complement strand
CCTCCCCCCCACCCGGCTCTCATCGCTCTTTGTTTTTTTTTTACTTATGTACTGTCATCCTCCCCCGGGGGAACCCTCCCCCCCCCCCGCCCGCCCCCGAGGGCCGGCCGGGGGGCTCGATGCTCCGGATCAGGCCAGCAGGCCCGGGATCGTCGCCTCGTGCGCCTCGCGCAGCTCCGCGAGGGAGAGCGCGAACTCGCCCTGCACGTCGACGACCGCGTTCCCGTCGGACTCGGCACCGTCGACGACGCCGATCCGGGTCGCCGGCAGACCCCGCGCACCGCACATGTCGGTGAAGCGGAGCTCCTCGCTGCGCGGGACGGCGACGACCGCACGGCCGGCCGACTCGCTGAAGAGGAACGTGAAGGCGTCCAGGCCCTCCGGGACGACCAGGCGCGCGCCATTCCCGCCGCGCAGGCAGGACTCGACGACCGCCTGCACCAGACCGCCGTCGGACAGGTCGTGCGCCGCGTCGATCATGCCGTCGCGCGAGGCCGAGATCAGGATCTCGCCGAGCAGCTTCTCCCGGTCCAGGTCCACGGCCGGCGGCATGCCGCCGAGGTGCTGGTGGATCACCTCGGACCAGGCCGAACCGCCGAACTCCTCCTTGGTGTCGCCCAGCAGGTAGAGGAGCTGACCCTCTTCCGCGAAGGCGATCGGGGTGCGCCGGTTGACGTCGTCGATCACACCGAGGACGGCCACGACGGGCGTCGGGTGGATCGCGGTCTCGCCCGTCTGGTTGTACAGGGAGACGTTGCCGCCGGTGACCGGGGTGCCCAGCTGGAGGCAGCCGTCCGCGAGACCACGGGTGGCCTCGGCGAACTGCCACATCACGGCCGGGTCCTCGGGCGAACCGAAGTTGAGGCAGTCCGAGATGGCCAGCGGCTTGGCGCCGGAGGCGGCGACGTTGCGGTACGCCTCCGCGAGCGCGAGCTGCGCGCCCGTGTACGGGTCGAGCTTCGCGTACCGGCCGTTGCCGTCGGTCGCCATGGCCACGCCGAGATTGGTCTCCTCGTCGATGCGGACCATGCCCGCGTCCTCGGGCTGCGCCAGGACCGTGTTGCCCTGCACGAACCGGTCGTACTGGTCCGTGATCCAGGACTTCGAGGCCTGGTTCGGGGAGGAGACGAGCTTCAGGACCTGGTCCTTCAGCTCGGCGCCGCCCTGCGGCCGGGGCAGCTTGCCCGCGTCGTCCGCCTGGAGCGCGTCCTGCCAGTCCGGGCGCGCGAACGGCCGGTGGTAGGTCGGACCCTCGTGGGCGACGGAGCGCGGCGGCACGTCGACGATCTGCTCGCCGTGCCAGAAGATCTCCAGGCGCTCGCCGTCCGTCACCTCACCGATGACGACCGCGATGACGTCCCACTTCTCGCAGATCTCCAGGAAGCGGTCGACGTGCTGCGGCTCGACGATCGCGCACATGCGCTCCTGCGACTCGCTCATGAGGATTTCCTCGGGCGAGAGCGTGGCGTCACGCAGGTGGACCTTCTCCAGGTCCACGTGCATGCCGCCGGAGCCGGCGGAGGCGAGCTCGGACGTGGCGCAGGAGAGCCCGGCGCCGCCGAGGTCCTGGATGCCCGCGACCAGCTTCTCCTTGAAGATCTCCAGGGTGCACTCGATGAGGAGCTTCTCCTGGAAGGGGTCGCCGACCTGGACGGCGGGGCGCTTGGTGGGCTTCGTGTCGTCGAAGGTCTCGGACGCGAGGACCGAGACGCCGCCGATGCCGTCGCCACCCGTGCGGGCGCCGTACAGGATGACCTTGTTGCCGGGGCCGGAGGCCTTGGCGAGGTGGATGTCCTCGTGCTTCATCACGCCGATGCAGCCGGCGTTGACCAGCGGGTTGCCCTGGTAGCAGGAGTCGAAGACGACCTCACCGCCGATGTTCGGCAGGCCCAGGCAGTTGCCGTAGCCGCCGATGCCGGCGACGACACCGGGCAGCACGCGCTTGGTGTCGGGGTGGTCGGCCGCGCCGAAGCGCAGCGGGTCGACGACCGCGACCGGACGGGCGCCCATGGCGAGGATGTCGCGGACGATGCCGCCGACGCCGGTGGCCGCACCCTGGTAGGGCTCGATGTACGAGGGGTGGTTGTGCGACTCGACCTTGAAGGTGACCGCGTACCCCTGGCCGACGTCGACGACGCCCGCGTTCTCACCGATGCCGACGAGCATGGCGTCGTTCTCGGGGGTCTTCTCGCCGAACTGCTTCAGGTGGACCTTGCTGCTCTTGTAGGAGCAGTGCTCGGACCACATGACGGAGTACATGGCGAGCTCGGCGCCGGTGGGACGGCGGCCGAGGATCTCGCGGATGCGCGCGTACTCGTCCTCCTTGAGGCCGAGCTCCTTCCAGGGCTGCTCGCTGTCCGGCGTCTCGCTCGCGTGCTTGACGGTGTCGAGGCTCATCAGGCGTTGACCAGCTTCTTGAGGATCGAGGTGAAGAAACCGAGGCCGTCCGTCTTGCCGGTGCCGATCAGCGGCTCGACGGCGTGCTCCGGGTGCGGCATGAGGCCGACCACGTTGCCCGCGGCGTTGGTGATGCCCGCGATGTCGCGCAGCGAGCCGTTGGGGTTCACGTCCAGGTAGCGGAAGGCCACCCGCCCCTCGGCCTCCAGCTCGTCGAGCGTGCGCTCGTCGGCGACGTACCGGCCGTCCATGTTCTTGAGCGGGACCTCGATCTCCTGGCCCGCGGAGTAGTCCGAGGTCCAGGCGGTCTCCGCGTTCTCCACCCGCAGCTTCTGGTCGCGGCAGATGAAGTGGAGGTGGTTGTTGCGCAGCATCGCGCCCGGCAGCAGGTGGGCCTCGGTGAGGATCTGGAAGCCGTTGCAGATACCGAGGACGGGCATGCCCGCCTTCGCCTGCTCGATGATCGTCTCCATCACCGGCGAGAAGCGGGAGATGGCTCCGGCCCGCAGGTAGTCGCCGTAGGAGAAGCCGCCGGCCAGGACCACGGCGTCGACCTGCTTGAGGTCCTTGTCGCGGTGCCAGAGCGAGACGGGCTCGGCGCCCGCGAGGCGGGCGGCACGCAGCGCGTCCTGGTCGTCGAGCGTTCCGGGGAACGTGACGACGCCGATGCGTGCGGTCACGACTCCACCTTCACGACGAAGTCTTCGATCACGGTGTTGGCAAGGAAGGTTTCGGCCATCTCATGGATGCGGGCGAGGGCGGCGTCGTCGACCGGTCCCTCCACCTCCAGCTCGAAGCGCTTCCCCTGACGGACGTCGGCGATTCCGGCGAATCCCAGGCGGGGCAGTGCACGCTGCACCGCCTGCCCCTGAGGGTCCAGAATCTCCGGCTTGAGCATGACGTCGACTACGACGCGTGCCACTGGCACTCCCGGTGGTGTGTTGCGTGGGCGGTTCCCTCAGCGTACCTGCCTCCAAATTCTACGCGGGTAGAGATCTGAAGGATCCTACAAAAACCCGGTTCAGGACGGCGTGCGCCACACGAACGGGATCCACACCCGGGGCACGCACTCCGCGCAAAATTCGAGCGAGATATTGCGGACCGCAATCTGCCGGGACACGCTGAAACAATTGACAGGGCTTCACAATGCGACGCCTGCCGCTGTACAAAGGAATCCAGAAGAAAGCAGCATTGTCCCGGCACAGCCGTACGGTCGGCATCGCCGCACGTCAGGGGCGCCACAAGCGCTCCGTCGACCCCGGCAGCCGCAGGAAAGGACCGATATCCGTGGCTCAGCGTGTGGTGGTCACTCTCTCCGACGACATCGACGGCGGAGAAGCGGCTGAAACGGTCGCGTTCGGCCTCGACGGGAAGATGTACGAGATCGACCTGAATGCTGCCAATGCAAAGAAACTCCGCAAGGCCCTCGCGCCCTACCTCGCCGCCGGCCGCAAGCTGCCGGCCCGGGCCGCGGCCGGCCGGAGCGCCTCCGTCGACTCGTACACGCACACCGCCCTCGCCCCCGACCCGGCGGCGGTCCGCGCCTGGGCCCAGTCCAACAAGATGGACGTGCCCGCCCGCGGCCGGATCCCGAAGAGGGTCTACGAGGCCTTCCGCGCGGCGAGCTGAGCGGAGCGGGCGCGTTCCGCGTGGCGAGCCGAGGGGAGCGGCGCTTCCGTACGGCGAGCCGAGCGGGCCGGGGCCCGTCTCGCGGCGGGCCGAGCGGGCCGGAGGGAGTGGCGCGGCGACGCCGATTTGCATTGCACCCCCCATGATCCGCTAGAGTCTGAATCACGCCGAGGGGCGAGGCCGACAAAGCCAAGTCCCCAGCAGCGTGCGGGTGTAGTTCAGTAGCAGAACAGCCCCCTTCCAGGGGGAAGGCGCAGTGTGCAATCCCTGTCACCCGCTCTGCATCGCATTACCGACCACTCCGGTGGATCAGGTACAGTGGTGCTCGCACCGCCCAGTGAAAGCTGAGCGGCAGCAATGCGGACGTGGCTCAGTTGGTAGAGCATCACCTTGCCAAGGTGAGGGTCGCGAGTTCGAATCTCGTCGTCCGCTCCATGAAGAAAGCCCCCGGTCGAATCGACCGGGGGCTTTCTCGTTCCCCGTCCGCTAGGACCAGGCGTTCCCGGTCAGCAGCTCGAACGCCTCGATGTACTTGGCGCGGGTCGCGTCCACGACCTCCTGCGGGAGCGCCGGCGGCGGCTGCTCGCTCTTGCGGTCCCAGCCGGAGGCCGGCGAGGTCAGCCAGTCCCGCACGAACTGCTTGTCGTACGAGGGCTGGGCGCGGCCCGGCTGCCACTGGTCGGCCGGCCAGAAGCGCGAGGAGTCCGGGGTGAGGACCTCGTCGGCGAGGACGAGCGTGCCGTCCGCGAAGCCGAACTCGAACTTGGTGTCCGCCAGGATGATGCCCCGGTCGCGCGCGATGTCCCGGGCCCGGCCGTACACGGCGAGGGTCGTCTGGCGCAGCAGCGCGGCCGTCTCGGCGCCGACCTGACGGGCGACCTCCTCGTACGACACGTTCTCGTCGTGGTCGCCGACCGCGGCCTTGGTGGCCGGGGTGAAGATCGGGGCGGGCAGCTCGGAGCCGTCGGTCAGCCCCTCGGGGAGCGCGAGACCGCAGACCGTGCGGGACGCGTCGTACTCGAGCAGGCCGGAGCCGGTGAGGTAGCCGCGGGCGACGCACTCGACCGGGACCATGTCCAGGGACGTGCAGATCAGCGTGCGGCCCGCCCAGTCGGCAGGGGCACCGGCCGGCAGCTCGGTCGACAGGACGTGGTTCGGGGCCAGGTCGGCGAGCTTGTCGAACCACCACAGGGAGAGCTGGGTGAGGACCCGGCCCTTGTCGGGGATCTCGGTGGGCAGCACCCAGTCGTAGGCCGACATGCGGTCACTCGCCACCATGACGAGGTCGCCGGCCTCGTTCCGGTACAGGTCGCGGACCTTGCCCGTGTGGAGATGGGTCAGGCCCGGGACCTGGACGGGCTCGGGCTTTTCTACGAATCCGGACACGGTTCCTCCGCGTAGGTTGATCCAGGGAACGTGTCCGATTCTCTCGCACGGCGGGGCCGATCCGGCCCCCGGGCCCTGTGACCCCCCGCTCAGTCCCTCTTCCCCGGTCCGCCTCCGGATCCGCTCAGTCCCTCTTCCCGGTCCGCCTCCGGATCCGCTCAGTCCCTTTTGCAGATGCGGTCGAGGAGGTTCGCGGTGGCGCGCTGCACCCGGGCGTCCACGTGACCGGGGCGGTCCAGCGCCGGCGACCAGGCGAAGGTGCCCGACGCGAAGACCCAGGCACCGGACGGGGCCCGGTAGAGGCTCGTCTCCTGGTGGCGGACGGCGCCCTCGCTGTCCCGGTACGGCGAGTGGGAGAGCAGGATCCGGCCCTGGTGCTCCGGCAGCGCCGTCCGGGGGAAGTACCGGTCGGCCTCGCCCGCGACCAGGCCCGGGAGCTCGTCGCCGTCCCCCGCGCCGGTGGCGTCCCAGAGCCAGTGCCCGGCGTTCCGCACGACCAGGGGGTGCGGCTCGGGCACCCGGCCCGCGTACTGGATCCCCAGGAGCTGCTGCTCGGGCCGGTCGACCTCGCGCCAGAGCGCCGGGCGGCCGGGGCCGCGCCGCTTGCGGCAGGTGAGGAGACGGTCCGGCACCCCGGACGGCGAGGGGCCGAGCTCCACCTGCCAGTACATGGTGTTGGCGGAGAGGAACACGAGCGAGGTGCCCTGGTCGCGGGCGAGCTCGGCGGTCCGGCGCATCGGCGCCGACCAGTACTCGTCGTGGCCCGGGAAGACCAGGCCCCGGTAGCGGCTCGGGTCGACCCGGCCGGCGTGCAGGTCGCGGGTCTCCGCGTAGGCGAGGTCGTAGCCGTAGCGCTCGGCCCAGCGGATGAAGTCGTAGGCGTGGCCGACGTGCAGGGGCAGGCCCGCGCCCGCGTAGGGGCGGTCGAAGGAGACGGTGACGGCCGCGTCCTCCTCGCCGAGCAGCCGGCCCTCCTCGTCCCACGCGTGGTAGAGGCTGGCGCCGGTGTGGCCGTCCTCCGGGTACAGGTTGTACGCCTGCCAGGTCACGTCCGGGAGGACGAGGAGCAGGTCCGCCGGGTGGTTGTCGCGGACCGTGAAGGGGATGTGCGAGCGGTGGCCGTCGGCGGTCGTGAGGACGGCGACGTACGCGCCGATCGACCAGTACGAGGGGACCTGGAGCCGCCAGGACTGCCACCAGTGGTGACAGGAGACCGTGCGGTCCGCGGTGAGCGGGGCCGGCTGGACGATCCCGGAGAGGCGCGGACTCGTGGTGATCTTCGCGGCGCCGTCGCCGCCGTAGTGCCCGATCCGGTAGACGTCGACCGAGAACTGCTGCGGCGGGTCCACGGTGACGTGGAAGTCGATCGACTCCCCGGGCGCCACGGCCCCGTCGGACGCGAAGCCCTTGATCTGCCGCCGGACGTCGTCGGCCGTCCGGGGGCCGCCGCTGCCGCCCCGGGCCAGGATCTCGTCCGCGTACCAGGGGACCATCTGCCCGGTGTCGTCGAAGTAGTTCTCCGAGCCGCGCAGCCAGGGCAGCGGGCCCTGGCCGAAGGGATCGGAGACGGCGTGCGCTAGCGCGCCCGACTCCCACCGTCTGATCTGCTCCGCCCCCATGTGCGCCCCTCCCTCGACTCCCCCGGGTCGGCCGGTCAGTGCCTGTGGTTCGTGCCTCTGTCAGTGACGGTCTCCAGCACATCACATAACGCACGCACTCCGTCACCGTTCGTCGTGAATTGGCGAGAGTGGAAGCAGGGGATCCGGTCCGATCCGGGTCCGGCTCGGTCCGCGGGCCCTCAGACCAGGCGTACGGGCTTCTCCGGGCGCACTCCGGTGAGAGCCAGCCAGGCCCGCAGGGGCTCCGGGTCGCCGTCCTCGACGAGTGCCAGGACCCGGGGACCGAGGTCCGCCGCGCGCTCGCCGCCGACGAGCAGGGCGGGCCCGTCGAGCCAGTCGAGGCCGGGGGTCGCCTCGGCGGTGTCGACGGCGGCGCAGCAGACCATCGCGGTCACGTGGTCGGCGAGCAGGTCACGCCCGGTCCGGGGCGGCTGGAGCGGGAACAGCGGCAGGGGCCCGTCGGGGCCGGTGACGGCCACGTGCGGGGTGGCCTGCCGACTCTTCTCGGCGGCGCTGCGGCCGCTCTTCCGGCTCTTCTCCGCGGTGCGGGTGGTCTCGGCCGCCGCCGCGACCCGGGCCTCCCGGGCCGCCTCCTCGCGCGCGAGGAGTGCGCTGAGGGCTCCGGCGAGCGCCTCGGCGGCCGGGTTGACCGGCTCGTCTTCCCCGTCGTAGTCGCGGTCGTCGTCCTCTTGGTACGCGCGGTCGTCGTCCTCGACGTGCTCGCGGTCGTCGATCTCTTCGCGCTCGCGGTCGTCGATCTCTTCGCGCTCGCGGTCGTCGTTCTCGTCGTGGTTCGACCCGGAGGCCGGTCCCGTGGGCGTAGCCGTCGTCAGGTGGGCCATCACCTCGGTCAGCGTCGGGCCCGCCGCGTCGGCGGCCCGGTCTCCGGAGGCCGCGGCCACTCCCAGGCCGTCGAGGACCTGGTGCAGGCGGGCCGCGTCCGTGCGCCACTTCCGGTCGACGACCTCCTCCGGGTACTGGCTCCACTCCACCGGGGCCCAGTCGGGGCCGGGCTCGGCGGGGCCGCCGTGGAAGAGACGGGCGGCGAGCAGCGAGGTGGCCTCGTCGACGGCGCCGGGCTCCTCCAGGAGGTCGCAGGCGGGACGCTCACCGAGGCGGGAGGAGAAGCCCTCCGCGAGCCGGTCGCGGCGGGAGAGCTCGGTCAGCGCGGAGACCACGCCCGCGTCGAGCTTGGCGGGCCAGCGGCCCATGCGCCAGGCGGGCAGCGCGACCCGGGTGAGCAGACGGTCCCAGCCCGCGTAGGCCAGGCCGACCTGCTCCTGGGCGACGATCCGTACGCCGTAGTCCACGGCCTGGGCGCGCTCCGAGCCGGCGGCGGCGACCCCGCGCTCCATCTCGGCGGCGTGCCCGCGACAGGCGCGCAGCAGCACGCGGGCGACCTGCCCGACACCCCGCGCGCCGAAGCGGCGGAGCGGGTCGAGGCGGGGGTCGGACGGCACGGCGACGGCGGCGTCCAGCCCGCGGATGAAACGGCGGGCCGCGGCTATGTCGGGGTGGGCGGCCGGTCCCGTACCGGCGACGACCGGGGCGAGGACCGCCCGCAGCTCGCCGACACGCATCCACCACAGGAAGGGCGAGCCTATGACCAGGACCGGAGCGCCGTCGGCGCCGGTCGTGCGGTGGGGGCGGTGCGCCCGGTGCGTCCGGTCCTCCAGCCAGCTGTCGCAGTCCGGGGTGAGGGCTATCGCGGCGGGCGGCGGGACGCCGAGCCGGTCGGCCAGGTCGCGGACGAGCCGGTACAGATCGGGGGCGGCGGTCTCGGCGAGCTCCACCGTCGGCGTGGCCGCAGGGCGGGCCCGCGCCACCACGAGGGCGACGGCCGCGGCGGCGAGGAGGACGAGCACGGCGAGCACGCTCACCACCCAGCGGGCCGTGTCCCAAGCCGCTCCGGTGAAGTGGCCGGTGACCCCGCCCGCGTACAGGACGACGGCGACCGCCGCGGGCAGCACCGCGAGGCCCAGCGCCCTGCCGCGGACGCGGAGGACGGCGAGGGCCCGGGAGCGCGCGGCGCGCGCACCCCACTCCTCGCCGACAACGGAACCGGTACCGGACACGCCGTTCATCACCCCCTCCTGTCCTCGACGGGACTGCCTGTGGCGGTGTTGCTCACTCCCCCACTGTGGCACCCGCCACTGACATCGCAATGCCGGTGGGCCAAGTGCCGGAATGCCTTCGCCGCACCCTAGTTGGGGCTTTGGCGGGAGTCATCCGTATGGCCGAGCCGTCACTCGATGGAATGGCTTTGGGTAAAGGTGATGGCGCACTTGTGGCCGTGTGGTTCACAACTTCCGCACCACACGGCCACAAGGGGAATCACGAGAATTCAGGCGAAATAGAGCGCTATCAGGCCTCGGCGGCCTTCCTGGCGATGTCCGTACGGTGCTGCGAACCGTCAAGGCGGATGCGGCCGACCGCCGCGTACGCGCGCTCGCGGGCCTGCGCCAGGTCCGTTCCGGTGGCGGTGACCGAGAGGACCCGGCCGCCCGCGCTGACGATCGCGTCGCCGTCCCGCTTCGTACCGGCGTGGAGCACGTACGCGTGCGGGGCGTCCTTCTCCGCGACCTCGTCCAGGCCCTCGATCGGGTCGCCCGTGCGCGGGGTCTCCGGGTAGTTGTGGGAGGCCACGACCACGGTGACGGCGGCCTCGTCGCTCCAGCTCAGCGGCGCCTGGTCGTCCAGCGTGCCGTTGGCGGAGTTCAGCAGGACACCCGCGAGCGGGGTCTTCAGACGGGCCAGCACGACCTGGGTCTCCGGGTCGCCGAAGCGCGCGTTGAACTCGATGACCCGCACACCGCGGCCGGTGATCGCCAGACCCGCGTACAGCAGACCGGAGAACGGCGTGCCGCGGCGGCGCAGCTCGTCGACCGTCGGCTGCAGGACGGTCTCCAGGACCTCCTCGACCAGCTTCGGGTCGGCCCAGGGCAGCGGCGAGTAGGCACCCATGCCGCCGGTGTTCGGGCCCTCGTCGCCGTCCAGCGCGCGCTTGAAGTCCTGCGCGGGCTTCAGCGGGAGGACGGTCGTGCCGTCGGTGATCGCGAAGAGGGAGACCTCGGGGCCGTCGAGGTACTCCTCGATGACCACCCGGTCGCAGGCGAGCGCGTGCGCCCGGGCCCGCTCGACGTCGTCCGTGACGACGACGCCCTTGCCGGCGGCCAGGCCGTCGTCCTTCACCACGTACGGAGCGCCGAAGGCGTCGAGCGCCTCGTCGATCTCGGCCGGGGTCGTGCAGACGTAGCTGCGGGCGGTGGGGACGCCGGCGCCGGCCATGACGTCCTTGGCGAAGGCCTTGGAGCCCTCCAGCTGCGCCGCCTCCTTGGACGGGCCGAAGACGGGGATGCCGGCCGCGCGGACGGCGTCGGCGACACCGGCGACAAGCGGGGCCTCCGGACCGACGACGACCAGTTCGGCGCCGAGCTCGGTGGCGAGCGCGGCGACGGCCGCGCCGTCCAGCTGGTCGACGGGGTGCAGCTCGGCGACCTCCGCGATTCCGGCGTTGCCGGGCGCGCAGTGCAGAGCGGTGACGTCGGGATCGAGGGAGAGAGAGCGGCACAGGGCGTGTTCGCGGGCGCCGCCGCCGATGACGAGGACCTTCACGCCTGCCAGGGTAGCCCGCGGGGTGGGATGCCCCTTGTGCGGGCCACCGAGCGAGACGCCCCTACTCGTTCGTGTATTCCTCCACAACCGTGGCTCCCAGCTCGCGCACGATCAGGTCGTGCCCGGAGAGGGCGGAGTCGACGAGGTCCGGGTCGTCCTCCTCCGGGACGTCGTCCTCGGGCGCCACCGGCGGCGCGTACGCGGGCGCGGGAGCGGGCGGCGGCGCCTGCTGGAAGGCCGGGGCCGCAGCCGACTGCGCCTGGACGGGGGCGGGGGGCGGGGCCTGCTGGAAGGAAGGCGCGGGAGAGGGAGCGGCGGGACGGCCACCGCCGCCACCGGCTCCTCCGCCGAAGCCTCCACCGCCGCCGAAGCCACCGCTGGATCCTCCGCCGAAGTTGGTGGCGGCGGGCGGGGGCGAGGCGCCGCCCGAGGGGTCGATGATCGCCTCGATCTTCCAGTTCACGTGGAACTGCTCGGCGAGGGCCTGCTTGAGGACCTCCTCGCTGCCGCTGCTCGCGAAGTTGTCGCGGGCGCCGGCGTTCAGGAAGCCGAGCTGGAGCGTCGCGCCGTCGAACCCGGCCACCTGGGCGTTCTGGCTGAGCAAGATCCAGGTGAAGCGGCGCCGGTTCTTCACGGCGTCGAGGATCTGCGGCCACAGGTTCCGTACCTGGGCCGTGTCCCCGCCGCCGGAGGCGGGCGCGGGTGCGGATGCCTGCGGGGCGGGCTGCGCCTGTACGGGCGCGGGGGCCGGGGCGGCGGGCGCCGCGGACGCGCCGGGCCAGGCACCGGGGGCGCCGCTGCCGGGGGCGGCGGCTCCGGGCCAGGCACCGGGCCGGGGCCCCTGCTGCTCGTGCACGGGGGCCGGGGCGGCGGGCTGCTGGACGGGCGCGGGCTGCTGGACGGGTGCCGGGGCCGGCGGGGGCGGCGCCATCGGGGTGTGGGCCTCGGGCCCGGGCACGTACCCCAGGGCGGGCGCGGGGGGGCCCGGCGTGAAGACGGGGGCGGGCGCGGCGGCCGCGCCGCGCTCCAGCCGGTCGAGGCGCGCCTGGAGGGAACGCTCGTCGTCGAAGGCGGCGGGAAGCAGCACCCGCGCGCAGATCAGCTCCAGCTGGAGCCGGGGCGAGGTGGCGCCCCGCATCTCGGTCAGACCGGTGTTCACGAGGTCGGCCGCCCGGCTGAGCTCGGCGGCCCCGAACACCGACGCCTGCGCCTGCATGCGCTCGATGACGTCGACGGGGGCGTCGATGAGCCCCTTCTCGGCGGCGTCGGGCACGGCGGCGAGGATCACGAGGTCCCGCAGCCGCTCCAGCAGATCGGCGACGAACCGACGGGGATCGTTCCCGCCCTCGATGACGCGGTCGACGACCTCGAAGGCGGCGGCGCCGTCGCCGGCCGCGAAGGCGTCGACAACGGAGTCGAGCAGGGACCCGTCCGTGTAACCGAGAAGAGAGGTCGCCATGGCGTACGTCACACCGTCGTCGGCGGCACCGGCGAGCAGCTGGTCCATCACGGACATGGAGTCACGCACGGAACCGGCGCCGGCGCGGACGACGAGCGGCAGCACGCCGTCCGCGACGGGAATCCCCTCGCGCCCGCACACCTCGCCGAGGTACTCCCGCAGCGTCCCCGGCGGCACAAGCCGGAAGGGGTAGTGGTGGGTCCGGGAGCGGATGGTCCCGATGACCTTCTCGGGCTCGGTCGTGGCGAAGATGAACTTGAGGTGCTCCGGCGGCTCCTCGACCACCTTTAGGAGGGCGTTGAAGCCCGCCGAGGTGACCATGTGGGCCTCGTCGATGATGTAGATCTTGTAGCGGCTGGAGGCGGGCCCGAAGAAGGCCTTCTCCCGCAGGTCACGGGCGTCGTCCACGCCACCGTGCGAAGCGGCGTCGATCTCGATGACGTCGATGGACCCGGGCCCGTTGCGCGCGAGGTCGCGGCAGGACTGGCACTCCCCGCAGGGCGTCGGCGTGGGGCCCTGCTCACAGTTCAGGCACCGCGCGAGGATGCGCGCGCTGGTCGTCTTGCCACACCCGCGGGGCCCGCTGAACAGGTACGCGTGATTGACCCGGTTGTTCCGCAGGGCCTGCTGCAACGGGTCGGTGACATGCTCCTGCCCGATGACCTCGGCGAAGGACTCGGGGCGATAGCGGCGGTACAGCGCGAGAGACGACACGTATACGAGGTTATAGGCGCCCACCGACAACCCGGGAAAACGAGGCGCCGGGGGCGGGGGCCGGGGGGCGGGGCCGGGGGGCGGGGCCGGCGGCGGGGCCGGGGAACGCAAGCGCCCCCCACGCACCTGCCAGAGCCGACCTACCCTTGCTGCCTTCCGGCCCTGGGGGAGTTCAGTCAGATAGCACCGCGTGAGGGGCTCCGCCCAGAGTACCCGATCCCCGGACCGCCCCGACCCCCCGATGGCACCCCGGACCGCCTCCGGGGAACTCGTCACGGATCACGTTCGCGAGCACCCCTCAACGTCTTGTATTGTTTGCCCCGGAGGATTCGCCTAGTGGCCTAGGGCGCACGCTTGGAAAGCGTGTTGGGGGCAACCCCTCACGAGTTCGAATCTCGTATCCTCCGCCAGTGCCTCACCGGGCACGATGTCGAAGGGGGGCCCCCCCCGGGGGGGGGGGGGCGGGCCGGGGCGCCCCCGCACGCACCCCGCCGGGCCCCGCCCCCCCCCCGCGCCGCGGCGGGCGCGGGGGCGCGCGCCGGCG
>NZ_JBHWFF010000008.1:175157-201206 GCF_042733785.1 Streptomyces sp. NPDC059695 | reverse complement strand
CTCTTTGTTTGTGTTTGGTGTGCCCAAACCCATATTTTTTCAACAGCTAATCCAGCCCCGCTTCCACTGCGCCCCGTGCGGGCCCGCGCCCGGCGGGGGGGGGGGGGGGCCCCCCCCCCACGTTCCCCATCCGATACCCGACTCGTGGCCCACCACGCAGCCGGCACGCGTGCGGCGGATCGGGTCGCCGCACGTGGCGAAGTTCCGCCCCTCCAGGACGCCGACCTTCTTGGGAGGCAGGCAGCGCGGGCGACCTCCTCGCCGGCGCACCCCGCCGCGCGGATGTCGACCTCAGCGCGGGGCATGCACGCCCTCCGTGAGCCCGCGATACGGCATCCGGACCCGCAGACCCTCGACCTTCACGAACACCGAATACCCAGACCGCCGCGACCGACAAGCCCGCTCCCTGAATGTGGCCCGGAGGGCTGACTGGGGGCTCTGGAGGGGTCGTTCACTGGATCGGGGGGTGATCCGGCGGAGGGACGTTCCTGCTCGATCCCTTCTGTAGTGATGCCGATACTTTCTGTGATGACCAGTCGGCACATTCGCTTCAACCAGGGGATATCGATGAGGAAGTTGGCGGCAGCTGCGGTAGCTGCGGGGTTGTTCTTCGGGGGGATGGGGGTGGCTGCGGCCGCATCGTGGGGTCACGAGTTGAACATGTCCACCACGGGGGCCGAGTTCCGCGGTTGGTACAAGTGGGAGCCCAAGTTCCAGCACCATGGTGGATTCCACGTACGCGGGCGTCTGTCCGACGCTGACCCTGGCGACGGGCACAACGTGTACCTCCGAGCAAAGGTCGAGGGTTACGGCTGGGTTCGCGTCAAGGGCACCCAGAGGAAGACCGTCGACATCGACGAGACCATCTACGACGGCGCAGTCCTTGAGACCAATCACGCAGAGATCCAGCTCTGCCGTGACCGTGGGTCTCTGCGTCCGGACAACTGCTCGGACCTTCGAAAGTTCCGACGCTAAGCGGCGACACCTTCGGGAGCCGCGACCCAGCGGCTCCCACTCCACAGAGAGTGCGCACCACGATGGACGTCATCCTCCGCGCCGCGGGCGTGGATCTCTTCTACGGCACCCAGCAGGCTGTATTCGGTGCCGAATTCACGCTCAAGCGCGGCGAAGTGGCTGCCATCATGGGCAGCAGCGGGTCGGGCAAGTCTTCCCTGCTGTACTGCCTCGCTGGAGTCCTGCCGCCGTCAAGTGGCACGGTGACCTTCGACGGAGTCCAGCTCTCCTGCCTCCCCGACGGGGAGCTCAGCGCCTTGCGCCGAACGCGGCTGGGCTTCGTCTTCCAGTACGGGGAACTACTGCCGGAGCTGACCGTCGAGGAGAACGCGGCGCTCCCCCTCCGGCTCGCCGGGATCAGCAAGGCCCATGCACACGCCATGGCCGCTCAGATTCTGGGGCGGCTCGGCATGGGGGATCTGCTGCGGCGCCGGACGTCAAAGCTGTCGGGGGGCCAGAGCCAGCGCGTGGCAGTCGCGCGGGCGCTGGTCCACCGGCCGGATGTGGTGTTCGCGGACGAGCCGACCGGGGCGCTCGACAGCACCAACGCTGCCGCCGTGCTGGATGAATTCCTTCAATTGGCGCGACGCCAGAAGACAGCCGTGGTCATCGTTACGCACGATTCAGACGTCGCTGCCAAGGCAGACACCCAGTACACGATGTCGGACGGTGTTCTGGCTCAACGGGTGACGGTGTGAACACCTTCGTCCTTGGAATGCGCCTGTTATGGGGCAGCGGGCGAAGGGGGCGAGTTCGTTTTCTCTTGATGGCACTCGGCTCTGCACTCGGAGTGGCCTGCCTCGCCGCAGTTCTCACCATCCCCACAATCCTCGCTGCCCATGATGCTAGGACGGCAGCCCGATCGGCGATTCCAGGTGACCACAGCAACGTCGTCTACCAAGAATTTCTGGACCCCTACGGCTCGCAGCCACTGCGGCGGGTCTTCATCGCCCATACAGGCCCCGGCCCCACGCCGAGCGCACCTGGCGTCAAAGAGCTTCCACCTGCCGGCGAGGCAATCGTCTCACCGAAATTGAGCGAGCTTCTCGCGGCCAATCCTCGTGCAGCAGGGCTTGTCCCCGGACATGTGACTGGCACGATCGCACCGGAGGGGTTGGGAGGCCCTGACGAGCTCTATGCCTACGTCGGTACCACTCGTGCCTCGTTGCCTGAAGCGAGGCCTCTCAGTCGCTTCGGCGCCGACTACACGAGCGAAGAAGTGGTCGACCCCTCGACCCTCGACATCCTGCGGTTCACGCTCGGGTGCATCGTGCTGCTACCCCTCGTCATTTTCCTCTCTGTGTGCGCGAGACTCTCGGGCGAATCCCGTTCGCGTCGGCTCGCCGCCCTACGCCTCGTCGGGCTCAGCGCGAAGGACACCCTGAGAGTCAACGCGGGGGAAAGCTTGGCAGCGGCGGCGCTCGGTGCCCTGCTCGGCCTCGTGGGCTACCTCGGCGCGAATGAGGTCATGGCAAAGGTCGGACTACCTGGGCTGCAGTGGTATCCCACGGATGGGCGACCCGAGTCGACAACGGTGGCAGTCTGTCTGCTGGGGTGCCCGGCGCTCGCATGGATTGTGGGGCAGTTCAGCGCTCGACAGGCTGCACTGTCGCCCATCAACGTTCGGCGGACTGGAGAGCGCAAGCGGCCGAAGAAGTACGGAACGTTGTTGCTGATCCCCGGACTCGGTGTCATCGGAGGCTACTGCGTACTCAGCGTCTTGGGACGAGACCCGTCAGGGGGGGCAGCAAGTGCCGTACTGGTACCTGGAGCGGTGCTGTTGACCGGTGCTGGGCTCGTCTTCGGATTGGCGCCCATCACCGCGTGGCTCGCGCGACGGTTGGCCGGCACAGCGAAGTCCTTGCCCATGGCGTTGGCCATGCGGCGTACAGAGGTGGACCCAGGCGCCTCATTGCGCGTCGTCACGGGCCTCGTGCTACTGGTGTTCGGGGCCTCGCTAACGCAGGGGGTACTGGTCGAGCTCGATCAGGTCAGTCGGCGAACTACTCCCGTTCAGGAGTACGACATCAAACTGAGCGATCTGGATTCGAAGCAGCGAAAGACTCTCACGGGTGTCCCCGGCGTGCGCATGCAGATCGTCACGTACGGATCGTGGTACCACCTGGATGAGGACATGCCCAAGCGCCTCGACCTGGTGGTCGCCACGTGTCATCAGCTCATCACCGCTACCCGGCAGGCCAGGGGCTGCGTAGACGGAAAGATCATGCAACTACGCGACAGCGGCGCTTCTTATCCAGATGACCCTCAACCGGGTGAGAAGTTCCCGTTCGAGAAGAGCGACGGCCACAAGGTCACACTCACGGTTCCGCGGGAATGGATCGACATGTCCGCGTATCAGCCCTCTGTCTTCCATACCGGCGCCCTACTCGTCCCCCCCTCCCTCCTCCCCCCCGACCTGGCAGACGCAGACGGAACTCTCACGCTCGTGAGTCGGGCCGATCCCGGTACCGTCCGTGCCGTGCTCGATGGGATTGGGGGGATTGCTCCCACCGCTTCCGTCGAGCCCGTCGGGATCGTCATTGACTCGCTCGCTCAGTTGACCGTCATCCGGAGTCTGCTCGTCGTCGGGATGGTGCTCGGGCTCGTCATCGGGGTTTCGGCGTTTGTCGTGTCGGTGGCCGATCGGGCCATGGAGCGGCGGGGGCAGGTCGCCGCGCTGGCGTTGTTGGGGGCTCGGGCCGGGACCTTGCGGGTGGTGCAGGTCGTGCAGGTGCTGTTGCCCCTGGTCGTGGGGCTCGGGGCCGCCATCGTGGCCGGGTGGCTCGCCGAGTCCAGTTACCTGATCACCGGGGGCGGCGCCGTGCACTGGGACTGGGAAGGGCTGCCGCTGCTCCTCGCCTGTGCCCTGGGTGTCATGCTCGCCGCCGCCGTCGCCTCCGTGCCGATGGTGCGGCGGCACATCGATCCCGAGCACATCCGCCGGGACTGACCTCATGCCGCCAGCTCGTGCGACGTGCGGCGCTCCACGCGGGGCCTCAGGGCCAGCGTGGTCGCCGCCGCCGCCGTTCCCGCCAGCAGCGCCGTCCACCACAGGGCTCCCGGGCCCAGCGTCGTGTACGCCGTCACGCCCACCGTGAGCGCCCCGAAGCGGGCCACGCCCCAGGTCCAGCTGAACGCGCCCTGGTAGCGGCCCCGGGCGTGGGCCGGGGCCAGGTCGGCGAAGACGCCGGCCGCGATGCCCGCGACCACGGCCTCGCCGAGCGACCAGACGACGACCGACACCGTGTAGCCCGTGACGCCGTCGGCGAGGCCGGTCAGCGCGACGCCCAGCGCGATCAGCGCGCTTCCCGCGCTCTGTACCGCCAGCTGCGGGAACCGGGACAGCCACGCCGTCGCGAAGGGCTGGAGCGCGACGACCACGACCGCGTTGACCGCCGCCATCGCCCCGTACACCGCCGGCGAGAGGCCGCTGTCGCGGACGGCGAGCGGGAGCGCGACCTCGGTCAGCGAGTACACGAAGAGCTGCACGCCGAAGAGCGGGAGCAGGAGCAGGGCCAGCCGGTCCCGGGCCACCACCCCGTAGCCGATGCCGTCCTTCGCCGCCGGGCTCCCGGAGGCCGAACGCTCCGGTTCCTTCAGGCGGATCGTCACCACCAGCGCGTACAGCAGCATCGAGCCCGCGTCGACCGCGAACAGGAGCCAGTAGCCCTGGGCCGCGAGGTAGCCGCCGAGGACGCCCGCCACCGCCGTGCCGATGTTCACGCCCCAGCCGAAGAGGGCGTACGCGCGGCGGCGCCGTTCGCTGTCGACGGCGTCGGCCAGCAGCGCGTACGCCGCCGGGGAGACCGTGCTGCCGGCGGCGCTGATCAACAGCGCCGCCGCCGCCATCGTCCACACGCCCGGCGCCAGGAAGAGCGCGCCCTGCGCAGCCGCCGCGCCGATCAGGCCGATCAGCATCGTGGGGCGGCGGCCGAGGCGGTCGGCGAGGACGCCGCCCACGGCGGGGCCGATCAGGTTGCCCGCGCCGAGCGCGCCGAGCACGTAGGAGGTCTCCGCTCCGGTCACTCCGCGCGAGGCGAGGAAGAAGACCAGGAACGGCGTGACGAGGTAGCCGAGTCGGTTGACGATCGTTCCCGCGAAGACCGTCCAGACCACGGACGGGAGGCCGCGGAACGCGGAGGGGGTGGTGCGGGGGGTCTTGGGAGGCATGGGTTGAGCTTGCTGTCCTTCGCCCCGGGCTATCCATTGATTAAGGTCAGACCGAATCCATTCCCCCTTTCGCCCACCCCAGGACGTGCGACGCATGGAAGCCGGACTCAGTTTCTCCGCCGCCGATCTCGCCCAGACCCGGTTCGCCGTCTCCCCCCTGTGGGAGGTCGTCACCAGCTACCGGATCGTCGCCCACCACCCCGACTCCGCCCCGCACGGGCGCTGGGCCGCCCAGGTGCGGCCCCGGATCGTCCGCGCCGGGCTGGACCGCGGCTGGCTCGCCGCGCTGATCCCCGCCCGCGGCTACCTCGCCGACTTCCTCAACCCCACCCCCGCCGGGCCCTTCCCCACCCTCGAGACCGAACTCGACGCCGTCCGCGCCGCGCCCGCCGCGGACGTACGGAACGACCTCGACGCCCTGGAACGCAACGGCGTCGACGGGACCCGGCTCCGGGCACTGCGCGAGGACCCGGCGGCCGTCCTCCCCAAGGTCGCCGACGAGATCGAGACGTACTGGGAACTCGCCCTCGCCCCCTACTGGGCCCGCGTCCAGAAGGTCCTGGAGGCCGACGTCTTCCACCGGGCCCGGCAGGTCGCCGAGCACGGCTCGGCGCGGGTCCTGGGCGAACTCCACGAGACCGTACGGTGGGACGACGGCACCCTGCGCCTCGTACGGCGGCACTGCGCGCTCACCCGCGACCAGGCCGGCTCCGGGCTGCTGCTCATCCCCTCGGTCTTCGCCTGGCCCCAGGTCCTCACCCGGTCCGTGCACCCCGATCCACCCCAACTCGCCTATCCGGCGCGCGGGTTCGGGAGCGTCTGGGAGCCCCGCACGACCGATGCCACGGACGCCGTCGCCGCCGTCCTCGGCCGCTCCCGCACCCTGCTCCTCACCGAGCTCGACACCCCGGCCTCCACCACGCAGCTCGCCACGCACTGCGGCATGTCCGCCGCCGGCGTCTCCCAGCACCTCATCGCCCTGCGCAACGCCGGCCTCGTCACCGCCCACCGCAGCGGCCGCTCCGTCCTCTACGCCCGCACCGCCGTCGCCGATCAACTGCTGCACCCCTGAGGCAGGATGGGCCCATGACCTCCTCCTCCCCGGGCGACTGGACCGAGCGGACCCTCGTGCACGACGGAGTACGGCTGTCCTGCCGCGACTGGGGCGGCTCCGGGCCCGACACGCTCCTCCTCCACGGGCTCGCCGGGCACTCCGGGGAGTGGGACGCCCTCGCCCCGCTGCTCCGGGACGCCGGGCACCGGGTCGTCGCCCTCGACCAGCGCGGGCACGGCGCCAGCGAGCGGCACCCGGAGGACGTCTCCCGCGCCGCGTACGTCGCCGATGTCGTCGCCCTCGTCGCGGAA
Organism: Streptomyces sp. NPDC059695; assembly: GCF_042733785.1. Lineage (NCBI taxonomy): Bacteria > Bacillati > Actinomycetota > Actinomycetes > Kitasatosporales > Streptomycetaceae > Streptomyces > Streptomyces sp. NPDC059695. The sequence continues at coordinate 194,657 of NZ_JBHWFF010000008.1, read as the reverse complement.
CTCGGTCTCGTGAGGCCCCTGTTGATCGGGCAGTCGCTCGGCGGGCACACCGCGCTCCTCACCGCCGCCGCCCATCCCGCCCTTCCGCGCGCGCTCGTCCTCGTCGAGGCGGGGCCCGGCGGCGCCGAGCCCGGCGTGGCGGAGCAGATCGGGGACTGGCTGCGGGCGTGGCCGGTGCCGTTCCCCTCGCGGGAGGCGGCGGTCGCGTACCTCGGGAACGGGAAGAGGGACGTCGGGGAGGGCTGGGCCGACGGCCTGGAGGCGCGCGACGGCGGCCTCTGGCCTCGCTTCGACCCCGACGTCATGCAACGCTCCCTCGAGGAGAACGGCCGCCGGGCCTTCTGGGAGGAGTGGGCTGCCGTCGCCTGCCCCGGGCTCGCCGTCCTCGGGCAGGACGGGATCATCGGCGGGGGCGAGTACGCGGAGATGGTCCGCCTGCGCCCCGGGCTCCACGGCCTGAGCCTGCCCGGCACCGGGCACGACGTGCACCTGGAGCGGCCCGGCGTGCTCGGCGGGGTGATCCTCGACTTCGTCCGTCGCGCTGGTCTCTGAAAGGTCTTGCCCTGGAGTGCACTTCACTTCCTAGAGTGCGCGCATGCGCTATCGGATACTCGGCGGGACCGGGATCGACGTCAGCACCTACTGCCTCGGCACCATGATGTTCGGGGCGGTCGGCAATCCGGACCATCAGGAGTCCGTACGGATCATCCATGCCGCCCTCGACCAGGGCATCAACTTCGTCGACACCGCCGACATGTACTCGGCCGGCGAGTCCGAGGAGATCGTCGGCAAGGCGCTGCGCGACCCGCGGCGCCGCGAGGCGACCGTGCTCGCCACCAAGGTGTACTTCCCGGTCGGCGGCGAGGGCCCCAACCGGGGCGGCAGCTCCCGGCGTTGGATCACGCTCGCCGTCGAGAACAGCCTCAAGCGGCTCGGCACCGACTGGATCGACCTCTACCAGGTGCACCGGCCCGACCACCGGACCGACATCGAGGAGACCCTCGACGTCCTCGGCGACCTCGTCTCCCAGGGGAAGATCCGGGCCTTCGGCTGCTCCACCTTCCCCGCCGAGGACATCGCCGAGGCGCACGCCGTCGCCGAGCGGCGCGGGCTGCGCCGGTTCCGCTCCGAGCAGCCGCCGTACTCGCTCCTCGCGCGCGGCATCGAGGCGAACGTGCTGCCCACCGCCCAGAAGTACGGGATGGGCGTGCTGACCTGGAGCCCGCTCGCGTCCGGCTTCCTCACCGGCAGGTACCGCAAGGGGCGGGCGATCGACCTGACCAGCGGGCGGGCCGCGCTCACCCCGCACCGCTTCGACCCCTCCCTGCCGGTGACCGCCGCCAAGCTCGACGCCGTCGAGGAGTTCGTCGCGCTCGCCGACGAGATCGGCTGCTCCCTGCCCGAGCTGGCCGTCGCCTTCGCCGCCGCGCACCCGGCCGTGACGTCCGTGATCATCGGGCCCCGGACCATGGAGCAGCTGGAGGGGCTGCTCAAGGGCGCCCCGGTCGTCCTCACCGACGAGGTCCTCGACCGGATCGACGCGATCGTGCCGCCGGGGACCAACCTCTACCAGCCGGACGGTGCCTGGCGGTCGCCCGTCCTCAGCGATCCGGCCCTGCGGCGGCGGCCGTTGGCCGAGCGCGCGGCGGGGTGAGGGGCGGAGCCGGGTGAAGGCCGGAGCCGGGTGAAGGGCGGAGCCGGGTGAAGGCCGGAGCCGGGTGAGTCGCCGGGACCGGTGGTCGCGGGGCCCCGGTCCGTCACGGGGCCCGGTCCGTCACGGGGCCCCGGTCCGTCACGGGCCCCGTTCCGTCACGGGGCCGCCGTGAACTGTTCCGTGCCCACCACCCGGAGCAGGGCCAGGCGCTCCCCCGCGTCCGTACCCGGCGGCGGGGTGTAGAGGACGAGGCGCTGTTCGCCCTCCGGGGCGAGCAGCACCTGGCAGTCCAGGTCCACCGCGCCGATCAGGGGGTGCGCGACCCGCATCCGGCTGTGCCTGCGGACCGCCACCTCGTGCCGCTCCCACAGCTCGGTGAACTCCTCGCTCGCCCCGCGCAGCCGCTCCACGAGCCGGGTGGCCGCCGGGTCGCCGGAGCGCCGGGCGACGGCCGCGCGCAGGTCGGCGACGTGGAGGCGGCTGTAGTACGCGTGCTCCTCGGCCGGGTACGCCGCCCGGGCCGCCGGGTCGCCGAACCAGCGCCACGCCACGTTCCGCCCGTGCTCGGACACCGTGCACACCCCGCCGAGCAGGGACTGGGCCATCGCGTTCTGCGCGAGGACGTCCCCCAGGTCGCTCAGGACCTGCGCGGGGGTCGTGTCCAGCTGGTCGAGCAGGTGGAGCAGGCCGGGCGCGACGTGGTCGCCGGCCGTGGCACCGGCGGGCGGGCGGTGGCCGGCGAGGAGGTGGAGGTGGTCGCGCTCGTCGGTGTCGAGGCGCAGGGCGCGGGCGAGCGCGGCGAGCATCTGCGGGGAGGGCTGCGGGCCGCGGGCCTGCTCCAGGCGGATGTAGTAGTCGGCGGACATGCCGGCGAGCTGGGCGACCTCCTCGCGGCGCAGTCCGGGAGTGCGGCGGCGGGGTCCGGCCGGGAGGCCGGCGTCCTGGGGGCGGACCCGCTCGCGGGAGCGGCGCAGGAAGTCGGCGAGTTCACGGCGGTCGATCGTCATGCCGATCATGGTGCCGGTTGCGGGCGGTCGTATCCAGGGATCGGCGATCCCAGGGTCGGGAGGGCTCTCCCGTGGGCTTCCGGCGGTCGGCAGAGTCCTCGGTGTCGGCCACCGAGCGGTTCCGCCGGGAACTCCGGTGACTGACACCACCGCGGTTCCGCACGGAACTCCGGTGGACCCCAGCCACCGCGGTTCCGCCGGGAACTCCGGTGGACCCACCACCTCGTTCCCCTGGAGCAGATCATGGCCACCGTCACCGTCGGCACCGCCCGCGTCCACTACGACGTCGAGGGCTCGGGCACCGGGCCCGCCCTCCTCCTCGTCCACGGCACCGGATCGGGCGGCGCCGTCATCAACTGGGGGCAGACCGCGCCCCGTTTCACCGGCGACCGCCGGGTGATCACCCTGGACCTGTCCGGCGCCGACCGGACCGTCGACGACGGCGGGGCGCTGACCGTCGAGACGCTCGCCGCGCAGGTCGTCGCGGTGATCGAGGACGCGGGCCTCGGTCCGGTGGACCTGCTGGGCTTCTCGATGGGGGCCCCGGTGTCCGCGGCCGTCGCCGCCCTGCGCCCCGATCTGGTCGAGCGGCTGGTGCTGGTGGCGGGGTGGGCGCACACCGACGGCGACGAGTACATGCGGAACCTGTTCACGCTGTGGCAGCGGCTGGGCGAGTTCGACCCGGCGGGCTTCGGCCGGAGCGTGACGATGACCGGGTTCAGCCGCGGTTTCCTGAACGCGATCGGCCGCGAGGGCGTCGAGGCGCTCATCCCGAACATGCCGCCCACGCCGGGCACCCTGCGGCACGTCGCGCTCGACCTGTCGGTCGACATCCGCGTCCTGCTGCCCCGGATCACGGCCCGGACGCTGGTGGTGGGCGCCGCGCAGGACGCCACGGTGCCGGTGGAGAACAGCCGGGAGCTGCACGCGGCGATCGGCGGCAGCTCGTACGCGGAGATCGACGCCGGGCACGTGCTGTTCTTCGAGAAGGAGGACGAGTTCGTGAGCACCGTGACGGACTTCCTCGGCTCCCCGGCCCGGAAGGCGGCGGATGTCCCCGTCGCGGCCGCCGCCTGAACCCATCATGGGGCGCATGGGAGACACGAGGTTCATCGACGCGGCGGAGCGCCGGGCGCGGCTCGGGGTGCGGCACCTGCTGGCCGGGAGCGCGCGGGCGGGGTCGGCGGCGGAGGTCGGGGGCGCGCTCGTGGCGCTGCACGGAACGGATCCGGCGAGCGTGTTCCTCGCGGTGGCCGCCCGGCTGAGCGGGGGCGTCGAGCCGGTCGGGGCGGTGGAGCGGGCGCTGTACGAGGACGGGGCGCTGGTGCGGATGCACGGCATGCGGCACACGGTCTTCGTCCTCCCGTCCGCCCTCGCCCCGGCCGTACAGGCCTCGACGACGGCGCCGGCAGCGGTCCGCGAGCGGACCACGCTCCTCAAGCACCTGGCGGCCGGCAGCGACTTCGACGCGGATTGGCTGGCGGAGACCGAGCGTCTCGTCCTCGCCGAGCTGGCGGTACGGGGAGAGGCGACGGGAACCGAACTCGGTTCGGCCGTCCCGAGGTTGCGGTCGGAGTACGTGTACGGGCCGGGCACGCGCCAGGAGGGCGTGCAGTCCGTCGCGAGCCGGGTGCTGCGGGTGCTCGGCATGGAGGGCCGGATCGTACGGGGCCGGCCGCAGGGCACGTGGACGTCGAGCCGCTTCCGCTGGGCGCTCGGCGACGCCCACCCGGCACAGGACCCGGCGGGGGCGCGGGCGGAGCTGCTGGGGCGGTGGCTCGGGGCGTGCGGTCCCGCGACCGAGGCGGACCTGACGTGGTGGACGGGGTGGAAGGTCACGGACGTGCGCAAGGCGCTCGCGGCGGTCGGGGCGCTGCCGGTGACGGTGGACGGGGGGACGGGTGATGCGGGGACGGGTGACGGGGTGACGGGATTCGTCCTGCCGGACGACCTCGGGCCCGTACCGGAGCCGGAGCCGTGGGCGGCGCTGCTGCCCGCCCTCGACCCGACGGCGATGGGGTGGCAGGGCCGTGACTGGTACCTGGACCCGGCCCACCGGGCGGCGTTGTACGACCGCAGCGGGAACATCGGGCCGACGGTGTGGTGGAACGGCCGGATCGTGGGCGGCTGGGCGCAGCGCCCGGACGGTGGGATCGCCCACCGTCTGCTCGACGACGTGGGAGCGGAGGCGCGGCGGGCGATCGGGGCGGAGGCGGAGCGGCTGGAGGCCTGGCTGGGGGACGTACGGGTGACGCCCCGCTTCCGGACGCCACTGGAGCGGGAGCTCGGCGCCGCTCGGTGACGGACCTCGGCGCCGCTCAGTAGCGGGCCTGCAGTCCGGTGACGCCCAGGTCGTAGAGGCCGTCGAGGACGAGGTCGACGCCGACGGCGGCGAGCAGCAGGCCCAGCAGGCGGCCGAGGAGCTCGATCGTGGCGTGGTGGGTGCGCTGCAGGACCGGGGCGAGGAACAGGACGCAGACCAGGTCGAGGGCGATGACGGCCACGTACGCGCCGACCACCGTCGAGCGCCAGCTGAAGGAGTCCCGCTCGGACGCCTCGATGAGCACGGCGGTCATGGCGAGCGGGCTCACGACGTACGGCATGAGCAGCTCGCGCACCCCGCTGACCAGGTCGGGGGCGTCGTCCTGGGCGGTGTCGGAGCCGAGGTGGAGGCCGAGGACGAGTCCGACGGCGTAGATGAAGAAGATGACGCCGCCCGCGAGCTGGAGGGCGGGCGTGCTGATGTGGAAGACGTCCAGGAGCCAGGGTGCCGTGGTGCCGGTGAGGAGGCCGACGAGGACGGCCGCGCCGGAGGAGATCAGCGCGATGTTCCGGAGCTGGCGCGGGTCGTGGACCTGGGCGAGGCCCCCGAAGGCGAGGAGCACCTTCGGGGGGCCGACGACGGAGAAGAAGGCGATGAAGGCGGCGGAGAAGGTGAATGCGTTCACCTGGGCATCATCGGACGGTCGAGTGATTTCTCCCGTTTTTCCGGTTCCTCTCCGCGCGGTGTCGAGAACGGCGGCCCGGCTCCGACTGTGCTGCGAGAGGCAGTAACCGCAGGGAACGAGCGAGGAGGACGTCATGAAGTACCTGGTGATGGTCCAGGGGTCGCAGGCCGACTACGAGGCGATGGTGGGCCGCGGCTCGGCACAGAGCCCCGCCTGGGACAAGGCACAGGTCCAGGCGATGTTCGACCACATGGAGGGGATCAACAAGGAGCTCGCGGCGCGCGGCGAGATGCTCGACGCCCAGGGCCTCGCCGCCCCGTCCACGGCCCGCTTCGTCACGGTGGACGCCCAGGGCGAGCCCCTCGTCACCGACGGCCCGTACGCCGAGACGAAGGAGGTCCTCGCCGGCTACTGGGTCCTCGACTGCGACTCCCTGGACCGCGTCACGGAGATCGCCGCCCAGGTCGCCCGCTGCCCGGTCCCGCCCGGCTCCCCGGACCACCCGGTGGTCATCCGCCCGATCGACGAGACGGGGCCGCGTCAGGACTGAGCTCAGTGCACCCCGTGGGCCCCGCCCGTCGGGTGGGGTCTGCCGTGGGGGATGAGGGCCGGGGCCGTCAGGGCCGTCGCGGCTGCCGTCAGGGCGCAGAGGGTGAAGGCCGTGGTGAAGCCCGCCGCGCCCGTGCCCAGGGCGAGGGTGGAGGCGAGGGCCACGCCCAGGGTGCCGCCCAGTTCGTGGCAGGTGTTGACGATCCCCGAGGCGAGGCCGGCCTCGTGGGCGGGGATCAGGCCGAGCGCGGTCGTGGTCGCCGTGACGAAGACCGCGCCCAGGCCGAGGGCCGCCGTCGCCAGGGACGGAAGGAGGGTCGTCCAGGGGTCGGCGGCCGGGGACAGGAGCGCGAGGGGCAGGCAGCCCGCGGCCGCCAGGGCCATGCCGCCGGCGGCGCAGGCGCGCGGGCCGGCCGTGGTGATCAGGCGGGAGCCGAGGTGGGCGCCGATGGCCGTGGTGAGCGCGACCGGGAGGAAGAGGAGTCCGGTGCGCAGGGCGTCCAGGCCGTCGACCCGCTGGAGGCGCAGCGAGCCGAGGAAGAAGAAGGAGATCAGGAGCGCCGTCGCGACCAGCATGAGGAGTGAGCCCGCCACGACCGGGCGCCGGGTCAGCATCCTCAGGTCCATCAGCGGGGTGCGGCTCCTGCGTTCCGTCGCCGCGAACGCCGCGTAGAGCGCGCCGGCGCCCAGGAGCGGCAGCAGGGCGCCGGCCGACGTCCAGCCGTCGTCGCCCGTCCGGACCACGCCGTACACGAGCGCGCCGGTGGCCGTGGTGACGAGGAGGGCTCCCGGGACGTCCAGGTTCCGCCGGGCGCGGGCGGTCGTGTCGCGCGGCAGGAGGCGCGGGAGGGCCAGGAGGAGCGCCAAGCCCGTGGGGACGTTCACGTAGAAGATCCAGGGCCAGCCCGGGCCCGCCGTGAGGGCCCCGCCGAGGAGGACGCCCACGGCGGAGCCGGTGCCGCCGACCGCCGCCCAGACGCCGAGCGCCCTGGCCCGTTCCGGGCCGTGGAAGGTGGTCGTGACGAGGGCCAGCGCCGCCGGGGAGAGCAGTGCGGCGCCGATGCCCTGGGCGGCGCGTCCGGAGAGCAGCACCGCGGCGTTCGGCGCGAGGCCGCAGACCAGCGAGGCGGCGGTGAAGAGGGCGAGTCCGGCGAGGAGGACCCGGCGGGCGCCGAGCGCGTCGGCGAGCCGTCCGCCGAGGAGCATGAGCCCGCCGAAGCAGAGGGTGTACGCGGTGACGACCCAGGTCAGGGCGGTGCGGCCGAGTTCCAGGTCGGCGGCGACGGCGGGCAGGGCGACGTTCACGACGGTGACGTCGAGGATCAGCATGAACTGGGCCGCGCAGATCAGCGCGAGGGCCGTCCAGCGGCGTGGACGGACGTCGGGGAGTGCGGTGTCGGGAGCCATAACTGTACTGTACGGAACAGTACAGTTGAACTCAAGAGTACAGTTTGCTTGGTAGGCTTCCCGCATGGACCCCAAGCCCGCGCCCACCGGCCCCCGCGCCGCCCGCAAGCGGCAGGCCGTCGTGCGGGCCGCCCGCGACCTCTTCCTCCGCGAGGGCTTCGGCGTCGGCATGGACGCCATCGCCGCCGAGGCGGGCGTCTCCAAGGTCACCGTCTACAACCACTTCGGCAGCAAGGAAGCCCTCTTCACCGCCGTCGTCGCCGGCGCCCTCGACGAACCCCTGCACGGGGACACCGACGGCCCGGACCTCTCCGCGCTCGTCGAGGCCGAGGACCTGCGCACCGCCCTCACCGAGGCCGGGCGCGCCTGGGCGCGGGCCGTGCGCGCCGACGGCGAGGGCCGCGCCCTGCGCACCCTCGTCGCCACCGAGCTGCACCGTTTCCCCGAGCTGGGCCGCGCCTGGCGGGCGCACGGCCCGGCCGGCCACCACCCCGCCGTCGCGGACGCGCTGCGCGGCCTCGCCGACCGGGGCAGGCTCGCGATCCCGGACCTGGAGGTCGCGGTCCTCCAGCTGTACTCCCTGCTCGTCTTCCCGCAGATGGTCTTCGAGCAGTACGGGACGGAGCTCACCGAGGAGCTGAGCGAGCGGCTCGTCGTCGACGGGGTGGAGATGTTCCTCCGCCGCTACACGCCCTGACAGGTGTCATCCTTGGTCTTCGACGGAACCCCGCGTCGGGGAGTAAATTACCCCCTGGGGTATCTGTGGAGGAGTGACAGTGGAACTCGATCTCGCGGGCGCCGAGCTCAAGTCGGTCCTGAACCGGCTGCGCCGGGCCCAGGGCCAGATCTCAGGAGTCATCCGGATGATCGAGGAGGGGCGTGACTGCGAGGAGGTCGTCACGCAGCTGGCCGCCGCGTCCCGGGCCCTCGACCGGGCCGGGTTCGCGATCATCGCGACCGGACTCCAGCAGTGCCTGACCGACATCGAGGGCGGCCGGAAGAACGGCGAGGACCCCGAGGCGATGCGGGCCCGCCTGGAGAAGCTCTTCCTCTCGCTCGCGTAGAGGAGCGGGGAAGCTCTTCCTCTCGCTCGCGTACGAGGAGCGGGGAGGCCCTTCCTCTCGCTCGCATACGAGGGGCGGGGAGGCTCTCCCCCTCGCGCGCGCAGAGGAGCGGGAAACGGAGAAGCACCCCGGGGGCCGCCGCCCCCGGGGTGCTTCCGTATCGCCGTCAGTCGTCCGCGAGGCCCTTCAGCCGCTTCGCGATGCGGGTCAGGCGCTGCCCCTGGTAGCGGGCGGCCTGGAGGACCTCCTCGCCCGGGGTGCCGTTGGCGCCCGGGTGGGCGGTGCCGTACGGGTTGCCGCCGGCCGCGTACACCGCCGGGTCCGTGAAGCCGGGCGAGACGATGACCGAGCCCCAGTGGTGGAAGGTGTTGTAGAGCGCCAGCAGCGTCGACTCGTTGCCGCCGTGGACGTTGTGGGCGCTGGTGAACGCGGTCGCCGGCTTGTCCGCCATGACGCCCCGCTGCCAGAGCCCGCCCGTCGTGTCGACGTACTGCTTCAGCTGCGCGGCCACGTTGCCGAAGCGGGTCGGGGAGCCGAGCGCGTACGCGTCCGCCCACTCCAGGTCCTCCAGCGTGGCGATCTCCACGTCACCGGTGGCGTCCACGTGGGCGCGCCAGGCCGGGTTCGCGTCGATGGCGGCGTCCGGGGCGAGCTCGGGCACGCGGCGCACGCGCACCTCGGCGCCGGCCTTCTCGGCGCCCTCGGCGACGGCCTGGGCGAGCTGGTGCACGGATCCCGTGGCCGAGTAGTAGATGACGGCGACCTTGACGGACATGGTGGACTCTCCTCAGCCGGGTGCGACGAGCGAAGCGGATCACTTTCCGCTTCCATGCCCAGAGTTAAGCGGATTGCTATCCGCTTCGCAAGGGGAACAGGTATGCTCGCATCAGAAAACGACCGACGGGGGAACGGAGCCGGGCGAACAGGAGTCGACACATGAGCGCGGAGAACCCGCAGGCCGGACACAGGACGGCGGCGCCGGGACTCAACCTGCTCCCGACCGTCGGCGCCCCCGCACCCGAGCGCGCCGACGCGGCCCGCAACCGGCGCAGGATCCTCGACGCGGCCGCACGGATCATCGCCGAGCAAGGCCCCGACGCGGTCACCATGAACCAGGTCGCCCACGCCAGCGGCATAGGCGTCGGCACCGTCTACCGCCGCTTCGGCGACGTCTCCCAGCTCCTGTGGGCACTCCTCGACGACCGCGAGCGCCGGTTCCAGGAGGCCTACATGAGCGGCCCGCCCCCGCTGGGGCCCGGCGCCCCGGCCGACGAGCGGCTCGACGCCTTCCTCGACGCGCTCGTCGACCGGGTCGGCGCGCAGCGCGCCCTGCTGCTCGCGGCGCACTCCGCCGCGCCCCGCGCCCGCTACCACAGCGGCGCCTACCGGGTGATGCACACGCACATGGCCCTGCTCATCGGACAGCTCAGGCCGGGCAGCGACAGCACGCTCCTCGCGCACCTGGCGCTCGCACCCTTCTCACCCGATGTGATGCACCACCTGACGGTCGAACAGGAGCTGTCGGCCGACCGACTCAAGGCCGGCGTGCGGGCGCTGCTGACCCTGCGGGCCTGAGACCGGTCCCGGAGAACCCGACCGCTCCGCGGACGGTGGTGGACCGACGGCCTCCGCCGTCGCAGGATCACGCCATGACCACCTATCTGATCCTGCACGGCTTCCAGAACCGCCGCCCGGCCGCCCACTGGCAGCACTGGCTCGCCGGACGGCTGCGCGAGCGCGGCCACGAGGTGCGCTACCCCCAGCTGCCCTCACCGGACGCGCCGGTTCTCGACGCGTGGCTCGACGCCCTGGAGAAGCACGGGGAGCGCCCGGCCGAGGGCGAGTTCGTGGTCCTCGCGCACAGCCTGTCGGTGCTGCTGTGGCTGCGCGCCGGGGAGCGGCGGCCGGACGCCGACCGGGTCCTCCTGGTCGCCCCGCCCTCCCCCGGGGTCACCGCCTCCATCCCCGAGATCGCCGCGTTCGCCGACGGCCTCGACCTCACGGAGGCCGACCTCAAGGCGCGCCTCGTGTACGGGGAGGGGGACCCGTACTGCCCCGAGGGCGCCGACCTCCACTACGGCATCCCGCTCGGGCTCGACCTGGATCTCGTCCCGGACGGCGAGCACCTGAACCCCGACTCGGGGTACGGGGAGTGGCCCTCGCTCCTGGCGTGGTGCGAGGACCCCGCCGTACGGGTGCGGGAAAACGGGACGCCGTAGGTGCGGCGCGGCCGGTAGCGTCGGCCGGATGCATCCCGAGACCGCACCGTACGACCAGGGCCTGCTCGACGTGGGCGACGGCAACCTCATCCACTGGGAGGTGTGGGGGAACCCGGACGGCAAGCCCGCGGTCGTCGTGCACGGCGGGCCGGGCTCCGGCTCCTCCCCGGGCAGCCGGCGCCGGTTCGACCCGCGGGCGTACCGGGTCGTCCTCTTCGACCAGCGCGGCTGCGGGCGCTCCACCCCGCACGCGAGCGACCCGGCCGCCGACCTGTCCGTGAACACCACGGCGCACCTGGTGGCCGACATGGAGCGGCTGCGCGAGCACCTCGGGATCGAGCAGTGGCTGCTGTACGGCGGGTCCTGGGGGTCCACGCTGATCCTGGCCTACGCCGAGGCGTACCCCGAGCGCGTCTCGGAGATCGTGATCGCGTCCGTCACGACCACCCGCCGCTCGGAGACCGCCTGGCTGTACGAGGGCGTCGGCCGCTTCTTCCCCGAGGCCCACGAGCGCTTCCGCGCGGGCGCCGGCCACGCGGCGGACCCCGTCGGGGAGTACGCGGCCCTGATGAACCACCCCGACCGGGCCGTCCGGGAGAGGGCGGCGGCCGACTGGTGCGCCTGGGAGGACGCGGTGCTCTCCATGGAGGGCATGGGCACCCCGTACACCGACCGCGTCGACGACGCCCGGCTCGGCTTCGTCCGGATCTGCTCGCACTACTTCGCAAACGGCGCCTTCCTGGAGGAGGGCGCGCTGATCCGCGACGCGCACCGGCTCGCCGGCATCCCCGGGGTCCTGATCCACGGCCGGCTCGACATGGGCGGGCCGCTCACCACCGCCTGGGAGCTGGCCCGCGCCTGGCCGGACGCCGAGCTGCACGTGGTGGAGCGGGCCGGGCACCTGGGCGGCACGGAGACGGGGGACCTGATCCAGGCGGCCCTCGACCGCTTCGCGAGCGAGGCCGCGCCCCCGGCCTGAGCGGGCGCCGGTGCCGTCCGGTGGGTGAACCCACCGGGCGGGCGGCACGCGCGCGCGTGATGATCGGTCCATGAGTCCCGAGATCCACCTCGCCCAGCAGCCGGAGGCCGACGCGCTCCTCGGCCGTTCCCCGCTCGCCGCGCTCGTCGGCATGCTCCTCGACCAGCAGGTCCCGATGGAGTGGGCCTTCTCCGGCCCGTACACGATCGCGTCCCGCATGGGCCACGACGACCTCGACGCGCACGAGATCGCCTCCCGGGACCCTGAGGAGTTCGCCGCGCTGCTCTCCGCGAAGCCCGCCGTGCACCGCTACCCGGGCTCGATGGCCCACCGGATCCAGCAGCTGTGCCAGTTCCTCGTCGACGAGTACGGCGGCGACGCCGAGGCCGTCTGGGCGGACGCGGCGACCGGGAAGGAGCTGCTCGCACGGCTCCAGGCGCTGCCCGGCTTCGGGAAGCAGAAGGCGCAGATCTTCCTGGCCCTGCTCGGCAAGCAGTACGGGGTGCGGCCCTCGGGCTGGCGGGAGGCGGCCGGGCCGTACGGCGAGGAGGACTGCCACCGTTCCGCCGCCGACATCACCGGGCCGGAGTCGCTCGCGAAGGTGCGCGCGCACAAGCAGGAGATGAAGGCCGCCGCGAAGGCCGCAAAAGCGGCGAAAGGCCAGTGATGGAGCGGGAATTGAGAATTCCACATTTCATTCCTGTTTGACCTGACAGGAATTCGGACGGATCTGTTCACAGAACACCCCCGAGATCGCTAACTTCCCCTCAACCTCGTCCGTACCGGGAAGGACTTCTGTGAACGCATCCCAGCGCCGAGCCGCGGCCATCCTCGCCGCCGCCGCCCTCGCCACCCCGCTGGTCCTTGCCTCCCCCGCCACCGCGGGACAGGACCCCTCGGCCGCACCCGCCCGCGATGCCGCCAGGCTGGCGAAGAAGCTGGTCCGCGAAACCACCGCCCAGGACGCCTACAAGCACCTGCAGAAGTTCCAGGCGATAGCCGACTCGGCCGGCGGCAACCGCGCGGCCGGCACGCTCGGCCACGACGCCTCGGCCGCGTATGTCTACACGCAGCTGAAGAAGGCCGGATACGACGTCCGGTACCAGCAGTTCGACTTCATCTACACCCAGACGCTCGCCGAGAAGGCCTCCGTCGTCGCGCCCGCCCCCCGCGCGCTCGACATCAAGGCCATGACCTACACGAAGTCCACCCCGGTCGGCGGCATCAGCGCCGAGCTGGCGGCCGTCCCCGTCGACGCCGACGGCTCCACCGGCTGCGAGCCGGGCGACTTCGCCACCGGCGCCTTCACCGGGAAGATCGCGCTCATCAAGCGCGGCGTCTGCTCCTTCGCGATCAAGGCGCAGAACGCCGCCGCGGCCGGCGCCGCCGGCGCCATCGTCTACAACAACGTCGACGGCGCCCTCTCCGGAACCCTCGGCGACCCGGCCTCCGGCAAGATCCCCACCGGCGGGATCAGCCTGGCCGAGGGCACGCAACTCGCCGCCGACCTCGCCAAGGGCCCGGTCTCGCTCTCCTTCGAGATCCGCCAGCTCCAGGAGAAGCGCGTCACCAACAACGTCATCGCGGAGACCCGCGGCGGCAACGCCGCCAACACCGTCGTGCTCGGCTCCCACCTCGACTCCGTCACCGCGGGCCCCGGCATCAACGACAACGGCTCCGGCTCGGCCGGTCTCCTGCAGACCGCGCTGGAGCTCGCCAAGTCGAAGGAGAAGGTCACCAACAAGGTCCGCTTCGCCTGGTGGTCGGCGGAGGAGGTCGGCCTGCTCGGCTCCGAGCACTACGTCGACACGCTCAGCGAGCTCGGCAGGAAGGAGATCAAGCTCTACCTGAACTTCGACATGATCGCCTCGCCGAACTACGGCCTGTTCGTGTACGACGGCGACAACTCGGACGGCGTCGGCGCCGGCGCGGGCCCCGAGGGCTCCGCCCAGCTGGAGCGCGGCATCACCGACTTCCTCGACGGTCGTGGGATCCCGCACGAGGGCACCGACTTCACCGGCCGCTCCGACTACGGCCCGTTCATCGCCGTCGGCATCCCCTCCGGCGGCACCTTCACCGGCGCCGAGGGCATCAAGACCGCCGCCCAGGCCGCGAAGTTCGGCGGCACGGCGGGGGTCGCGTACGACGTGAACTACCACGCCAAGGGCGACGACCTGAGCAACATCGACATGAAGGCCTTCGACGTCAACATCGACGTCATCGCCCACGCCGTGGGCACCTACGCCCACGACATCTCCTCCCTGCGCAAGCCGGTCGTCTCCACCCCGACCACCGGCGACGCGGGCAGCGGCGGCGGCCTGCACGCCGACCACGACGAGGTCAGCTCCTGATCAGCGCCTCCGGCGGGCCGTCCCGAAGATCGAGCGGCTGATCTCCCGGCCCAGCTGGGTGCCGATCGACCGGGCCAGGGACGTGAACATCCCGCTGCCCACCACCTGTTCGGCGAGCGAGGGCTCCTCCTTCGGAGCCCTCGCTCCGCCCCTGGCGGCCTTCTCCGCCGCCTTCTCCGCCTCCGCGGCGGCCGCCGCGTCCAGGGCCGCCGCCTCCGCCGCCCGCTGCTCGGCCGTCAGCTTCTCGTACGCCGACTCCCGGTCCACCGCCTCCGCGTACCGCCCGTACAGCGGCGAGGCCTTGACCGCCGCGTCCAGGGCCGCCGCCTCGACCGGGCCCATCAGCGACTCGGGGGCCCGCAGCCGGGTCGCCGCCACCGGCGTCGGGGCGCCCCGCTCGCTCAGTACGGTGATCACCGCCTCGCCCGTACCGAGGCCGGTGAGCACCTCCTCCAGGTCGTACGGCGAGTTCGGGAAGGTCCGCACCGTCGCCTTCAGGGCCTTCGCGTCGTCCGGGGTGAAGGCGCGCAGCGCGTGCTGCACCCGGTTGCCGAGCTGCGCGAGCACGTCCGCCGGGACGTCCTTCGGGGTCTGCGTCACGAAGAAGATCCCGACGCCCTTCGAGCGGATCAGCCGCACCGTCTGCGTGATCGACTCCAGGAACGCCTTCGAGGCGCCCTTGAACAGCAGGTGCGCCTCGTCGAAGAAGAAGACCAGCTTCGGCCTGTCCAGGTCGCCGACCTCGGGCAGGTCGTTGAAGAGGTCCGCCAGCATCCACATCAGGAAGGTCGAGAAGAGCTGCGGCTTGTCCTGCACGGCCGGCAGCTCCAGGACCGAGACGGTCCCGCGCCCGTCCGCCGCCGTCCGCAGGAACTCGGACGTGTCGAACTCCGGCTCGCCGAAGAAGCCCCCGGCGCCCTGCTGCTCGAAGGCCGTGATCGCCCGCAGGATCACCCCGGCCGTCACCGTCGAGAGCCCGCCGATCCCCTTGAGCTCGGCCTTCCCGGTGTCCGACACCAGGAAGGCGACCACCGCCCGCAGGTCCTTGAGGTCGACCAGCTCCAGGCCCTTGGCGTCGGCGTAGTGGAAGATCAGGCCGAGGGACTGCTCCTGCGTCTGGTTGAGCTGGAGCACCTTGGACAGCAGCACCGGGCCGAAGCTCGTCACCGTCGCCCGCACCGGGATGCCGGGGCCGGTGCCCCCCAGCCCGTAGAACTCGCAGGGGAAGCCGCGCGCCCGCCACTCCTGGCCCACCTGCCCGGCGCGCTCGCGCACCTTCTCGCCGTCCGCGCCGGGCGCCGCGATGCCGGAGACGTCTCCCTTGATGTCGGCGAGGAAGACCGGCACCCCGTTCGCCGAGAGCTGCTCGGCGATCAGCTGGAGCGTCTTCGTCTTGCCGGTGCCGGTGGCACCCGCGACCAGACCGTGGCGGTTGAGGACGGGCAGCGGGACGCGGATGCGCGCGTCCGGGTGACAGTCGCCGTCCCAGAGCAGCGCCCCCAGTTCGAGTGCCGGTCCGTCGAAGGCGTACCCGGCGGCGATCTCGGCCGCGGGCCCCGCGAGGGGGGCGGGCGGCCCGCCGTGGGAGGCGGGCGGCTGCTCGCTGACGCTCATGACGGCACCCCAATTCCGGTTTTGCCACGGTTTGCACCAGCATCCCACTGCCTTCGCGTGGCTGCGCCGGGAGCCGCTCGCCCGGTAGGCTTTCCGTGTGATCTTCAAGCGCATCGGAAACGGAAAGCCGTATCCCGACCACGGCCGGGAAAGCACCCGGCAGTGGGCGGACGTCGCCCCGCGCCCGGTCCGCCTCGACCAGCTGGTGACCACCAAGGGCCAGCTGGACCTGGAGACCCTGCTCGCCGAGGACTCCACCTTCTACGGCGACCTCTTCGCGCACGTCGTGAAGTGGCAGGGCGACCTCTACCTCGAGGACGGACTGCACCGCGCCGTCCGCGCGGCGCTCCAGCAGCGCCAGGTGCTGCACGCCCGCGTCCTGGAACTCGACTGAGCCCCACCGAGCGGCTTCGCGGCTTCCCGGCTGACCCTTTCGGGGTCAGTTCGCCCCCATCCGGACGCGATCACATGATCATCAAGTAGGCATCGCCGACGGGCGGCATTACGCTGCGTTCATGAGCATGCTCACTCCCCCCGGCATGGGCGGAAAGTACCGCATCACGGGGGATGTCTACCCCCGCATGCGTCGCCCCCACCGCCGGCGCAGGATCGCCCTCGCCTCCGCCGCCGCCGTGGTCGTGCTCGGCGCGGCCGGCTGGGGGACGCTGCAGCTCGTCGACGTGTTCTCCGGCGACGGGACGAAGACGACGGCCGGGAAGCAGGCCGACTGCAAACCCGCGCCCAAGGCGACCACGGCACCCGCCGCCGCCCTGCCCAAGCCCGCGCAGATCACGGTCAACGTCTACAACGCGACGCCGCGCAGCGGGCTCGCCAAGACGACCGCGGACGAGCTCAAGAAGCGCGGCTTCAAGATCGGCAAGGTCGGGAACGCGCCCACCGCGTACGACAAGAAGGTTCCGGGCGCCGGCCTGCTGCTCGGCGCGCCCGCGGCCACCAAGGGCGCCTTCACGGTCCTCGGCACCCAGCTCGCGGGCGCCACGACCAGGACGGACACCCGGGGCACGGCGGACGTGGACCTGATCATCGGGACCGCGTTCAAGACGCTGTCCCCGAAGGCGACGGCGGACGCGGCCCTGGTCGCCCTGGCCAAGCCCGCGCCCACGGTGAAGCCCTGCCGGTAGGTCGTGCTCCGCGGGTCGGTCGTGCTCCGCGGGTCGGCCATGCTCCGCCGGGACGCCCGGCGGAGCGGACTGCTCCTTGTTCGGAGGAGCCGACCGCTTCTTATTCGGCGGAGCCGTACATGCGGTCGCCCGCATCGCCCAGGCCCGGGACGATGTAGCCGTTCTCGTTGAGGCGCTCGTCGACCGAGGCCGTCACGACGGTCACCGGCGTGCCCGCGAGCTCGCGCTCCATGATCTCGACGCCCTCCGGGGCGGCGAGGAGCACGACCGCGGTCACGTCGTCGGCGCCGCGCTTGATGAGCTCCTGGATCGCCGCGACCAGCGTGCCGCCGGTCGCCAGCATCGGGTCCAGGACGTACACCTGGCGGCCCGAGAGGTCCTCCGGCATCCGCGTCGCGTAGGTCGACGCCTCCAGCGTCTCCTCGTTGCGGATCATGCCCAGGAAGCCGACCTCGGCCGTCGGGAGCAGCCGGACCATGCCGTCGAGCATGCCGAGCCCGGCGCGCAGGATCGGGACCACCAGCGGACGCGGGTACGACAGCTTCACGCCGGTCGTGGGCGTGACGGGGGTCTCGATGTCGACCTGCTCGGTCCGCACGTCCCTGGTGGCCTCGTAGGCGAGCAGGGTGACCAGCTCGTCGGCGAGACGGCGGAAGGTCGCGGAGTCCGTGCGCTTGTCGCGCAGGGTGGTGAGCTTGTGGGCGACCAGGGGGTGGTCGACGACGTGGAGACGCATGACTCAACAGTAGCCCGCCCCGCACTGGCGTCGACCCACCGCGCTGGGGGAAGGTGGGGACACACGGACCCAGCGATGGGGGGTGTGGCAGATGCCCGACCTGGAAGAACCGGCCGAGGGAGCCGCCGAGGGGGCAGCCCGGACGCCGGCACCGGAGACCGACGCGGAGCGCCGCAGGCGCCGCGCCCAGTTCCTCCGCGAGCTCGGTGAGGCCAAGGCGCTGCGCGAGCGCGTGCAGCCGAGACGCGCCCGCGCGGCACGGATGCGTCAGGCCATGCGCATGAGGACCTTCCGCTGGTGAGTGTCCCCGCCGGTGGCCGCTGTGCGCCCCCTGCGTGCGCCGGGGTCGCACGCCCGCCCGATCGCGGGGTCGTTCAGACTGATGCACGACTCAAGAGCCGAAGACCTCTCCTGACGGCGTCGTTTCTGTCACGATGCCGATTGGGCGGGGCATCAGGAGCGCGCCGCCGGTACGTCACACCTTCTGATCAGTGGGAGAGAGTCAGGTGTACTTCGCCGCACTGCTCGCGCGCACCGAAGACGGGTGGGAAGCGAGCGACACGGAGCTCGACGACGTGGAGACCCTGTCGGATCTGGCCGAGCTGGCCCGTGAGGCCTCGGACGACGACACGGTGATCGTGTTCATCGAGCAGGAGGACGCGTGGTTCGGGATCGTCCGGATCGAGGGTGAGGAAGACCCTCGGATCTACGTCTCGGACGGCGCCGCCGCCGCCCGTTCCTCGTACGGGGAGATGCTCACCCGGGAGCTCCTCGGTGACGACCTGGACGACCTGGTCGACGACCTGGAGACGCTGGACCTGGACGGCACCGAGGACGGGGAGCCGCTCGACGAGGACGCGGACGAGGACGAGGCGGGCTCCGTCGCCGCCGAGGCCGTCCCGGCCGCCCCGGTGGGCGACCGGCTGATCCTGGCGGACCTCGGCATGTCGGCGGAGGACCTGCTGGCCCTCGACAGCGACGCGCTCACGGAGATCGCGGACGCGCTGGGCGCCGCAGAGGTCCTGGAGGCCGTCCGCTAGTGGCACCCGCTGTACCTGTTCCCGAGCCGACGGACGGCCGCGCGCCGGACGCCGCGCCCGGTTCCGTACCCGCCCCGGACCGGGACCCCGTCCGGGACCCGTGGCGGGACGCCATGCGGCTCGCCATCGCCGAGGCCGACGCGGCCGCCCCCGCCGGTGACGTACCGGTCGGGGCGGTCGTGCTCGGCCCCGACGGCACGGTGATCGCCCGCGCGCACAACGAGCGGGAGGCCACCGGCGACCCCACGGCGCACGCCGAGGTGCTCGCGCTGCGCCGGGCGGCCGCGGTGACCGGCGAGTGGCGGCTGACGGGCTGCACGCTGGTCGTGACCCTGGAGCCGTGCGTGATGTGCGCGGGCGCACTCGTCCAGTCGCGCGTCGAGCGGGTGGTGTTCGGGGCCCTGGACGAGAAGGCGGGCGCGACCGGTTCGCTCTGGGACCTCGTCCGGGACCGCCGGCTCAACCACCGCCCCGAGGTGATCCAGGGCGTCCTCGGCGAGGAGTGCGCCGCGCAGTTGACGGCCTTCTTCCGCACGCGCTGACCTGCGACGGGATACGGATTTCATCGCAGCGGCACTTTGGGCTAAGCTCTCTCTCGGTAGCGTGTCCGAGCGGCCGAAGGAGCTCGCCTCGAAAGCGAGTGTGGGGAAACTCACCGAGGGTTCAAATCCCTCCGCTACCGCTTCGATCGAAGGGGCCCCGGCCAACACCGACGGCCCGAGGGCCGTGGGCCCGGTCCCCCCCGCACCGGAGGGGCGCCCGGGGGGCGGGGGGGGGGGGGCGGGCCCCG
>NZ_JBHWFF010000008.1:153227-175147 GCF_042733785.1 Streptomyces sp. NPDC059695 | reverse complement strand
CCCACACCTTGGGTGTGGGGCCAAACCCCCGTTTTTTAAAAACCCCCCCCCCACCCCTCATCCCGCGCGCCCCCCCCCCCCCCCGGCGCCCCCCCTTCGGCGTTCTCCCGTTCCCGCACGGACGAGAAGGCCCCGGTGCGCGCTTCGCTCGGGGCGCGCACCGGGGCCTTTTCGTGGGGACGGGGCCTGGGACGGGGGGAACGGCATCGGGGGGACAAGCCGCTCCCCCCGACGAGAACCGGTCCGGCAAGTCCTGCGCCGCGGTCAGGGGGGAAGCTCGCGGCGCGGACCCCGCAGTGCGGGCCGGTTCCTTCGAGCCCCTCGGATTCCTGCCAGATCCTCCGGGCTCGACATCCATACTGCGCGCCCCTCACCCTTCCGGGGGGCGGCGAAAGGCCCCGATCGCAGGGCCCTTGGTCCATAAAGCCTCGGTTAGAGTGGCGCGGTCGTACGGCGGGGGAACAGGGGAGGGCTGGGCAGATGGCGCAGGCGAAGAAGATCGCGCTGTACGCGGTCGTGGTCTTTGTGCTGTACACGATCGTCACCTCCCCGGCCCGGGCGGCCGATCTGGTCCAGGTAGGGTTCGAGGGCATTTCCAGCGCCGCCCAGGGAGTCGGCCAGTTCATGACCGAACTCGTCAACTAGGAGCTCTCCGTGATCCGCCATCTGGTCCTCTTCAAGCTCAACGACGGCGTCTCGCGCGACGAGCCGCGCGTGGTCGCCGGCGTCGAGGCGTTCCGCGCCCTCGGCGACCAGATCCCGGAGCTGCGGTTCTGGGAGTGCGACTGGAACATCACGGACCGCCCGATCGCGTACGACTTCGCCATCAACTCGGCCGTGGAGGACACGGACGCGCTCCAGCGCTACCTGGAGCACCCCGCGCACCAGGCGGGCGTCGCGCAGTGGCGCGAGTTCGCGACCTGGGTGATCGCGGACTACGCCTTCTAGTCCTCTCTTCACTCCCAGGCCCCCTGCCGTCGCGGCGGGGGGCCTTTTCCGTGCGTGACCTCCCCTTTTTCCGCCAACATGCCCTCAACACGTCACTATGCGGTGCTTGCACACAGTGGACATGTTTTGTGATGCTATGACCGCTTTTGATGGATGAGTTGACCGTAGTTGACCCAGTCGACCAGCAAGACCAGCCAAAGGGGTGGCGTGAACGTGCCGGCCAGTACAGCACCTCAGGTCCCGCCCCAGCACGAGGCGGGCGGCGGGCCGGAGACCCCGCGCCCCCGCCCCCAGAGCACCCGCGGCGCCGACACCCGCGCCCTCACCCAGGTGCTCTTCGGACAGCTCAAGAACCTGGAACCGGGCAGCGCCGAGCACCACCGGGTGCGCGGGGCCCTCATCGAGGCCAACCTGCCGCTCGTGCGGTACGCGGCGGCCCGCTTCCGCTCCCGGAACGAGCCGATGGAGGACGTCGTCCAGGTCGGCACCATCGGCCTGATCAACGCCATCGACCGCTTCGACCCCGACCGGGGCGTGCAGTTCCCCACCTTCGCGATGCCGACCGTCGTCGGCGAGATCAAGCGGTACTTCCGCGACAACGTCCGCACCGTGCACGTGCCCCGCCGGCTGCACGAGCTGTGGGTGCAGGTGAACGGCGCCACCGAGGACCTGACGACCGCCCACGGCCGGTCCCCCACGACCGCCGAGATCGCCGAGCGGCTGCGCATCGGCGAGGACGAGGTGCTCGCCTGCATCGAGGCCGGCCGCTCGTACCACGCCACCTCCCTGGAGGCCGCGCAGGAGGGCGACGGGCTGCCCGGACTGCTCGACCGGCTCGGCTACGAGGACCCGGCCCTGGCCGGGGTCGAGCACCGCGACCTCGTCCGCCACCTGCTCGTCCAGCTGCCCGAGCGCGAGCAGCGGATCCTGATGCTGCGCTACTACAGCAACTTGACCCAGTCTCAGATCAGCCAGGAGCTCGGGGTCTCCCAGATGCACGTGTCAAGGCTCCTCGCCCGCAGCTTCGCCCGCTTGAGATCCGCAAACAGGATCGAGGCGTAACCGGAACGGGTAGACCGGTTCGGAGCAGTTCTCCGGCATCCCAAATGCCGTACACCCCTTGTTTCCTGCGGAAATGTCAGCTGTCCGTGTCGACAAGTCACTACAGCGTGTTGCCGACATGTGACATTCTGCTGGAACCGAGTTTGCCGCAGCCCCGCCGCCGGTATTCAGGTGGAAGCTGCGTTCCTCAGATGGTCGCGGCCACCGCGACCGTCCGCGACCTCAAGGGGGTGGCATGTCCACAGAACTGGGCAGCTCGAAGGTGCTCACGCTCACGCCCGTTCCCGTGCCGGCGCAGACGACGGCGCCGACCGCGACCGACAGCGCGGAGGTCACGCCGCCGCCGCTGCCGGTCACGCCGGGCGCCCTCGACACCCGCACCCTCTCCCGCTCCCTCTTCCTGCGGCTGCGCGCCCTGGACACCGAGGGCGCCGCGGCCGACAGCCCGGAGCGGACCTACGTCCGCGACACCCTCATCGAGCTCAACCTCCCGCTCGTGCGGTACGCGGCGGCCCGCTTCCGCTCGCGGAACGAGCCGATGGAGGACATCGTCCAGGTCGGCACCATCGGCCTGATCAAGGCGATCGACCGCTTCGACTGCGAACGGGGCGTGGAGTTCCCGACGTTCGC
Source organism: Streptomyces sp. NPDC059695 (assembly GCF_042733785.1). Lineage (NCBI taxonomy): Bacteria > Bacillati > Actinomycetota > Actinomycetes > Kitasatosporales > Streptomycetaceae > Streptomyces > Streptomyces sp. NPDC059695. Next base: position 172,507 of record NZ_JBHWFF010000008.1, on the reverse strand, counting down.
GATGCCGACCGTCGTCGGCGAGATCAAGCGCTTCTTCCGCGACACCTCGTGGTCGGTGCGCGTCCCACGCCGGCTCCAGGAGCTGCGGCTCGCCCTCACCAAGGCCAGCGACGAGCTCGCGCAGAAGCTCGACCGCTCCCCCACCGTGCCCGAACTCGCCGCCGTGCTGGGGGTGTCGGAGGAGGACGTCGTCGACGGCCTCGCCGTCGGCAACGCGTACACCGCCTCCTCGCTCGACTCCCCCTCGCCCGAGGACGACGGCGGCGAGGGCTCGCTCGCGGACCGCCTCGGCTACGAGGACACCGCGCTCGAAGGCGTCGAGTACCGCGAGTCGCTCAAGCCGCTGCTCGCCAAACTGCCGCCCAGGGAGCGGCAGATCATCATGCTCCGCTTCTTCGCCAACATGACGCAGTCGCAGATCGGCGAGGAGGTCGGCATCTCCCAGATGCACGTCTCGCGGCTCCTGACCCGCACCCTCGCCCAGCTGCGCGAGGGCCTCATCTCCGACTGACTTCCGCAAAACCCGGTCTGGCTGACGGTCCGTCAGTCAGACTGGAACGCATGAGGCGAAGGAAGCCGGGAGCAGGACTCGTGGCGGTGGCGCTCTGCCTCGGCGGGGCGCTGACCGCGTGCGGCGGTGGAGACGGCGAGGGGTACGCGGCGGTCGGCGCCGGCCCGTCCCCGAAGGGCGCGGTCGCCCCTTCGGGCGTGGTCACCCTGGTCCCCCTGGAGAGCCCCTCGGCGAGCGGGACGACGTCCAGCACGTCGTCCCCGTCACCCGCGGCCCCGGGAGCGTCCGGGACGTCCTCCACGGGCCCGGACGGCGCCCCTCCGGGCCATTCCGGGACCTCCGGGGGCCCGGGGAGCTCCGGCACGCCCGGATCCTCTCGTACGGACGCGAGCCCGGGGACGGGGCCGGAGACGGGCACGGCCGGCGGTTCCGGCTCCGGTCCGGGTCCGGGATCCGCCCCGACCACCGCGCCCGGCAGCGGCACCGGCACCCCGCCCCGTACCCCCTCCGCCACGCCCCGGCCCTCCGCGCCCGGCACGCCCTCACCCGTCCCGACCACCCCTCCCGGGCCCGCCGTGCTCACCGTCTCCGCGCCCGGCCTGGCCGACGGCGACCGGCGCTGGTGCCAGCGGGTGACCGTGACCTTCCGCAACACCGGTGGTTCCGCCGTCACTTCGGGCACGGCCGGCTTCTCGACGCACATCATCGGACTGCTCGGCACCGACTGGGCGACCGTCGACTCGCGTCAGCCGCTGCCCGCACCGATCGCCCCCGGGACCGCCCGGGCCCACACGTACACGGTGTGCGTGGACTCCTGGCGGGTGCCGCTCGGCATGCGGATCGACACCCGCGAGGTCACCGCCGCATGGAGCTGACGAGGACCTCCGCGAACTCCACCGGATGCTCCACGCAGCCCACGTGGCCGCCGGGGAACTCGGCGGTCCCCGCGCCGGTCAGCTCCGCGATCCGCCGGGACGGTCCGACGAGCGCCTCCTGACCCGCCGACTCCCGCCCGACGCCGAGCACCAGCTTCCCGGCGGCGGCGCGCAGTCCCTCCAGGTCCGGGGCGGAGGAGGAGAACGGGCACAGGACGTGCTCCAGGAAGACCGGCATGTTGGCGGCCATGCGCGAGGCCATCGGCCGGATCGAGGCGGGCAGTTCACCGTGCCGCCGCTCCGGGTCGGGCTCCGGCTTCCGGCCGTCCGGCGTCTCGGCGAACCGGGCCATCGCGGCCGCGAGACCCCGCGTGCGGTGCAGCTCGCGCACCTCGGCGAAGTGGTCGCGGTACGGGGCGGGGTCGGCGAGCAGCTCCACCAGGGGCGGCTCGTGGGCGACGAGCCGGCGCACCCGGTCCGGGTGGGCGGCGAGCAGGGCGAGGGCGACGATGGCGCCGGAACTGCTGCCGAAGACGTACGCGGGCTCGTCCGGCGAGACCGCGTCCAGGACGGCGAGGGCGTCCTCGCGCCACTCGGTCACCCGCTGGTCGCCGAGGGGCCCGTCGAGCGGGCTGCGCGAGAGGCCGCGCTGGTCGTACGAGACCACCGTGTGACCGGCGTCCGCGAGCGCTCCGGCCATCCCCTCGAACAGTCCGGCGTCCCCCGCGCCGCCGGGGATCAGGAGCAGGACGGGGCCGGTGCCGCGCGACTCGTACCGCAGGGTGGCCCCGGCGACCTTGAGTGTTCCGGCGTTCGGCGTTCCGGCGTTGGGCGTTCCGGCTTTCGGCGTTCCGGCGTTCGGCGTTCCGGCTTTCGGCGTTCCGGCGTTCATGACGTGGTCCCCCAGTTCTCCAGGACGTGGTGGAGCGCGTCGAGCGAGCGCGCCCAGGACGCGGCGACGGGGCGGGAGTGCGCGAACCCGCCGCCCAGTTCGAGGTGGATGTAGCCGTGGAAGGTGCTGCGGAGCAGGCGCCCGGCGTCGGTGAGGTCGGGCTCCGCCAGGCCGTAGCCGTGGAGCATGCCGTGGGTCAGCTCGACGGCCCGCACGAGGACGGCGGTGTCGGCGACCTCGGCGGGCTCGATCCGCTGCTGCGTCGCCGCGTACCGCCCGGGGTGGGCGAGGGCGTAGTCGCGGTAGGCGTCGGCGAAGGCGACCAGCGCCTCCCGGCCGGAGCGGCCGGCGACGGCGGTGCCGATGGCGTCGTTCATCTCGCCCGAGGCCAGGAGCGCGAGCCGCACCCGCAGGTCCCGCAGGTTCCTGATGTGCGAGTAGAGGCTCGCGTCCTTGACGCCGAAGCGGCGTGCCAGGGCCGAGACGGTGACCCGGTCGAGGCCGCTCTCGTCCGCCATCTCGGCGGCGGCCCGCACGAGCCCGTCGACGGTGATTCCCGCGCGCACCACGGACACCGCCCCCTTTCCTAGGATCCCTAGGAAGAAAGCTAGCATCCCTAGGTAAGCTCAGGAAGCGAGAAAGCGCACCCCCGTCAGGCGCTCCGACTCCTCCCACAGCCTGCGACCCGTCCCGGGGTCGTCCGCGGCCGCGGAGAGGCGCACGCGGGTGGGGTGGCCGCGCAGTTCGCCCATGCCGTCCGGGCCGATGAACTCGCCGCCCACGACGGACGGATCCGTCGCCGCGTACAGCTGGGGCAGCGCGCCCCGCTCCGGCCGCTGGGCGAGCAGGGGATTGCCGACGCGCCCGAAGAACAGCTTCGCCAGACCGGAGGTGTCCTTCATCTGGAGGCTGGTCGCGGTGTAGCCGGGATGGGCGAGCACGCTGCGGACCGGGCCGGCCGTCGCGGACAGCCGGCGGTGCAGCTCCTTGCCGAAGACGGCGTTGGCGAACTTGGACTGGTTGTAGAACGCCATGGGCGCGTAGCCGCGCTCGCCGCTCAGGTCGTCGAAGCGGAGGGCGCCCTGCCGGTGGTTGATCGAGCTGACCGTGACCACCCGGGGATCGGTCCCGGCGGCCAGCAGGTCGAGCAGCAGGCCGGTGAGCGCGAAGTGGCCGAGGTGGTTGGCGGCGAACTGGACCTCGTGCCCCTGCGGGCTGAGCGTGCGCGGCGGCGCCATCACGCCCGCGTTGTTGACGAGCACGTCCAGGCGGGGGTGCTCGTCGCGGACGCGGTCGGCGAAGGCGCGCACCGAGTCGAGGTCGGCGAGGTCGATCCGCCGGACGGAGAGGAGGCGCGCGTCGGCGTCGAGCGACTCGACGGCGCGTCGGCCCTTCTCCTCGTCCCGCACGGCGAGGATCACGTGCCCGCCCCGGCGGGCGAGCTCGCGGGTGGTGGCGAGGCCGAGACCGCTGTTGGCCCCGGTGACGACGAAGACCCGCCCGGTCTGGTCCGGGATCCGGTCGGCGGTCCAGCGCTGCTTGTCAGTCATGCGGCACACGTTGCCTCTTCTGTCACCGAGTGTCAAGCATGCACCCTGGTGCCATGGAAGGCACCGCGTTACCATCGGGGCCGTGACCACCCTCGCCCAGCGCAAACGCCAGCTCGTCTCGACCGAGCTCACCGAGGCGGCGCTCCAGCTGCTCGCCCTCCGGGGCTTCGACGCGGTGACCGTCGACGAGATCGCGACCACCGCGGGGGTCTCCAAGCGGACCTTCTTCCGGTACTTCGCGTCGAAGGAGGACGTGGTCGTCCAGTTCCTGGCCGGCATGGGGGCCGACATGCGCGCGGGGCTCGCCGCCCGGCCCGTCGGGGAGCGCCCCTCCGAGGCGCTCCTGCGCACCGTCTCCGTACCGCTGACCACCTGCGGCGACCACGCCGACCGCGCCCTGCCCGTGGTGCGGCTGATCCTGCGGACGCCCGCGCTGCTCGCCCGCCTCCTGGAGCACCAGGCGCGGTGGCGCGAGGAGCTTACGGAGGAACTGGCGGACCGGCTCGGGCGCGATCCCGGGACCGACCTCTTCCCGCGGCTCGCGGCGGGCATGGCGCTGGCCGCCTTCGACGCCGTACTGCACCGGTGGAGCGAGGGCGAGGGCGCCGAGGATCCCGGCGCGCTGATCGCGGAGGCCTTCGCGCTGCTCGCGCCCGCGCTGGACGCGACGACGGCCGGATAGGAGAAGAGGGACGGTAAAAAAGAAGGGGCCGGTCCGCTGAGTGCGGACCGGCCCCTTCCCGGGGTTCGGAGGTTCAGCCCAGCGCCAGCCAGGCGACGGCCGCCAGGACGACGATCACCGCGACGACGCCGACGATCAGGCCGACCCGCGGGCCGCCCGACTGGACGGCGGCCTGCGGCTGCCGCTGCTGCGGGGTGCCCTCGTCGACGAAGGCGCGGAACATCTGCGTGCTGCCGGCGGGGTCGTAACCCTCGGGGCCCTGAGGGGGCTGGCCCTGGCCGTACGGTGCTTGGGGGTTGTGTGCCATGGGCCAGGACCCTAGCGAAGTCGGGGTGGCGGGCCCAAGCCCCGGCACCACTGATCGGCCTTTACCGATTCTTTAGCGCCGTTTGACCGATTTAGTTTGCCTGAAGCAACCATCCATCTCTATGGTTGCTCTAAGCAACAAGATGGACGGGGGGTGCCCGATGGCGACACGGAACAGGTACGAGGACCTCGCCCGCTCGGTGAGCGCGATCGGCGCCGTGAAGCGCGGGCTCGCCCGCGTCCTGCCCGTCGACTGCCAGGGCGGCTCGGCGGCCGTGCTCGCCCTGGTCAAGCACCACGGCGACATGCGGATGAGCCGTCTCGCCGAGCTGATGGCCGTCGACATGTCCGTGTGCAGCCGCCATGTGGCCCACACGGTGGAACGCGGCTGGATCGAGCGCCTGCCCGACCCGGACGACAGGCGCTCCCGCATCCTGCGACTCACGGAACCGGGCCACGCGAAGCTCGGCGAACTCGACGGCCGTGTGACCGAGGCCTTCTCCCGTCACCTCTCGGAGTGGTCCGACGACGACGTCGAACTCCTCACCCACCTGCTCGCCCGCCTCCGCGACTCCTTCGGGGACTGCCGGGCCCAGGCCCACCACGCTTGAGAAAAAAGGAAGTTCATGGCTACGACCACGCCCGACACCGGTGCGCGGGACGGCGTCACCGGTACCGGCGGTGGCGGCGAGACCGCCCCGATGACGCACCGGCAGATCATGGAGGCGCTGTCCGGGCTGCTGCTCGGCATGTTCGTCGCCATCCTGTCCTCGACGATCGTCTCCAACGCCCTCCCCCAGATCATCACCGACCTGGGCGGCGGCCAGTCCGCCTACACCTGGGTCGTGACCGCCGCGCTCCTGGCGATGACCGCGACCACCCCGCTCTGGGGCAAGCTCGCGGACCTCTTCTCCAAGAAGCTGCTCGTCCAGATAGCCCTGATCATCTACGTCACGGGCTCGATCGTCGCCGGTCTCTCGCAGAGCACCGGCATGCTCATCGCCTGCCGTGTCGTCCAGGGCATCGGCGTCGGCGGTCTGACCGCCCTCTCCCAGATCATCCTGGCCGCCATGATCGCCCCGCGTGAGCGCGGCCGCTACAGCGGCTACCTCGGCGCGACCTTCGCCGTCGCCACCGTCGGCGGCCCGCTGCTCGGCGGCGTCATCACCGACACCGACTGGCTCGGCTGGCGCTGGTGCTTCTACGTCGGCGTGCCCTTCGCGATCATCGCGCTGATCGTCCTGCAGAAGACCCTGAACCTCCCCGTCGTGAAGCGTCAGGTCAAGGTCGACTGGGCGGGTGCCCTCTTCATCAGCGCCGCCGTCTCCCTGCTCCTCATCTGGGTCACCTTCGCCGGCGACAAGTACGACTGGATGTCCTGGCAGACGGCCGTCATGGTCCTCGGCGCGATCGCCCTCGGCGGCGTCTTCGTGCTCGTCGAGTCGAAGGCGAGCGAGCCGATCATCCCGCTCCGCCTCTTCCGCAACCGGACGATCACCCTCGCCTCGCTGGCCTCGCTCGCCGTGGGCGTCGCGATGTTCGCCGGCACGGTCTTCTTCAGCCAGTACTTCCAGCTGGCCCGGAACGAGTCGCCGACCATGTCCGGCGTCCTCACCATCCCGATGATCGGCGGCCTGTTCGTCTCCTCCACCGTCTCCGGCCTGATCATCACCAAGACCGGCCGCTGGAAGGCCTGGCTGGTCAGCGGTGGCGCCCTGGCGGCCGGCGGCCTCGGCCTGCTCGGCACGATCCGCTACGACACGGCGTACTGGCACATCGCGATCTTCATGGCGGTCCTCGGCCTCGGCCTCGGCATGATGATGCAGAACCTGGTGCTCTGCACCCAGAACCAGGTGGCCCCCGCCGACCTCGGCGCCGCCTCCTCCACCGTCACCTTCTTCCGCTCCCTGGGCGGTGCGATCGGTGTCTCGGCGCTCGGCGCGGTCATGGCCCACCGGGTCACGGACTACGTCAAGGAGGGCCTGACCGAGCTCGGTCCGAAGGCCGCGGGCGCCCTGGGCCAGGGCGGCTCGGGCGGCGGCATCCCCGACATGGACAAGCTGCCGGCCCCGATCCGCACGGTCATGGAGGACGCGTACGGCCACGGCGTCGCCGACGTCTTCCTCTACTCGGCACCGTTCGCGCTGCTCGCCTTCGTGGTGACCCTCTTCATCAAGGAAGTCGCCCTGAAGAGCAACACGGAGAAGGCGGAAGCCAAGTAGAAGAGCTCCCGGCCGCGCTTCGAGCGGAGGCACGGCCGGGTCGAGTACGGAGCGGCGGGCAGGGGACGGCCCGCCGCTCCGTCGTTTCTCCGTACAGGCCCCGCCGCTCCGTCGTCTCTCCGTGCAGGCCCCGCCGCACCGTCACGCCTCCGTCGCGGCCGGCGAGCCGTGGCTCCTGCTCTCAGGTGCCCTCGGCCTCGCGCGCGACCATGACCTCGATGCCCGCGATCAGGACGTCCAGGGCGTACCCGAAGTCGCGGTCCCAGATGACGCTGAGGCTGTCGTGCGAGGTCCGCTCGTCGAGGATCTCCTTCAGCCCCTCCACCTGCTCGGTCAGGTCCGGGTCGTCGCGGAAGGCGTTCACCGAGTCCACGTAGAACTCGTCCTGCGACATGCCCGCCTCCGCCGCGCGCCGGCCGAACTGGGACTCGATCGTCCCGTAGCCGTACACGAACTGGAACACCGCCGACATCGCGCTCGGCCGCCGGTCCAGCGAGAGGCCGGTCTCGGCGACCGTGTCGTGGATCTTCTGGCTGACGGCGATCGCGTGCGGGCCGATGTTCAGGTACTGGCCGGCGCTCGGCGACATCCAGGAGTGGCGGACCAGCATCCGCCGGTAGTCCAGGGCGAGCAGCCGGATCCGGTCCCGCCAGTCCCCGGCGGCGTCGACCGCCGCGAGGTCGATCTCCCCGTAGACGCTGTCCATGGCGTACTCGAGGATGTCGTCCTTGGTGTCCACGTACCAGTACAGGGACATCGCCGTGACGTTCAGCTCGGTCGCGAGCTTGCGCATCGACAGCCCGGCCAGGCCCTCCTCGTCGAGCATCCGGATGGACGCGGTGACGATCCGGTCCCGGTCGAGCCCGGCCGGGCCGCCACCGCTGCGGGCGGCCCTCTTCTCCAGCCAGACGCTGGAACGCGCCGGGTTCTTGGCCCGATCGGCTGCCTTGACCATCGCGTTCCTCCGTCTGTCAGCGGTCCGTGACCATGCTAGGCAGCGACCGCCTGCTCGGGCGCCACGGCCTTCTCCGCGCGTTCGGCGCGCCTGAGCAGCGCGGCCGCGAGCAGTCCGCCGGCGAAGACGGCGATCGCGCCGACCAGCTGGCTGGTCTGGAGCCCGGAGGCGAAGGCGTCCGAGATCTGACGCCGTTCGGCCTCGCCGCCCGCGGCGGCGAGCGCGGCCGGGAGCGAGGTGGCGGTCACGGCGACGAGCGCGGCGAAGCGGGCGTTGAGCACGGCGCCGAGGACGGCGACGCCCAGGCCGTTGCCGAACTCGGCCAGGGTGCCGTTGATGCCGGCGCCCACGCCCGCCTTCTCCGGCGGGATCGCGCTCATGACCGCGTTGGCCATGGCCGGGGAGGAGACCGCGATGCCGACGCCCATCAGGACCAGGCCGAGCAGCATGCCCCAGTAGCTGCCGTCCGTGCCGCCGCCGAGCAGCGAGATCGAGGTGAGACCGGCCGCGACCAGCGTCATGCCGAGGACGACGGTGGGCGGAGTGCCGAGCTTCATGACGATCCTCGGACCGACGCCGGTCAGGTTGAGGCCGACGATCGTCAGGGCGAGCGGCGCCATCCGGAGACCGGCTTCGAGCGGCTCGTACCCGAGGACGAACTGCAGGTGCTGGGTGAGCAGGAAGAGCGAGCCGCCCATGCCGAAAACGACCAGGATCGAGCCGCCGATGGCGCCGATGAACTTCTGGTTCCGGAAGAAGTGCATGTCCAGCATCGGGTACGGGGTGCGGAGCTCCCACAGCGCGAAGGCTCCCAGGCCGGCGACACCGATCGCGGCCGGGACGAGCACCTGCGCGGAGAGCCAGCCGTGCTCGGGACCGCTGATGATCGCGTACACGACGGCGGTCATGCCGATGGTGGAGAGCAGCGCGCCGAGCAGGTCGGGGCGCTCGCCCTGCGGGTTCTTGGACTCCGGGACGAGCTTGAGGACGGCGACGAGCGCGACGACCGCCACCGGAATGTTGATCAGGAAGATCATTCCCCACCAGAAGTGGTTGAGGATGACGCCGCCGATCAGCGGGCCGCCGGCGAAGCCGAGCGAGGCGACCGTGGACCAGAGCGCGATGGCCTTCACCCGCTCGGAGTCGTCGAAGATCTGCATGACGACGGCGAGGGTCGTCGTCATCAGGAGCGCGCCGCCGACGCCCATGCCCGCGCGGGCGGCGATCAGCTGCCCGGTGGAGCCGGCGAGACCGGCGGCGAGCGAGCCGAGGCCGAAGAGCGCGAGGCCGGCGGCGAGGAGCTTCTTGCGGCCGTAGCGGTCGGCGGCGTTCCCGGCGGTGAGCAGCAGGCCGGACTGGACGAGCGAGTACGCGTTGATCATCCACTGGATGTCGGTGGTGGAGGCGTGGAGCTCCGAGGTCAGCGAGGGGATGGCGACGCTGAGCACGGTGTTGTCGAGCAGCACGGTGAGCTGGGCGAGACAGATGACGCCGAGGATCAGCCAGCGCTGCGGATGGCCGCCGGTAGCTGTCATGACAGGAGACTCCTATACGGTGTACGAGACCAAGGCTCGTACACCGTACAAGAGCTCTCGTACGCTGTATAGCGATTACTGGGGGCGGGTCAGGTCGTAGAAGGTGGCGCCGTCGACCGTGACCTTCTCGAAGGTCTCCGACACCCACGTGGAGATCTCGGAGTCGCCGCCGGGACCGCCGAAGCCGCCACGGCCGCCCTCGCCCTCACCGGCGGCTCCGCCGCCCTCGCCGCCGCCGATGAAGTAGTGGATCCTCCCCTCGGCGACGTACTGCTTGAACTGGTCGAGCGTCGGGGACGGGTCGCTGCCGTTGAAGCCGCCGATCGCCATGACCGGCTTCTCCGTGGCGAGTTGGTAGCTGGCGGCGTTCTGCGCGCCGACCGTGGCCGCGACCCAGGTGTACGTGTCGGCGTCGGCGAGCAGGGCGGCCTTCGCCTTCGCACCGACACTGGCGCCGTTGAGCAGGCCGCCCATCCCGCCGCCGGTGCCGGGGCGCCGGTTGCCACCGGGGCCGAAGCCCTCCAGGGCGGCACCGCCGGGCGGGGTGCCGGCGGGCATCCCGCCGCCCTGGCCGCCGGGCATCTGCCCGCCCTGACCCCCGGGCATCTGGCCTCCGCCGGGCATCTGCCCGCCCGGACCGCCCGGCATCTGGCCCCCGCCCGGCATCCCGCCGCCCCGCATCGTCCCGCCCTCGAAGAGCCGGCCGCCGCCCGGGCCGCGACCGCCCATCGCGCCGCCCGCCGGACCCGCCGTCACGATCGAACCCTGATGCCCGGCGTCCACCGTCGCCAGGGTGTACGCGAAGGGCCCCGCGAGCCCCGCCGTCAGGCCGAGTCCCGCCGCCGCGAGCCCGAACCGCCGGTCGACCCGGCCCGCGAGGAGCAGCCCCGACGCGGCCGCCGCACCCGCCACCAGAACCGCCCAGCGCAGCCACGGCAGCCAGTCCGGCGTACGGCCGAGCAGCGTCCAGGCCCACCAGACCGTCACCGCCACCGTCCCCGCGAGCACCGCCGAGGCCGCCCAGCGCGTGCGCTCCTCCCACAGCACCGCCGCACCCATGCCGACGAGAGCCGCGAGGTACGGGGCCAGCGCCACCGTGTAGTACTCGTGGAAGATGCCGGCCATGAAGCTGAACACGGCGAGCGTCATCAGGAGCGCGCCGCCCCACACCAGGAACGCGGCGCGCGCGGTGTCCGTCCGGGGCGCCCGCCGGGTGACGACGAGCCCCGCGACGAGCAGGACCAGCGCGGCCGGCAGCAGCCAGGAGATCTGACCGCCCACCGAGTCGTTGAACATCCGGACGACGCCGGTCTCGCCCCAGCGGCCCCCGCCCGTGCCACCGCCGGGACCGCCACCGCCGCCGACGCTGCCGGTCTCGTCGCCGTTGATGCGGCCGAGGCCGTTGTAGCCGAAGGTCAGCTCCAGGAAGCTGTTGTTCTGCGAGCCTCCGACGTACGGACGGAAGGCCGCCGGCCACAGCTCGACCAGGGCCACCCACCAGCCCGCCGAGACGAGCATCGCGAGCCCGCCGAGGCCCAGCCGGCCGAGCCGCCGCGCGAACCCGCCGGGCGCGCACACCAGGTACACCAGCGCGAGCGGCGGCAGGATCAGGAAGGCCTGGAGCGTCTTCGCGAGGAACGCGACACCGAACGCCACGCCCGCCCCCACCAGCCACCTCGCGGCGCCCCGCTCCTGCTCCAGCGCCCGCAGCACGCAGTACACCGCGACCGTCATCAGCAGCGCGAGGAGCGCGTCCGGGTTGTTGAAGCGGAACATCAGCGCGGCGACCGGCGTCAGCGCGAGGACCGCGCCCGCGATCAGGCCCGCGCCCGCGCCGAACCGCCGGCGCACGGCCGCGTAGAGCACGGCCACGGTGCCCACGCCCATGAGCACCTCGGGCACGAGGATCTGCCAGGAGCCGAGCCCGAAGAGCCGGACGGACAGCGCCATCGGCCACAGCGCGGCCGGCGGCTTGTCGACGGTGATGGCGTTGGCCGCGTCGAGCGAGCCGAAGAAGAAGGCCTTCCAGCTCTCGCCGCCGGCCTGCACGGCGGCGGAGTAGAAGGAGTTGGCGTATCCGGAGGCGCTCAGGTTCCACAGGTAGAGCAGCGCGGTGGCGGCGAGCAGGCCGAGGAAGGCGGGACGGACCCAGGGGGCGTCCTCGGCGCGACCGCGCCACAGCCGGGCGAGCCGGCCCGGGTGGGGCGCCGCGGGGACGGCGGGGGAGAGGGTGGTCATCGTTCGTCCCTTGCGGAGGTCTGCGGGGAGGACAGGACGGGGGCGGGCTGCGGGGAGGTTGTCGCCTGCGGGCAGGTGGGCTGCGAGGAAATGGCCTGCGAGGAGGGGCCCTGCGAGGAGGCGGCCTGAGGGCAGGCGGCCTGGGGGGCCTGGCGCTCGGGGAACACCCAGAGGCGGAAGAGCAGGAAGCGCAGGACGGTCGCTGCGAGGTTGGCGACGATCAGGACGGCGAGCTCGGTGGAGTGCGCGGGATCACCGGTCGCCGCGCCGAGGGCGGCGAGCGAACCGCTGGTCAGGGCCAGGCCGATGGCGAAGACCACGAGCCCCTGCGCCTGGTGGCGGACGGCCCGGTCCCGGCCCCGCACGCCGAAGGTGAGGCGCCGGTTGGCCGCCGTGTTGGCGACGGCGGACACGAGGAGCGCGGCGGCGTTGGCGGGCTGCGGGCCCACGCCGAGACGGAAGGCCGAGTAGAGCGCGAGGTAGAAGAGCGTGGACAGCGCCCCGACCACGCAGAAGCCGACGAGCTGGCGGGCCAGTCCGCCCGGCACGCCGTTCAGCTCGCGGTCCCGGGGGTCGTCGCCGAAGGGCCGGGCGAGCCGGTCGAGCGGCAGCGAACCGGTCGCGAGGGCCCGCCCCACCCGCCACACGCCCTTCAGGTCGTCCGTCGCCGTCCTCACGATGTGGACGGTCGAGTCGGGGTCGTCGACCCAGTCGACCGGCACCTCGTGGATGCGCAGCCCGGCCCGCTCGGCGAGGACCAGCATCTCGGTGTCGAAGAACCAGCCGGTGTCCTCGACCATCGGGAGCAGCCGCTCGGCGACCTCGCGCCGTATGGCCTTGAAGCCGCACTGCGCGTCGGAGAACCGCGCGGCGAGCGAGGAGCGCAGGATCAGGTTGTAGGCGCGCGAGATGAACTCCCGCTTCGGCCCGCGCACCACCCGCGAGGAGCGGGCGAGCCGGGAGCCGATCGCCAGGTCCGAGTGACCGGAGATGAGGGGTGCGACCAGCGGGAGCAGCGCGTTGAGGTCGGTGGACAGGTCCACGTCCATGTAGGCGAGGACGGGCGCGTCCGAGGCGGACCACACCGTCCGCAGCGCCCGGCCGCGGCCCTTCTGCTCCAGACGTACGGAGCGCACCTCGGCCACCTCGGCCGCGAGGGCGGCGGCGACGGCGGGCGTCGTGTCGGTGGAGGCGTTGTCGGCGACGGTGATGCGGAAGCCGTAGGGGAAGGTCCGGAGGAGGTGCTCGTGGAGCCGGCGGACGCACGGCTCCAGGTCCTTCTCCTCGTTGTAGACGGGGATCACCACGTCCAGGACGGGCCGTCCGGCGACGTTCACCGGCAGGTGCTCCCGGGCGGGAAGGGCTTCCCCGAGGGTTTGGGTTCGCATGACGGGGACCCTTCCGGGCCCCGCTGTCACGGCTGTGTGATGAGCCTGTGCGCCGCCTGTGAGTGCGGTGCGGCGGGCAGCCGGGCGGTGAAGACGGTCCGTCCGGGGGCGCTTTCGACCGTCACGTCCCCGCCGTGGGCGAGGACGACCGCACGGACGATGGCGAGTCCGAGGCCGGTGGATCCGGCGTGCCGGGAGCGCGAGGCGTCGCCGCGCGCGAAGCGTTCGAAGACGGCGGGGAGCAGCTCGGGCGGGATGCCGGGGCCGTCGTCCTCGACGTCCACGCACACCGTCGTGCCCTCGGTGCGGACGCGTGCGGTGGCCTTGGTGCCGGGCGGGGTGTGGGTACGGGCGTTGGCGAGGAGGTTGACGAGGACCTGCTGGAGCCGGGCGCCGTCGACCCGTACGAGGGCCTCCTGCTCGGGCAGTTCGAGCCGCCAGTGGTGGTCGGGGCCCGCGGCGCGGGCGTCGCCGACGGCGTCCACGACGAGGGGGACGAGGTCGGTGGTCTCGTACGACAGGGGCCGGCCGGCGTCGAGCCGGGCGAGCAGCAGGAGGTCCTCGACGAGGCCCGTCATCCGGGTCGCCTCGGACTCGATCCGGCCGAGGGCGTGCCGGGTGTCGGGACCGCACTCCTCGCGGCCGCGCCGGGTGAGCTCCGCGTATCCCCGGATCGAGGCGAGCGGGGTGCGCAGCTCGTGGCTGGCGTCCGCGACGAACTGCCGGACCCGCGTCTCGCTCTGCTGGCGGGCGTCGAGGGCGGAATGGACGTGGTCGAGCATCCGGTTGAGGGCGGCGCCGACCTGGCCGACCTCGGTGCGCGGGTCGGCCTCGGCCTCCGGGACGCGCTGATGGAGCGCCACCTCCCCGCTGTGCAGGGGGAGACGGGCGACCTGGCGGGCGGTGATGGCGACGCGGCGCAGCGGGCGGAGGGCGATCCGGACGAGCACGGTCCCGGCGAGCGAGGCCGCGACGAGTCCGGCGGCGGTGACGCTCAGTTCGACGAGGACGAGGGTGGAGAGGGCGTCCTCGACCTCGGTGAGGGGGAGGCCTATGAGGAACGCGCCGTTGGCCCCGGTGGCGTACGCGACCCGGTACGCGCCGAGCCCGCCGGGCAGATCGACGGTGTGCGGCCGGTCGTCACGGGGGACGGCGGCGAGCGCGGCCAGCTGGGCCGCATCCAGGTCCTTGATCCGGAACTTCGTGCCGTACACGCCGTTGTCCTCGGCCTCCGCCTGGGTTCCGGCGGAGGAGACGCCCTCGGCCGTGAGGACGGCCCCGAGCGTGCCGTGCGGTGTCCCCGGCCCGATGACGAAGCCGAGCGGATCCCGGCCCCGCGCCTCCTCGGGGACGGGCACGGGCAGGGCGACCGGCGGCCCGGCGGCCCGGTGCGCGACGGCCCGTACCTGTTCGTCGGCCTGGTCGTACAGGTACGAGCGGAACGCGATCGTCGTCACCGTGCCGATCACGGTCGCGACGACCGCGATCAGCGCGACCGCCGAGACGACGAGCCGTGTCCGCAGCGACCACGGCCGCCCCCGTCGCAGACGCACGGGACCTACTCCCCCGGCTTGATCAGGTAACCCGCGCCGCGCCGGGTGTGGATCATCGGCGAGCGGCCGGCGTCGATCTTCCGGCGCAGGTAGGAGATGTAGAGCTCGACGACGTTGGCCTGGCCGCCGAAGTCGTACGACCAGACCCGGTCGAGGATCTGCGCCTTGCTGAGCACCCGGCGGGGATTGCGCATGAGGTACCGCAGCAGCTCGAACTCCGTCGCGGTGAGGTGGATGGAGTCGCCGCCCCGGGTGACCTCGTGGCTGTCCTCGTCCAGGGTCAGGTCCCCCACGGCGAGCAGGGACTCGCTGCGCGTCTGCGCGGCCCCCGACCTGCGGATGAGGCCGCGGAGCCGGGCCACGACCTCCTCCAGGCTGAAGGGCTTGGTGACGTAGTCGTCCCCGCCGGCGGTGAGCCCGGCGATGCGGTCCTCGACGGCGTCCCGCGCGGTCAGGAACAGCACGGGGACGTCGGGCAGCTCGCGGCGGATCGAGCCGAGCAGGCTCAGTCCGTCGACGTCCGGGAGCATGATGTCGAGGATGACGGCGTCGGGCCGGAACTCGCGCGCGGAGCGGAGGGCGGCGGCCCCGTCCCCGGCGCTGCGGACCTGCCATCCCTCGTAGCGCAGGGCCATGGAGAGCAGCTCGGAGAGCGAGGCCTCGTCGTCGACGACGAGGACCCGGACGGCGGTTCCGTCGGCGCGGAGCATGTCGGCGTGGGTGCCGGTGCGGCGTGTGGTGACGGTCATGGCATCACGGTGTCCGCCGCCACTGAGAGGTCCCTTTCCCTTTCCTGTGAATTCCCTGAGAAAGGGACGCGCGGGCCGCTCAGGGTTTCACGTGAAACAACGCGGCCCCGTTCTCGTACAGGACGCGCCGGAGCCAGTCGTCCCCGAGCCCGAGCCGTTCGAGGGCGTGGAGCTGGTGGCCGTACGGGTACGGGATGTTCGGGAAGTCCGAGCCGAGCAGGATCCGGTCGCCGAGGTCGACGAGCCGCTCCCGCTCGGTCCCGGGAAACGGCGCGAGCCGCTCGCTGAAGTCCGTGAAGGCCATGGTCGTGTCGAGGTGGACACCCTCGTACCGCTGGGCCAGGTCGAGGAAGTCGCCGTACTCCGGCATCCCCATGTGCGCGACGATCACGCGCAGCCGGGGGTACCGGGCGAGCAGCCGCCCCATGGGCCCGGGGCCGGTGAACCTGCCCGGGCTCGGACCGGAGCCGCAGTGCACGACGACGGGCGTGCCGCTGTCCTCCAGGGCGCCCCAGGAGCCGTCGAGCTCGGGGAGGTTCGGGTCGAAGTCGCCGACCTGGAGGTGCACCTTGAAGACCCGGGCGCCGGCGTCGAGCGCCTGGTGGACGTACGCGTCGGCGCCCGGCTCGGGGAAGAGCGTCGCCGTGTGCAGACAGTCCGGGGTGCGGGCCGCGAAGTCGGCGGCCCAGGAGTTCAGCCAGGCGGCCATGCCGGGCTTGTGCGGGTAGAGCATCGCGGTGAAGGCGAGCACCCCGAAGCCGCGCAGGAGGGCGACCCGGCGCTCCTCCTCCTCGCGGTAGGTGATGGGCCAGGCGACGCCGGTGAGGGGGCCGACGGCGTCGAAGTACGCCCAGACCTTGTCGAGGACGTTCTGCGGCATGAAGTGCGTGTGCACGTCGACGAGTCCGGGCAGGCCGAGGCGCGCCACCAGCGCATCGGCGTCGAGCTGCGGAGGCGGCCCGATGCCGTCGAGCCGCTCCGGCAGCGCATCGCCGTCCGGCCGATCCGGCAGCGCATCGCCGTCGGGCCGCGCCCGCGCCCCGTCGTGGTCACTCGCGCTCATAGCCGTAGCTCCGCTCGACCTTGCCGATGTGGACGCTGTAGCTGTCGTACCAGTGCTTCCGGCCGTGCGCCTTGGCCGCCTGGTGCTCGGTGTGGAGGCGCCAGGCGTCCAGGGCCTCCAGGTCGCGGAAGTAGGCGACGGTGATGCCGATGCCACCGGGAGTGCGGGCCGACTCGTAGCCGAGGAAGCCGGGGACGTCCCGGACGAGCTCGTGCATCCGGGTCGCCGTCTCGGCGTAGCCCTCGGGGGCGTCGGGACGGACGGAGGTGAACACGGCGGTGTAGTAGGGCGGTTCGATGCCCGCCACCAGCTTCGGGGTCATGTGATCACCCTCGCCGGGGCGGTGGCGGGATGTCCACGGCGGCCGGGGAAAGGGATCCAAGACTTTACGAAGTGATCAGAAGAGCCCTTCCTGGGCGCCGAGGGCCGCCCCGGCCACCGCCGTCACCGGCACCGAGAGGCCGTCCTCGTCCCCCGCGGCCTCCAGGATCCAGCCGCCCATGAGCCGGGTGTCCAGCGCGAGACAGCGCCCGTCGGGGGCGAGGAGGTGCAGGTCGGGACCGGCGGCGGCGAGCAGCCGCCCGGTCACGACGCCGCCGCCGACGAGCTCGGTGACGGTGCCGTCGAGGCGGGGCAGCCCGTCGAGGTGGAACGCCGCCGCGTGGTCCCGCGCGGCGAACTCCACCGGCTCCAGGGTCTCCGTCCAGCCGCCGACCGCCCGCGCCCGCCGGTACAGCGCCTCGACCTCACGGGCTCGTTCCGGGGCAGGCGGCAGGGCGTGCCGGGCGGCCCGTTTCCGCTCGTACGCCACCCGGTCGGGCACGCCGAGGGCCTGCCGCAGCACCTCCTCGGTGCGCCGGGCGGCCATCAGCGGACCCCGGCCGAGCCAGCTGAACGCGACGGCGCCCTGCTCCAGGAGCCGGGCCTCGCCGCGGGCCTCGGCGGTGATCCCGACCTTGGTCATCCCGGGCCCGAACCAGGCCAGGTACACACGGTAGGGCTGCGGGTCGTCGGCGATCGTGTCGGCCGCGACGGAGTGGGCCCGGTCGAGCCGCGCGCACTCCGGGCACCGCCCGCCGGTGGCACGGCCGGGCACGACGGCCTCTGTCGGACAGGGGTTCCCGCGGGCACCGGGGCACCGCCGGACCCCGACCGCACGGAAGGCGAGCCGCTGCCCGTACGTGAGCGCGCTGACCTTCCCGCCCCGCCACCGCAGCCCGGGCACCCCGCCGGCCCAGCCGATCCCCCGGCACCACCACTCCACGCGCGCACCCCTCCAGCCCGTCTCTTTCGGATCTTGCCGGGCTCGATCCGAAAGAAACGGCCTAGCCTGCTCCGGTGTCCAGTCTCCGCCACATCCGCTTCCAGTCCCCGGCCAGGAGCCCTCGGGGCCACCACCCGGGCGTCTTCGGCCTGGCGAACGCGCTGGCCCGCGAGGGCCGGCTCTCCGCCGACGAGTACGCGGTCTGGCGCGCCTCGAACGACTGGTACGACGCGCACTTCCCGAACCCGACGACGGTGGACCCGACGGTCTACGACCCCGCGGTGAACCCGGGGGCCGCCGCCTGGTTCCGCCCCACCGCGACCGAGGCGCTGGCCAGGGTCGCCCCGTACCTGCGCATCCTGCGGGACCACGGCGTGCCCTGCGTACGGCTGGAGTCCGCGGACCCGGGGCGGATCGTGTACGCCGACGCCCACCAGGTGGTGGCGGTGGCGCGGGCCCGTCGGGACGGCTGGGGTCAGGGCAGCACGTAGATGCGGGTCCCGTCCGGCGCCGGGCTGCCCACCTCGCGCATGCAGCCCCGTTCGAGCAGGAGGCGGACGCAGTCCCGGACGCGCTCGCCGGAGAGGCCGGTGCGGCGGGTGACGTCCTGCGGCCGGTAGCGCACCCCGCCCCGTACGAGCCCGGGCGCCAGGAACGAGGCCACCGTCCGCACGTCCCCGGTGATGGCCCAGGACTCCACGAGCTCCTGCGGGGTGAGCGCGACGGCGGCTCCGGTGCGCTGACGCGGCACGGCGAGACGCTCCAGGGAGTCGGCGACCCTGGAGAGGTTCTGCCGGGTCTCGCGGAGCAGCTCCGCGTACTCGACGTGCTCGGCGTACGGGGCGGCCCGCTCGTCGAAGCTCCCCTCCAGCCGGACGAGCACGTCGACGAGCCCCGGCGGCAGCAGGAACCCGGAGTGCACCGGCGAGGGTTCGAGCCCGTATCCGCCGTACCGCTGGACCGCCGCCACGACCCCCGCCGTCCATGCCCGGAACGGCCCGGCCTCCGGTCTGCGGCACGCCCCGACGAGCTGGACGAGCCCCTCCAGGCTCACCATCCGGGTCGACGCCCGGATCCCGGAGGACCGGCCGGGGAGGCCCTCGCCCCCGCCGAGGTCCCGCGCGGCCGCCAGGCACTCCTCGGGCAGGGTGACGGTCCGCAGCGCCTCCCGCGTCCCCGTGTACCCCAGCCGTTTCGCCACGTCCACCACCGGGAACCAGTGGGACCCGTCCGGGGCGGTCAGCCGCCGCAGGCGCGCTCCGGTGGCGGCGTGCACCAGGTCATCGATGTCGATCGCGTCCATCGATCATCACCTCCGCCTCGCAAGCTAGGCCGAGGGCATATTCAACTGACATGCAAATCAGACAGGTTCACCCAAAAGGGGAGGGTTCTCGGTGATTCCACCGAGAACCAGACCCAACCCCCGGCTACATTGGGCCCGACAGGCTGAGGAAACGCACCAACGAGTAAATATAGACACCCCGGGGGGAGGGAAAC
>NZ_JBHWFF010000008.1:113492-153217 GCF_042733785.1 Streptomyces sp. NPDC059695 | reverse complement strand
GGCCTCTCTTTCGGCGCCATGTAGGGCGCCCCAATATAAAACATGGTATTGTTTTGCCCCCCCACCCCCCTCCCCTCCGCCGGTCTACTTGGCGACGAACTGCGTGAGGATCGCCTGCACCTCGTAGATGTCGACCCCCTTGGTGAAGGTCTTCGTGACCGGCAGCGGGCTGCCCGAGATCCAGATCTTCAGCTCGGCGTCCAGGTCGAACGTGCCGGCCGTCTCCACGGCGAAGTGCGTGATGCTCCGGTACGGGATCGAGTGGTACTCGACCTTCTTGCCGGTGATGCCCTGCTTGTCGACGAGCACGAGCCGCCGGTCGGTGAAGAAGATCGTGTCGCGGATCAGCAGATACGCGGCGTGCACCTGCTCCCCCTGCCCGAGCAGCCGCGCGAAGTCCTGCTGCGCCTGCGCCGGATCGATCGCGTGCGCGTTCCCGAAGAGCGCCATGCCCCAAACCCCCACATCCGATGAAAAGAAAGATCATCCGACCCTAACGCCCGCCCCGGAGCGACCGCTACGCCGAAAGGACCACGGACTAGGATCCGGACCATGGGCCTGACCGTGGACGACGTCGACCGCTTCGAGGCCGCCAGGCCGCGCTTGGAGGCCATCGCCTACCGCCTCCTCGGCTCGGCGAGCGAGGCCGAGGACGCCGTGCAGGACACCTTCCTGCGCTGGCAGGCCGCCGACGTCGCACGCGTCGAGGTCCCCGAGGCCTGGCTGACCAAGGTCCTCACCAACCTCTGCCTCAACCAGCTCTCCTCGGCCCGCGCCCGGCGCGAGACCTACGTGGGCGCGTGGCTGCCCGAGCCCCTCCTCACCGGCGACCCGATGCTCGGGCCCGCCGACACCGCGGAGCAGCGCGAATCCGTCTCGTACGCGGTCCTCGCCGTCATGGAGCGCCTCTCCCCCAACGAGCGCGCGGTGTACGTGCTGCGGGAGGCCTTCGACTACCCGCACCGCGAGATCGCCGAGATCCTCGACATCACCGAGTCCGCCGCCCAGCAGACCTACCACCGGGCGAAGAAGCACGTCGCCGCGGGCAGGGCCCGCACCGAGATCGACGAGGCCGGGGCCCGGCGGATCGTCGAGGAGTTCCTCGCGGCCGCCACCAGCGGCCGTACCGAACCGCTCGTACGGCTGCTCACGGGCGACGCCGTCGCGATCGGCGACGGCGGCGGCAAGGTCCCGGCGCGCGCCAGGGCCTTCGAGGGCGCCCTCGCGGTCGCCACGTTCCTGCGGGGCCTCTTCAAGCCCGGCATCGCCAAGCGCAGGGTCATCGGCGGCTCGCCCGACATGTACGCCACGACCGCCAACGGCGCCCCCGCGGTGGTGGCGGTGCTCGACGGCCGGGTCGTCGGCATCATGTGCCTGGAGGTCACCCCGGACGGCATCACCGCCTTCCGCAACCAGGTGAACCCGGACAAGCTCGACCGCGCGACGCGGCACTGGGCGGCGACGGACCACGGCGCGCCCCTGCTGCCGTCCGCCCTGTGAGCCACGTCACACCGCAGACCTGTCAGGAATCGTCGGCCCGCCCGGTTCAAGGGGCGAAACCGCGCGAGACAGGAGCAGGCACATGCAGCAGCACCGGATCATCGTCCTCGGGGCCGGCTACACCGGAGCCATCGCCGCCGGACGCCTCGCCAGGCAGCTCCACCGCGAGGACGTCGCGATCACCCTCGTCAACGCCGAGCCCGACTTCGTCGAGCGCGTCCGGCTGCACCAGCTGGCGGTCGGCCGGGAACTCACGCCCCGGCCCTTCAGCGAGATGTTCGCGGGAACGGGCGTCGAGCTGAAGGCGGCGACGGTGACGGCGGTCGACGCCGACCGGAAGACCGTCTCCGTCACCGCGGGGGACGCCACCGAGGAACTGGAGTACGACACCCTCGTCTACGCCCTCGGCAGCGGCTGGGACACCCAGGGGGTGCCCGGCACCGCCGCACACGCCCACGAGATCTCCAGCCGCCCCGGCGCCCTCCGGCTGCGCGACCGACTGGCCGGCCTGGGGGCCGGGGAGTCCGTGGTCGTCGTCGGCGGCGGCCTCACCGGCCTGGAGGCCGCGACGGAGATCGCCGAGGCCCGCCCGGACCTCGCCGTCTCCCTCGCCGCCCGCGGCGGGCTCGGCGACTGGCTCTCGCCCGGGGGACGCGCGCACGTGCGGAAGGTCTTCCGCGGGCTCGGCATCACGGCACACGAGCAGACCGCCGTGACGGCGGTCGACGCGGACCGCGTGACCACGGGCGACGGCACCGTCCTCCCGGCCGCGGTCACCGTCTGGACCACCGGCTTCGCGGTCCACCCGATCGCGCGGGCCACCACCCTGGAGGTCACCGACACCGGCCGGATCGTGGTCGACGCGACGATGCGCTCGGTCTCGCACCCCGACGTGTACGCCGTCGGGGACGCGGCCCTCGCCATGGGCCCCGGCGGGAAGCCGCTCCGGATGTCGTGCGCCTCGGGCGCCCCCATGGCCTGGCAGGCGGCCGACGCCGTCGCGGCCCGCCTCACCGGCGGAAAGCTCCCGAAGACCGCGCCGCGCTACTTCAACCAGTGCATCTCGCTGGGCCGCAGGGAGGGTCTGATCCAGTACGTCACCGCCGACGACCGCTCGATCGGCGCGACCCTCACGGGCCGGTTCGCCGCCGGCTACAAGGAACTGGTCTGCAAGGGCGCGGTCTGGGGCGTCGCCCACCCGACACTGGGCCTCCCGACCCGCCGCCGCCACGTCCTGCCCACCCCGGCCCCCCGCACCGCACCGGCCGGCACCACGGCCTGAGGAACGAGGCCCCCGCTCCCTCCCCCTGATCCGCGGACTCCGGGCAGGGGGGAGGCGGGGGCCTCCTGCCACCGGGCCGCCCCTGCTCGGCCGAACTCGCCCATCAGACACGGCGGAAGACGGCGCGACGCGGGACCCGACGGCGGACGTCGGTGGCGGGGCTCGCCGGAGAGTCGTCCGTGCCCACCACCGGACACAACGCAAGAGGCCCGGACTCTCGTCCGGGCCTCTTGCCTGTGTGCACTCGGCAGGATTCGAACCTGCAACCTTCTGATCCGTAGTCAGATGCTCTATCCGTTAAGCTACGAGTGCTTGTTTTTAGTTCTTGTCTCCGTTTTCCCGGCCCTTTCGGTCCGCTGTCCCGGCGACAGGAAGAACATTACATGAGTCCCGCCGCCATGTGAAATCCATTCCCCTCACCCCTTGTGACCTGCGAAAACGTCGAGACGGGGGCCGGGCGGGGGGCCGTGGGCGAGAGGGTCCGGCGAGGGCTTGCGGGGGGACATCGCACGGAAAGAGACCGGGGTCACACCGTCGGGGCGCGACGGGGGACCCCGACGGCGGACGTCGGTGGCGGGGCTCGCCGGAGAGTCGTCCGGGAACGGCCGAAGCCCCGGCCTGAGGGCCGGGGCTTCGGTGTGGGGCGGAGGCGGAGGGATTTGAACCCTCGATGGGCTTTAAGACCCAAACCGCATTAGCAGTGCGGCGCCATAGACCGGACTAGGCGACGCCTCCTCGCACCCCGCGCATGCGCGGGTGGTGCGTGCAGATGATGACACAGGCGAACCCGCTGTCACCAATCGATTCTCACCGTACTAGCCCTCCGGGGTTCAGGGCAAAGCCCTGCCGGCCCCGTCGTGCCGTTCGGCGCACCCCGCTTGCGCAACGCCAGGGCTCCCGGAGCGTTAGACGGGGCGGGCGCGCCGTGCACCCGCGCGCGCACGCCCGCCTCACCGTGCTTCCCGTGCTTCCCGTGCTCCTGGAGATCCGCATGCTGCGCAGTCTCGTCCTCGCGTCCCTCGCCACCGCCGCCGTCGGGACCGCCGGCCTCGGCCCCCTGCCGCCGCTCGGGCTGTTCGCGTCGCCCTCCGACGCGCTGACGGTCACCATCGAGAAGAGCGGCCGTCCGTTGGCCGACGGCACCTTCGACCTCACCTGTGAGGGGCGGGCCGGGGGCAGTCACCCGGACGCCCGGGACGCCTGTACGCGCCTGGACCAGCTGGCGAAGGAGGGCGCCGACCCGTTCCGGCCCGTCCCCGGGGACCAGATGTGCACCCAGATGTACGGCGGGCCCGCCGTCGCCCACGTCACCGGCACCTGGCAGGGCCGCAGCGTCGACGCGCACTTCTCCCGGGCCAACGGCTGTGAGATCGCCCGTTGGGAGAATCTGGAGCCTCTCCTTCCCCTGGTCCGGGGGTGACCCCCCGAGGCTCCCTTAGACTCCCCTCAGTGACAGGCTGCGGCCCGAGGGGCAAGATGGGGCCGGGCCGATAGGACGAGCACGTGCAGTGCGTCTGGGAGGAAGCGTCGTCGTGAGCAGCAGGCCATCCCGAGGCGCTGCTCGCCTCGCAGCCATACTCGATGCCCTCCCCGACGGCCTGGTGCTCGTCAACTGCAACGGCACGGTCGTCAACGCCAACACCATCGCCCTCGGCATGTTCGAGACGCCCGGCACCGCGCTCGTCGGGCGCGGCCTGCTGGATCTGCTGCCGACCTTCGACTCGCGCCTCATCCCCGGCTCCATGCGCCGCCCCGACGGCACCGACGAGCGGGGCCGCACCAAGCCGACCCGGATGATCGCCCGCCGCACGGACGGCTCCGAGTTCCCGGTCGAGGTGACCAGCGCCAGCCTGGAGGACGGGCGCGAGGCCTACGACTCGTACGGCGGCTACACCGGCGACGAACTGCTCATGCTCGTCGTACGGGACCTCACCGGGACCCTCGACACCGAGGCCGAACTCGCCCGCTCGCAGCGGCAGACCGAGATGATCCTGCGTGCCGCGTCCGAGGGCGTCGTGGGCACCGACACGGACGGCCGCGTCGTCCTCGTGAACCCGGCCGCCGCACAGATCCTCGGCTACCGCGCCGGCGAGCTCGGCGGCCAGGAGCTGCACCCGCTGATCCTCGCCAAGCGCGCCGACGGCGAGCCCTTCCCGTACGAGGAGTCCCCGCTCGCCGACACCCTCAAGTCCGGCCGCAAGCACCGGGTCCGGGGGCAGGTCCTGTGGGCGAAGAAGGGCGACCAGGTGCCGGTCGACCTGACGACCGCTCCGGTACGGGACGGGGACCAGCTCGTCGGCGCCGTCATGACCTTCACCGACCGCAGGCCGTACGAGCAGCTCGTCGAGGAGCACGCCGCCGAGCTCGCCGACCGCGCCGAGCGGCACGCGGCCGAGCGCGAGGCGCAGGCGGAGAAGTACGCCTCCCTCGCCGCCCGCCACGAGCAGCTGACCGCCGTCCTCGCCGAGTCGCTGCGCGGGCCCCTGGACGAGCTGCGCACCCAGCTGGGCACCCTCGCCGCCGACGACGCCGGGCAGCTGTGGCCCGAGGCCAACCAGGTCCTGCACCACCTGGCCGCCGGATACGCGCGGATGACGTCCCTCGTCGACAACGTGCTCGGCTACCAGCGGCTCGACGCGGGGGACGAGCGGCTCGACAAGGCCGTGGTGCTGCTGGACGGGATCGTGTCCGGCGGCATCGACGGCGCCGTGGAGCTGATCGGGCCCGGCCGCGCCCAGTTCGCCGTGCACGCGCCGCCCATCGAGGCCGAGGTGGACGCGGCCCGGCTGACGACCGCGCTCGCGCACCTCGTCGCGGACGTCGCCGGTGTCGACGCGACCGGCAAGAGCAAGGCCGACCGGACCCCGAGCGATTCCACGATCGTGGTCGCCGCCGCACAGCGCGGTGACGTCGTCCGCATCGAGGTCCGCGGCCCGTACGCGGGCGGCGACCCGGTGCACGGGCCCGTCGTGCGCGGCATCGTCGCGGCGCACGGCGGTGTCGTGCAGACCCATGAGGTACCGGGGACGAGCGGGGGCGCGTACGTCCTGGAGGTGCCGGTCGGCGCCGGCCGGGGCACCGTGCCCGCGCCGGAGCCCGGTCCGCGCGGCGACGCGCCCTCGGGCGGCCGTGAGGCCCTCGCCCTGCCCGCGCAGGCCTCGGGACCGGCGCAGGCCTCGGGACCCGCACAGGGCTCAGGACCGGCCACGGGGCCGGCCACCGGCCCCGGTGACGCTCACGTCCCCGGATCGGGCCTCGCGCTGGCGGCCGGGCCGGTGCCCGCGTCCGTCTCCGGGCCGGTGCCCGCGTCCGGGTCCGTCACGGGAGGGCCCTCCGAGCCGGGGGCCGAGACCTCCGGCGGCGGGCGGCGGCGGGCCCGGCGCGGCTCGACCGACGCCTTCCTGGAGAGCGCGGTCGCGCCCGAGACCGGCACCGAGCCGAGCGGCCGCCGCCGTGCCCGTACGGGAGAGGCCGCCGGTCCGGCCGAGCTGATCCCCGCCCAGCAGAATGCCGCCGCGGACTCCGCCGTCCCGGTGCCGTCCGCCGCCGCGGGCGCCCCCGTGGAGCCCACCGGGCGGCGACGGGGACGGCCCGCCGAGGGCTCCGTGGTGACCGCCGCCGAGGGCGCCCAGGGACGTGCCGCGCTCGGCGCGGCCGTGCCGCCCCAGGGCGTGCCCGTCGAGCCGGCCGGGGTTCCCGCGCAGGCCGCCCTCGCTCTGCCCGCCGTCGCCTCCGGACCCGTGGAGGACGCTCCGGCGCAGCCGAGCGGGCGCCGCCGGCGCGCGCTGGCCGCCGCGCAGGAGCGGGCCGCCGCCGCCGAGGCCGGGCCCCGCACCCCGTTCGCGCTGCCGCCCGCCGACGCCGACCGTGACGCCGGGACGGAGCTCCCGGCCCCCGGCCCCGTGCCCGGCCCGCTGCCCGTCTCCGACGAGGGGCAGCACGAGGCCGTGCGCGGCGTCCCGGGCGCCGACCACACGCCGCCGCAGCCCCATCCGCAGGCCGAGGGCGCGACGGCGGTCGAGCCGACCGGGCGGCGCCGGGCCGTGGCGCTCCCGCGGCCGGAGCCCGCGGCCGCTCCGGAGCCCGCGCCCCCGGGCGGGACCGGCACCGGCTCCGTACCACTGCCGCCCGAGCTGCCGATGCCGGCGACGGTGTCGAAGGACTCCACCCAGGGGCGGGCGTTCAGCGTCCGTACCCTCGGGCAGGGCGTGCCCTTCGTCCCGCCGGCCCCGACGAGCGGTCCGGCCGCCCCCGGTGCCCCCGCCGGGCCCTCGAACGGTTCGGGGCGCCGCCGCAGGCTCGCCACCCCGCCCGAGGTCGACCCGCCGGTCCCGGCCGCGCTCGCCGCGCCCGCCCCGGCGGCGGAGGCCAGGCCGCACCCCCAGCCGACGGCGCCGGCCCCCTCGCCGCACGACACCCCGGCCGAGGGCCGCGCGTACGCCATAGGAGCACCCGCCGAGGGCTCCGCCGAGGGGCCCGAGCCGCTCGACGGTCCCGGCGGCGCGGTCGAGGTCGCCAACCGGCCCGCCCCGCGTCCCGTCGACGACGAGCTGCCCCCGGAGCCCCTCGACAACCCCCGTCGGCTGCTCGTGTGGCCCGCGCCCGACGTCTCCACGCAGCAGGCGCTGAGCGACCGCGGCTACCGGCCGGTGATCGTGCACTCCCGCGAGGAGGTCGACGCGCAGATCGCCGCCTTCCCGGCCGCGCTCTTCGTCGACCCGCTGACCGGCCCCATCACCCGGACCGCGCTGCAGTCGCTGCGTCAGGCGGCCGTCGCCGCCGAGGTGCCGGTGCTGCTGGCGGCCGGGCTCGGGCAGGCGACCCGGGAGGCGGCGTACGGTGCCGATCCGGCCGTGCTCCTCAAGGCGCTGGCACCCCGCGACAGCGAGCAGCACCCGTCCCGGGTCCTGCTGATCGAGGAGCACGAGTCGATCGCGGAGGCGCTCGCGGCCACCCTGGAGCGGCGCGGGATGCAGGTCGCGCGGGCGGCCACCGACACGGAGGCGGTCACGCTGGCCACCCGGACGCGGCCGAACCTGGTGGTGATGGACCTGATGCAGGTGCGCCGCCGCCGGGCCGGGATCATCGACTGGCTGCGCGCGAACGGGCAGTTGAACCGCACGCCGCTCGTCGTCTACACCTCGGCCGACCTGGTCGCGGAGGAGCTGGCGAAGCTCGACTCCGGCGAGACGGTGCTGTTCCTCGCCGAGCGGGCGAACAGCACCGAGGTCCAGGCCAGGATCGTCGACCTGCTCGCGAAGATCGGCACCAACTAGCCCCGTGGGGCCGGTCGGTGCCGATCGGTGGCGCGCCCGATGACAACCGGTGGCGCTGCAGCCGGGTGACGTCCGGCTCGCCCTCCGCGTCCGGTGGCGCTACAGCCGGGTGACGTCCAGCTCGCCCTCCGCGTACTGCCTGCGGATGACCTTCTTGTCGAACTTTCCGACGCTCGTCTTCGGCACCGCCGGGACGATCGCCCACCGCTCCGGCAGCTGCCACTTCGCGATGCCGCCCTCGTCCGCGAGGAAGGCCTTCAGCGTCTCGTAGTCCGCCGCCTCGCCCTCCTTGAGGACGACGGTCGCGAGCGGACGCTCGCCCCACTTCTCGTCCGGCACCGCGACGACGGCGGCCTCGGCGACCGCCGGGTGGGCCATGAGGGCGTTCTCCAGCTCGACGCTGGAGATCCACTCGCCGCCCGACTTGATGACGTCCTTGGCGCGGTCGGTCAGGGTGAGGAAGCCGTCCGGGCCGATCACGCCGACGTCGCCGGTCTTGAGCCAGCCGTCCTCGCTGAACTTGTCGGCGGGGCGGATCTCCTCGGCGCCGATCCCGCCGAAGTACGAGCCCGCGATCCAGGTGCCGCGCACCTCCAGCTCGCCCGCCGACTCCCCGTCCCAGGGGAGGTGCTCGCCGCCGGGGCCGACGAGGCGGGCCTCCACACCGGCCGGGAAGCGTCCCTGCGTGACCCGGTAGGGCCACTCC
This sequence comes from Streptomyces sp. NPDC059695, assembly GCF_042733785.1. Lineage (NCBI taxonomy): Bacteria > Bacillati > Actinomycetota > Actinomycetes > Kitasatosporales > Streptomycetaceae > Streptomyces > Streptomyces sp. NPDC059695. The sequence goes on along the minus strand of NZ_JBHWFF010000008.1, from coordinate 144,453 downwards.
TCCTCGGCGGTGAGGCCGTGCGGCGGGTGGGCCATCGTGCCCAGCGGGGAGGTCTCGGTCATGCCCCAGGCGTGGCAGAGGCGGACGCCGAGCCGGTCGTACGCCTCCATGAGGGAGGGCGGACAGGCGGCGCCGCCGATGGTGACCTGGGTCATCGAGGAGAGGTCGCGGGGGTTCGCGGTGACCTCGGCGAGCAGCCCCTGCCAGATGGTGGGGACGGCGGCCGCGTGGGTCGGCCTCTCGCGCTCGATCATGTCGGCGAGCGGGGCCGGCTGGAGGAAGCGGTCCGGCATGAGCATGTTGATGCCGGTCATGAAGGTGGCGTGCGGCAGACCCCAGGCGTTGACGTGGAACTGCGGGACGACGACCAGGGTCGTGTCCCGGTCGGTGAGGCCCATCGACTCGGCCATGTTCACCTGCATGGAGTGCAGGTAGATCGAGCGGTGCGAGTAGACGACGCCCTTGGGGTCGCCGGTGGTGCCGGAGGTGTAGCACATGGCGGCGGCCGTGCGCTCGTCCAGCTCGGGCCAGTCGTACGCGGTCGGGCGGCCGGCGATCAGCTCCTCGTAGTCGTGGACGCGCGGGGCCGCGCCGTCCAGGAGGGAGCGGTCGCCCGGGCCCGCGACGACGACGTGCTCGACCGTCGGCAGGTGCGGGAGCAGCGGGGCGAGGAGCGGGAGCAGGGAGCCGTTGACGAGGACGACCCGGTCGGCGGCGTGGTTGACGATCCACACCAGCTGCTCGGGCGGCAGGCGGAGGTTGAGGGTGTGGAGCACCGCGCCCATGGAGGGGATCGCGAAGTACGCCTCGACGTGCTCGGAGTTGTTCCACATGAGGGTGGCGACGCGCTGGTCGCCGATGACGCCGAGTTCGTCGCGCAGGGCGTGGGCCAGCTGGTGCGCGCGCGTCCCGGCCTCCGCGAACGTGCGGCGCTGCGGCTCGGGCTCGCCCGTCCAGGTGGTGATGGTGGACTTTCCGTGGATCGTCATCCCGTGCTGGAGGATGCGGCTCACGGTCAGTTGTACGTCCTGCATGGTGCTGTACACGGGGCGTCCTCCCGGTGGGCGCTACGTGGCAGAAGGGGTGTGCAGATTCTGCGCACGTACCGCGCGGTATGTCACTACCCGAGAGTACGCAAATTGCCAGTGATCACTGGCGTGAGTCCGCGGCCGGTTCGCGGCTACCGCACCGGCGTCAGCTCCGGGTCCTCGCGGAGCTTGCCGAGCGCCCGGGACACCGCGCTCTTGACCGTGCCGACCGACACCCCGAGCACCTCGGCCGTCTGCGCCTCGCTCAGGTCCTCGTAGTACCGCAGGACCACCATCTGACGCTGCCGCTCCGGCAGCTTCAGGACCGCGCGCCACATCGCGTCGTGCAGCACCTGGCGCTCGGCCGGGTCCGGCTCCGGGAGGCCGGACGGCTCGGGCAGCTCCTCGCAGACGAACTCGTCGACCTTCCGCTTGCGCCACTGCGAGGTACGGGTGTTCAGCAGCGCGCGGCGGACGTAGCCGTCCAGGGCGCGGTGGTCCTCGATGCGCTCCCAGGCCATGAACGTCTTGGCGAGCGCGGTCTGGAGGAGGTCCTCCGCGTCCGAGGGGTTGGCGGTCAGGGAGCGCGCGGTGCGCAGGAGCACGGGTCCACGCGCCCGTACGTACGAGGAGAAGGTCGGGAACGACGCGTACTGCGAGGCACCGGCGCAGACGGGGCCAGAGGGTGGCGGAGTCATGACTCCACGCTAGGAGGGCGCGGGTACCCGGCGGATCGGCCCCAGGTCCCGACCCGCCGTCCGCCTCAGGTTGTAGGGGTGGGGACCGCTCCACCTCCTCTGGGTGGAGGGAGGGGGCCGGCGGGCTCAGGGTCGGGGCCGGCTCCGCCCGGGCGGCGGGAGCTTCGGGGACGGGCTCCCCCTCAGGGGCGGCGGGAGTCGGCGAACGACAGCGGGACGGGGACGCGGGAGGCGGACCGGGCCGGGGTGGTGAGCTGGGCGACCGGCGCGTCCATCGCGTTGCGGTCGATCGAGAGGGTGCGCCCGCCGTAGGTCTCGGTCACGTTGCCCGCGTACTGGTGGATGCGGGCGTGCGGCGTCCAGGCCTCCGGTTGCAGCGCCGACTCGGTGAGCAGCGCGGGCTGCCCGCTCCAGTGCGCGAACCACATCACGTCCGGCAGGTCCTTCGTCCCCGCCCTCCGCTGCGCCTCCATGTCCCGCACGCCCGTGTCGGCGCTGCTGTAGAAACCGGGCACGTACCCCAGGCGCCGTACCTCCCGGTTCCAGGCCCGGACGAAGGCGAGGGTGGTCGCTGCGCAGCTCGTGTCCCCCCGCCCGTACGCCTCGATGTCGAGGTAGAGCGGGCTGCCCGGGCCGATCCCGAGCGCCTTCGCGGCCCGCACCGCGTCGCCGCCCTCCTGGGTGCCCTGGGTCGCGGGAGCGCTGCCGATGGCGTACTTGCGCTTGGCGGGGTTGTCCACGCACGGCGCCTGGGAACCCACGAACAGGGGCAGCAGCCGCCAGCCCATGGCATGGGCCTCGGCGACCCACGCGGGCGTGAGCTCCTTCTGGACGGGACAGCCCCGCCCCCGCCCGCCGAAGTAGATCCCGACGGCCCCGTACGGCGACCCCAGCCAGGCCCTCATCACGGTGAGGGACGGCGCCTCGCAGGTGTCGAAGGCCTTCCCGGCGAAGGTCGCGGGAACGTCACCGCCCCGGGCGGCGGTGCCGGGAGCGCCCTGGGCTCGGCCGCCGGGCTTCGCGGAGTCGGACCCGGTGGAGGCGGGCACCGCGGGGACGGCCCTGACGGCGGGGGCGGCGGCCGTCGTGGTCCCGGGGCCGGTTCGCTCCGCGGGCGGGGGCGGGGCGCCGAGGAGGGCCGTCCCGGCCAGCGCCACCAGCACGGCGGCGACCACGGTCCGCGCCCCGGGAGGCGGCGCGGAGCGGGGGCGGGCCGGTGCCGACGGCGCGGCCGGGACGCGCGCGGGGGCGGCTTCGGAGACGGACACGGACGCGGCTTCGGACGCGGAGGCGGACGCGATGTGGGGCGCGGAGGCGGCTTCGGACGCGGAGACGGAGGCAGAGGCAGAGGCAGAGGCAGAGGCAGAGGGAGAGGCGGGTTCGGAGGCGGGCGGCGTGCGAGTGCTCATGGCGCGAGTGAAGGACCGCCCGCCGCCCCCGGCCACCGCTCAGACCGTCGCCTCAGCCGTCCGTGCCCAGGATCAACCCGGACGTGGGAACCCCCGTGCCCGCCGTGACCAGGGTCCGGGCCGCACCGGGCAGCTGGTTCACCGAGGTGCCGCGGATCTGCCGCACCGCCTCCGCGATGCCGTTCATGCCGTGGAGGTACGCCTCGCCGAGCTGCCCCCCGTGGGTGTTCAGCGCGAGCGCGTCCGCCGCGACGAAGTCGGCCGCCTCCCCCGGTCCGCAGAAGCCGAACTCCTCCAGCTGCATCAGCACGAACGGGGTGAAGTGGTCGTAGAGGATGCCCACGTCGATGTCGGAGGGCGCGAGCCCGGACGTCCGCCAGAGCTGCCGTGCCACCACGCCCATCTCCGGCAGCCCGGTCAGGTCGTCACGGTAGAAGCTCGTCATGGCCTCCTGCCTGCGGCCGGCGCCCTGGGCCGCCGCCAGGATCACGGCCGGCGGGCGCGGCAGGTCCCGCGCGCGCTCGACGGACGTGACGACGACGGCCTGGCCGCCGTCGGTCTCCTGGCAGCAGTCGAGCAGCCGGAGCGGCTCGACGATCCAGCGCGAGGCCGCGTGGTCGGCGAGGGTGATCGGCTTCCCGTGGAAGTACGCGGCGGGGTTACGGGCCGCGTGCCGCCGGTCGGTGACGGCGACGTGCCCGAAGACGTCCGGGGTCAGCCCGTACGTGTGCAGGTACCGCTGCGCGGCCATGGCGACCCAGGAGGCCGGGGTGAGCAGCCCGAAGGGCAGCTGCCAGCCGAGCGCCGCGCCCTCGGCGGAGGGCTCCCGCTGCTGCACCCCGGAGCCGAAGCGGCGTCCCGAGCGCTCGTTGAAGGCCCGGTAGCAGACGACGACCTCGGCGACCCCGGCGGCGACGGCGAGCGCCGCCTGCTGCACGGTGGCGCACGCGGCCCCGCCCCCGTAGTGCACCCGGGAGAAGAACGACAGCTCGCCGATGCCGGACGCCTGGGCGACGGTGATCTCGGGGTTGGTGTCCATGGTGAAGGTGACCAGGCCGTCGACGTCGGCGGGGGTGAGCCCGGCGTCGTCGAGGGCGGCGCGCACGGCCTCGACGGCGAGGGAGAGTTCGCTGCGGCCCGAGTCCTTGGAGAACTCGGTCGCCCCGATGCCCACGACGGCCGCCCGCCCGCCGAGCTCGTCCCGGGTGCGGACGCTCATCCGGCCACCTCCACGGTGACCGTGCCGGTGACGTGGTGTCCGAGCCCGTTGGCACCGACGATGCGGACGCGCGCCGTGGCGCCGTCCACCTCGGTGACCGTCCCGGTCAGGACCATGGTGTCCCCGGGGTGGTTGGGGGCGCCGAGCCGGATGGCGACCCCGCGCAGGACGGCGCGGGGGCCGAAGTGGTCGGTGATGTACCGGCCGACGAGCCCGTTGGTCGTGAGGATGTTCATGAAGATGTCCGGGGAGCCCTTCTCCCGTGCCAGTTCGGCGTCGTGGTGCACGTCCTGGTAGTCGCGGGAGGCGACGGCACCGGCGACGATCAGGGTGCGGGTGATCGGGATCCGCAGCGGCGGCAGCTCGTCACCGGGCTTCACGGCGGTCATGACAGGTCCCCCTTCGCGAGCAGGTCGCCGAGTTCGGCGAGGAGTTCGGTCCCGGCCCCGAGGTAGGCGTCGAGCTGCCGGCCCCACAGGAAGTGCCGGTGGACGGGGTGGTCGAGGTCGGCGCCCATGCCTCCGTGCAGGTGCTGTCCGGCGTGCACGACCCGCTTTCCCGCCTCGGAGGCCCACCAGGCGGCGGTCAGCGCCGCCCCGCCGGCGTCGAGGCCCTCGTCGAAGCGCCAGGCGGCCTCGTAGGCCGTGACCCGGATGGCCTCGGTGTCCATGTGCGCGTCGGCGGCCCGCAGTTGCACCGCCTGGTGGGTCGAGAGCGGCCGGCCGAACTGCTCCCGTACGGAGGTGTACGCGACGGCCCGGGCGAGGGACCCGGCGCACACCCCGGCCTGGAGCCCGGCGAAGGCGATCCGCGCGGCGGCGAGCACGTCGTCGTGGGCCGTCGCGTCGGCCCGCCCGAGGCGCTCGGCGGGCGCCCCGTCGAGCACCAGCCGGGCCGCGGCCCAGGGCGCGGTGAGCTCGACGGGCTCGACGGCGGCCGCGTCCTCGGCGCGGACCAGCCACAGGACCCGGTCCTCGTCCGGCACGAGCACATGGGTGGCGTCCCTGAGCCACGGCACCCACTCCACCACCCCGCCGAGCCGCCCCCCGCCGAGCGGGGTGACCGTGCCCGGTGCCGGGAGCGCGCCCGTCATCACCGTCGTGCCGTCCCGGAGGCCGGGCAGCAGCCGGGCGCGCTGCTCCTCCGTACCGTGCCGGGCGACCGCGAGGATCCCGTACACACAGCTCGCGGCGAACGGCACCTGCGCCGTCGTGCGCCCCTGCTCCTCCAGGAGCAGGACCAGTCCGAGCAGCCCGGTCTCCTCGACGGAGCCCGGCAGCCCGGCCGCGCAGAGCGCCTTCCACAGCTCGGCGTCCGTGCCCGTCCCGGCGGCGCGGAGCCGCTCGGGTCCCGCGAGGTCGGCGAAGATCCGCCCGGCCAGCTCCCGGGCGGCCTCCTGCTCCTCGGTGGGGGTGAAGTCCATGTCAGTCCTCCCCTCCCGCGCGGAAGACGGGAAGCTCCAGCTCCTCGTCGACCCGCAGGAACTCCAGCCGCACCGGCATCCCGATCCGCACCTTGTCGTACGGAACCCCCACCACGTTGCTGACCATCCGCACGCCCTCCGCGAGTTCGATCAGCCCGACCGCGTACGGCGGGTCGAAGGCGGGGAACGACGGGTGGTGCATGACGACGTACGAGAAGACCGTCCCGGCGCCGCTCGCCTCGACCGCGTCCCACTCCCGCGAGCCGCAGTCGGCGCATCCGGGCAGCCAGGGGAAGCGCGGGGCCGCGCAGTCGCGGCACCGCTGGATCAGCAGCCGGTGAGCGGCGACGCCCTCCCAGAAGCCGGCGTTGTCCCGGTTGACGACGGGCCGTGGGCGGCGGGGCTTCCCGGCCTTCGCGGAAGGCCGGGCCGCGGGCGCGTACTTGAGGATGCGGAAGCGGTGCGTGCCCGCGAGTTCGCCGCCCGCGCGGACGTCCGTCCGGGTCGTCACGAAGTGGCCGGTGCCGAGCTTGGTGGTCTTGCGCGGCGAGACGGACTCGATGACGGTGTCGAAGCCGATCTCGTCGCCGGGGCGGAGCGGCCTCAGGTACTCCTGCTCGCAGTCGGTCGCGACGACCGAGGTGTATCCGGCCCCGTCGAGGAGGCCGAACAGCTCCTCGTACGCCGACGACCGGCCCGTGTGCCCCGAGAGGCCGCCCATCGTCCACGCCTGGAGCATGGTCGGGGGCGCGACGGCGTCCGGCCCCCGGTAGGCGGGGTGCTCGTCCCCCATCGCCTCGCACCAGTGCCTGATCATGGCCGGGTTGACCGGGTCCTTGCCGGTCCCGGCGGTGGCGGCGGACCGGCCGACGAAGGCCACGAGCCGCTCGTACAGAGCATCGTCCGTCCCGCCCGCCGCCGGCCCCTCGCCCGTCCCGCTCGCCGCCGGCCCCTCGCCCGTCCCGCTCATCGCCGGCCCCTCGCCCGTCCCGCTCATCGCCGGCCCCTCGCCTTCATGCCGAGCCGCATCCTCGCGACGATCTCGCGCTGCACCTCGCTCACCCCTCCCCCGAAGGTGTTGATCTGCGCGGCCCGGTTCATGCGCTCCAGCTCCCCGCCGTCGAGCTCCCCCGGCGATCCCCCGCGCACCGTCCCCGGCCCGCCCGCGATCTCCTGGCAGATGCGGTACACCTCCACCGCCGACTCGGTCCCCGCGAACTTCACGCCGCTCGCGTCCCCCGGAGCCAGCCGGCCGGCCCCCACGTCGCCCACCAGACGCCAGTTCAGCAGGCGGGTCGCGGCCAGTCGCGCATGCGCTTCGGCGGCCCGGATCCGGATCCACGGCTCGTCGATCCGACGCCTGCCCGTCACCGGATCAGGGGTACGGGCCCGGTCGAGGACGGCCGCGAAGAAGTCCTCGGCCTGCATGCCGATCGCGGCCAGCGCGACCCGCTCGTGGTTGAGCTGGCTGGTGATGAGGCTCCAGCCGCCGTGTTCGGGCCCGACGAGATGGCCCGCGGGGACCCGTATGCCGTCGTAGTACGTGGCGGTCGTCGTCAGCCCGCCCACCGTCTCGATCGGGGTCCAGGAGAAGCCGGGGGCGTCGGTGGGGACGAGGACGATGGAGATGCCCCGGTGCGGTGCCGCGTCGGGGTCGGTGCGGCAGGCGAGCCAGATCCAGTCGGCGTTCTGGGCGTTGGAGGTGAAGATCTTCTGCCCGTCGACGCGCCAGGAGTCCCCGTCGCGTACGGCCCGGGTGCGGAGCGAGGCGAGGTCGGTGCCGGCCTCGGGTTCGCTGTAGCCGATGGCGAAGACCGTCTCGCCGCGCAGGATCCGGGGGAGGAAGTACGCCTTCTGCTCCTCGGTCCCGTACGCCATGAGCGTGGGTCCGACCGTGTTGAGGGTGACCATCGAGACGGGGGCGCCCGCGCGGTACGCCTCGTCGAAGAAGACGAACTGCTCGTCGGGCCCGCGGCCCTGCCCTCCGTACTCCTCGGGCCAGCCGAGGCCGAGCAGGCCGTCCTCTCCTATCCGCCGGAGCAGCCGCCGCTGGGCGGCGGTGTCGGTGACCGGGGGCGGCCCTTCGGGCATCAGCTCCCGGAAGTACGCGCGGAGTTCGGCGCGCAGCCGCAGCTGCCGCTCGGTCGGGGCGAGGTGCACAGCGACGGCCTCCCGTGGGACGACTGAGGTTTCTGACTGTCCGTCAGATTCCGTCGCCGTGTCAAGGCGCGCGAAAGCACGACGGCCCGCACGCCGGTGCCGAAGCACCGGCGCACAGGCCGTCGTTCACCTCACGGTCCCGCCCCCCGTCGGGCCGGTGTCCGTGCGGGAGGTCACCACCAGGGGTGGAAGTTGACCACGTTGTTGGACTGGTCGATGTGGGTGAGGGCGGAGCCGTTCACACTCGCGGTGTTGTTCTGGTTGGAGGCACCGGAACCGGTCGCCACCTGCTGCGTCGTGGTCGAGTTGCCGAAGTTGTCGCCACCGACGCCGCTGCCCACGATGGTGGCGACGCTCGTGTTCGATCCGTCGTCCGCGAATCCGCCGATGTCGGCCTGGGCCACCCCGGTGAAGAGCACGGCGGCGAGGGGCAGGGCGGCGGCAACGGCGAGGATGCGGGCGGTACGGATGCTTGCCATGTGTGTTCCTCCGGGAACTGAAAGCTGGTGCTTCTGCACGGAACTGCTCTGAAGTTCTGAAGTACGGCCATGTCCAAGGCAGTTGGCCTACCGCCTCGGTCGTTGTGCTCGACGTCGCGAATCCAGAGTTGCCCACCGAATCCCCGGCGAACCACCCCGGAGCGGCCGATTCCCCCGCAAGCGTGAGGACAACCCGATAAACCCCGGCAGTCCGAGGAAAGCCGCAGCTCACACGGGTGGGCGGGGTCCGGACAGCCGGGGGAGCGGCACAGCCGGTGCGGCGCAAGAGAGGAAGCGTTCCGGCAGATTTCCCGCCAATCTCTCCCCCGGAACGACACGACGGCGCGTCGCCGCCCCGGCGGAACCGAACACATCCCCCAACGGGGCCAAGTGGTTCGAACCAGCGGGACCCGAGGGTCAGGAGCCCTCGCCCAGGGCCGCCTCGAAGGCCCCGTACGCCGCCGCGTCGAAGAGCACGAAGCGGACCTCCTCGACCTCGGTACGGGCCGCCCGCACCGTCTCCACGGCGATCCGCGCGCCGTCCGCCATCGGCCAGCCGTAGATCCCCGTCGAGAGGGCCGGGAACGCGACCGTGCGGTCCCCCAACTCGTCCGCGACCCGCAGCGATGCGCGGTAGCAGGAGGCCAGCAGCTCCGAGCGGTCCTCGTCGCGCGACCAGACCGGACCGACCGTGTGGATCACGTGCCGGGCCGGCAGCCGCCCCGCCGTCGTCGCCACGGCCCGCCCGGTCGGCAGGCCCTTCCCGTAGTGCGAGCGCCGCAGGTCCTGGCAGGCGGCGAGGATCTCGGGACCGCCCTTCCGGTGGATGGCCCCGTCGACCCCGCCGCCGCCGAGCAGCGAGGAGTTGGCGGCGTTGACCACCGCGTCCGCCGCCTCGGCGGTGATGTCCCCCTGGACCAGCACGATGCGCACCACGACAAGAGCCCTTCTCCCGGCCGTCCGTCCCCGACCCCCGGATTCAAGCCGCTCGGCCCCGCACCGGCCAAACGAAATAGCTGTGCACCGGCCAAACCGAAGAAGGGGCGCCCCGGAACACCCGGGGCACCCCTCCTCACGCGTGTGTCACTGCGGCGGCGGCGTGTCCTGCCCCTGGCCACCCATCTGCCCCTTGAGCTTCTCCTGGGCCGTGTCGACCTGGCCCGCGTACTTGCCCTGCGTCTTCTCGTCGACGACGTCACCGGCCTTGTCGATGCCCTGGGATGCCTTGTCCTCGTGGCCCTTGAGCATCCCCTTGAGCTTGTCCATCACAGACATCCTGGCCTCCTAGCCGCTGTTCCAGCCCTTCCAGCATCGGGGCGCAGCACCGGAACCGCATCCGGGGACCGCCCGGACCCAAGCGAAAAGGGGCGCCCCCTGTCAGGAGCACCCCTCGTGACCAGCACGTACACCGATCCGCTGCGGTGGGTGTGGGATTCGTGGGGTGGCGCGCTCCACCTTCCTCAGTGCTAGAACACCTGCATGACGAACAGGTTCACGGCGTTGTTTGCGTGCGGATTCGATGCTCCAGAAATGGACGACTGCCTGATGGCAGGGGTAGCCGAGTCGGACGACGAGGATGGCTTCTCGCTCATGTTCATGTGCGACTTCGACGAGCCCGACGCGCAGGAAGTGTCCCTGGGCATGGACACGCACTGCCTTGTCACGCGCGACCAGGGCACTGCCTACGGCTGCGTACGCGAAGTGCAACTGGACGACGACGTGCTGCGCGTGACCTTGGCTCCTGAGTCGCTGGACGACCTCGGACTGACCGACCCCGTCATCGAGGCGCTGCTTCGTGCCCCAGCGGAGGACTTGGCGCGGATGCGTGAAGTCCTGCCGCGCATCCTGCGATACGGACGTCCGGAGGCCCGCCCCAGGTTGATCGGTGCGTAGCAAGTGCTTCGTGCCCGATCGAGCGGGGAGCACGAGGGAACAACGGTCACCCATGGCCGGCACACAGCACGACGGCCCCTGACCGATTGACCTGGTCAGGGGCCGTGCACCTGCGGTGGGTGTGGGATTTGAACCCACGGTGACATCGCTGCCACGACGGTTTTCAAGACCGTTCCCTTAGGCCGCTCGGGCAACCCACCCTCGCCCCGGCCCACCTGGGGTGGAGCGGGCTACAGCGTACCGGCTGCGAGGGTGGGGCGGGTCAGCTGTCGCCGGTCCGCTCGCCGAGGACGACCGTGGCCGTGGCGGTCTTGCCGTCGCGCTCGTAGGTGATCTTCACCGAGTCGCCCGGCTTGTGCGTCCAGATCTCGCTGATCAGCGTGGGACCGCTGTCGATCGGGTGGTCGCCGAAGCCCGTGATCACGTCGCCGGCCTTCAGACCCGCCTTCGCCGCCGGGCCGCCGGCCGTGACCGAGGCCGTGCCGCCGGAGCCCTGCGTGGCGATCGTCGCGCCCTGGCCCTTCTCCTGCATGTTCACGGTCGCGCCGATCACCGGGTACACCGGCTTGCCCGTCTTGATCAGCTGCTCGGCCACGTTCTTGGCCTGGTTGACCGGGATCGCGAAGCCGAGGCCGATCGAGCCGGCCTGGGACTGGCCGAAGCCGCCGCTGGTCGACTGGATCGCCGAGTTGATGCCGATGACCGCACCGCTCGCGTCGAGGAGCGGCCCGCCGGAGTTGCCGGGGTTGATCGAGGCGTCCGTCTGCAGCGCGCTCATGTACGAGCTGCTGCCGCCCGAGCCGTCGCCCGAGGCGACCGGGCGGTTCTTGGCGCTGACGATGCCCGTCGTCACCGTGTTCGACAGGCCGAACGGCGCGCCGATCGCGATGGTCGAGTCGCCGACCGCCACCTTGTCGGAGTCTCCGAGCGGCAGCGGCGTCAGGCCCTTCGGGGCGTCCTTCAGCTTGAGGACCGCCACGTCGTAGCCCTCGGCCCGGCCGACGACCTCCGCGTCGTACGTCTTGCCGTCGGAGAAGGTCACGGACAGCGTGCCGCCGTCCGCCGCCGACGCCACCACGTGGTTGTTGGTGACGATGTGGCCTTCCTGGTCGTAGACGAAGCCCGTGCCCGTACCGCCCTCGCCGTCCTGACCGCCGGACTTGGCCTGGATGGTGACCACGCTCGGCAGGGCCTTCGCCGCCACCGCCGCGACCGTCCCCGGGTCGCGCTTGAAGGAGGCCGGGGCCTGCCCGGAGGAGACCGTGGTCGAGCTGAAGCCGTTGTCGCCGCGCTCGGCCGCCCAGTAGCCGATGCCGCCGCCGATGCCGCCCGCGACGAGCGACGCGACGAGCACGGCCGCCACGAGGCCGCCGGTGCGCCTGCGCGGCGCGGGGGCGGCGGGTACGGGCTGCTGCGGGGCGCCCCAGGCCGGGACGGCCGGCGGGGGCGGCGGCCAGCCACCGGCGGGGGCACCCGCCGCGACCGGCTCGGGGGCGGGGGCGGGGGCGGGGGCCTGGACGGTGGGCTGGACCGCCGTCGGCTCGTCCTCGGGGGATGTCAGCGGGGCGGTCCGGGGGGCCTCCTGCGGGGCCGTCTCCCCGGCGGGGGCGGGGGCGGCGGCCGGCGTCGGGGGGGCGGGAGGCGCCGGAGGGGCGGACGGGGCAGCCGGGTCCGCCGGAACCGGCGTGCCCTCGTTCTCGGTGCTCACAGCTCGCTCTCCTCGTTGACTGCGCGGGGTCGGGTACCTACTGCTCCAGGGTGCTGCACCAGCTTTTCCCACGGGACGTCAGGCCGCTGTAAGGCGGAGCTGTGCATTCGCACCCCTTTCTTTATATACGGACAGAACGGACAGCTGCCGGGGGTGCCCGCGCCACCCCGCCAATGGCACCATGACGCCGTGACTCACGCACGGCAGCACCAGAACCGCGTCCCCCTCCAGGTCGTCGCCCACCGCGGAGCGTCCGAGGACGCACCGGAACACACCCTGGCCGCCTATGTGAAGGCCATCGAGGACGGCGCCGACGCCCTGGAGTGCGACGTCCGGCTGACGGCCGACGGCCACCTCGTCTGCGTCCACGACCGGCGGGTCGACCGCACCTCGAACGGCCGGGGCGCCGTGTCCGCGCTCGAACTCGCGGACCTCGCCGCCCTCGACTTCGGCACCTGGAAGGGCCGGGACGACTCCGGCGAAAGCCCCGACCGGGAAAACCCCGCCTCCACGTCCGTCCTCACCCTGGAGCGGCTCCTGGAGCTGGTCTCCGACGCCGGGCGCCGGGTCGAGCTGGCCATCGAGACCAAGCACCCGACGCGCTGGGCGGGCCAGGTCGAGGAGAAGCTGCTCCAGCTCCTCCAGCGCTTCGGCCTGGACGCGCCCGCGTCCCCCGCCGAGTCGCCCGTACGCGTCATGAGCTTCTCGGCCCGTTCCCTGCACCGGATCGCCGCCGCCGCGCCGACGCTGCCCACCGTCTCGCTCGCCCAGTTCGTCTCTCCCCGGCTGCGCGACGGCCGGCTCCCCGCGGGCGCGGCCATCGCGGGTCCGTCGATCCGGATCGTCCGGCACCATCCCGCGGTGATCCTGCGGCTCCAGAAGGCCGGGCACCAGGTCCACGTCTGGACCGTGGACGAGGCCGAGGACGTGGAGCTCTGCGAGCGCCTGGGGGTGGACGCGATCATCACCAACCGCCCCAAGCAGGTGCTCGCCCAGCTGGGCCGCGGCTGAGTTCGGGGCGGCCCGGGACGACGCAGGACGGCTCGAAGAAGCCTCTCCCCTCGCTCCTTTCCCTTGCGCCACAAGGGGCAACAGCCCTTGCGGGGTGTGCACCGGCGCGTTCCTTGCGTACGCGATCGTCACGAGTGCGTCATCCCACGCTGATTGGCCGGTTTCCGGTCCAGGCCATTGGGGCATCCACACGGTGGCGTGGGGCAAAGGAGGTCTCGGGGGTGGCGTTGGTGGTGGCACAGGAGGTGCCCACGTCGTCGAGCATGGCCGTACCCCATGGCCCTGCGGGCGTGGGTGAGGCGCGACACCGGATGCGGGACGAGCTGTACCGCAGCGGGGTGTCCGAATCGGTCGTCGACGACGCGGTACTGATCCTTTCCGAGCTGCTCAGCAATGCCTGCCGGTACGGCAGGCCGCTGGGTCACGCGGAGCGGGGCGAGGGCGATGTACGGGCGGCCTGGCGGGTCGACCCGGCGGGCGGCCTGCGGGTCGAGGTGACCGACGGGGGCGGCCCGACGCGGCCCGTCCCGTCGACGCCCTCGGTCACCGCACGCGGCGGCCGCGGGCTGAACATCATCGGGGCCCTGGCCCAGGACTGGGGCGTGCGGGACAGCGCGACCGGCGAGGTCACCGTCTGGGTGGTGGTCACCGAGGGACACCGCCGCGAGGACTTCGCGGCGCGCGTCGGCGGTGGCCCGGGACTCGGCTTCCTCGACGCGTACGAGGATCTGGTGGACTGACGGCCGGCGGACGGCGCCGGGACGAAGAGGGCGTTCGGGTACGACGTACCCGGGCGCCCGTACGTCTTCCCGGCCCCGGGGTGCCGCCCCGCCTGAGCGGCCCCGGCGCCCGGTGCGGCTAGGCTCGCGCCCGATACCGCACGTACCAGCACGCAACAGCAGGCACACCGCACAGCTGCGATCGGGAGAAAGCCACACCATGGCCAAGAAGCGCCCCCAGACGAAGGCCGGCAAGGCCGGCCAGGCACAGGTCACGAGCGGGGAGATCCCGGTCGTCGGCGCGCGCGAGCCGTGCCCGTGCGGTTCGGGCCGCCGCTACAAGGCGTGTCACGGCCGGGCCGCCGCGCACGCCGTGACCGAGCTCGTCCAGCGCCCCTTCGAGGGCCTGCCCGGCGAGTGCGACTGGGTCGCGCTCCGCGAGCTGGTGCCGGCCGCCACCGTGCCGCTCACCCTGAAGGGCGGGCTCCCCGAGGGCGTGCCGTCCGTGACGCTCGCGACCGTGCTGCCGATGGCGTGGCCGGCGCTGCGCCGCGACGACGGCTCCGTCCTGCTCGCCCTGCAGAACGACTCCACCTCCGGCGACCTCGCCCGCGACCTCGCCGACACGCTCCAGCGCGCCCTGGAGACGGAGCCGGGCAGCCCGGTGCCCGCGCGCCGCGTGCCGGCGGAGGGCCCGCGCCTGCAGGAGCTGCTGGACGCGGACGCCCCCTTCGCGCCGGAGGTCCACTCGGGCTTCGAGTTCTGGATCCCGCAGACGAAGGACGGCGCCGACCCGGAGGTCGCGGCCTCCCTGGAGCGGGCCAACGCGGCCGCGATCCCGACCGTGAAGCTGACCGGCGTCGACTCCGCGTACTGGTGCGAGACCCCGGACAAGAACCACCTGCGCTGGGTCATGCCGCACCCGGAGGAGAAGCTCCTCGACGCGCTCGCCCGCCTCCAGGCCGGCGAGGGCACCTCGCTCGGCGCGGACACCCGGCTCGTCGGCTCCTTCCGGGCCCACGGTCTGATGGTGCCGGTGTGGGACCTGCCGACGTCGATGACGGCCGAGGAGTGCGAGAAGCCGGCGGCCGCGTTCGCCGAGCGGCTCGCCGAGGCGCTCGCCTCGGACGCCCCGCTGACGGCGGAGGAGCGCCGGGCGCGCGGCGGCCTCACGAACCGTCAGGTGACTCTCAGCTGATACCCCAGGTGGTATCGGTGACTGACAGACCGACCAGTCGGTGACTTCTGCCACAAGGTGGGTCCGCGGGAGGGTAAATCCCTGTCCGAATAACCGAGATCGAATTTGCGAACAGCAGATCTCTTGTTACCGTTCTTGAAGCCCGGTCGCTGGTGCATCCCCCGTCGCCAGCGACCGGGCCTTTCCATGTCCGCTTCCGGCAGGTCCGGAGCGTCCGACGTTCAACTTCCCTCCCCGTCCGCCGTGTTGCTTCCGGCGCGGAGCAGCAGCGGAGTGGTGCCGCCCTCGCCGGATCCCGCGAATTCCGCGACCGCCGTATAGGCCGTGACCACGCCCCGAGCGCGCTCCCTGGGCGTTTCACAGGTTCCGGGTTCGTCCTGCGCCGGGACGGGACAGTCCACTTGTACGGTCCGCCCGGCGGGGCCCATGAGGGTCAGAAACGCGTCGAGCTGCCGGCCCGTGGCGTTCCGGTAGTAGGTGCGCGCCCAGACGTCGGGACCCTCGCCCAGGACGCAGGTCTGCGCCTCGGCCCCCTCGGGAGAGGCGAGTTCCGGCCCACAATGCGTGACGCGCTCGGGAGCGACCGGGGCCTTCGGGGCCGGGGAAGCGGTTGCGGGGGCGGGGGACGCCGGTGTACGGGGGCGCGGACCGAGACCTAGTCCGCTCAGCAGGTCCCCGGCCTTCGCGTCGCCCTCGGCACCCGTGCCGGCCGGCCGTACGGGCTCCCCCGTGGGCCGTGCCGTCGCGACGAGGGGCAGCAGGACGGCGACCGTGACGGCGGCCCCGAGTCCGACCACGCGGAGGTTCACCGGGCTCATGGGACCCACCTGCTCCTGCTCGGCTGGAGATCTTGGACGGTGGGGTGAACATAGCGGCGGGGCCGGGGCGCCCGGCCGGCCGCGCGCCCGTTTCCCGTACAAGTCGGACCAGGACACACCCGTTCGGGTGAACGACCCCGCCCCCGACGGAGGACACCGGCCGCACCACCCCCAGGGCAGAACTCAGTACGCCAGTCTGCTGCCGCCGCCCGGCGTGCTCGTGCTCGCCTCGACCAGGGCGTCGACCACCGCCTCGACGTCGGGCAGCCAGGGCCTGGCCGAGCCCGCGAGCGGGGCCCGCTCCCAGCGGACCTGCCCGGTCCCCGCGACCGACGGGGGCAGCAGCAGATAGCCGCCCTCGCCGTGGAACCGCAGCGAGCTGGGCACGCCGTCCTTCGCGTACAGCAGCTCGCCCAGCCGTTCGAGGCCGTACGGGGCGACGAGGATCGACCACCGGGTCGGGGTCGCCACCACCGGGCCGAGCCGCATGCCCCTCGCGTCGAGGGCGGCGAGCGCCCGCGCCCCCGCCACCGCGGGCAGGCTGACCGCGCAGGGAGCGCCGCCGCCGGTGGCCAGCACCACCGGGGCGTCCGGGCGCCGGGTCCACCACCAGCGGATCATGCGCTCGTCCGTGGTGGCCGCGAGCAACCCGGGGTCGTAGGGGTGCGCGCCGGGCACCACGCAGTCGGGGTCGGGACAGGAGCAGGCCGCTCCCGTGGCCGTACGAGTCGTCGCTCTCAGGCTCGCGCCCGGCAGGACGGGCCAGTTCCATTCGACCGCGAAGGCGACCGCGGCGTCGAGCCGGGCGGTCCTCTCCTTGCGCCGGAACCGGAGCCTGCGTCGCCTTCCGAGGATCTCGCGCATGAGCGCTCGTTCCTTTCCGTTGAACGCCGAATCCACATCACACCATGTGCAGATCTCTTCACCGTGCGTATCAGCGCGTGCCGGGACGGCGGGGTGCCGGACCGCGGGAGAGCGGTGCGGACCGGGCCGGTGCCGGGTGGATCCCGGGTGAACCG
This sequence comes from Streptomyces sp. NPDC059695, assembly GCF_042733785.1. Taxonomy (NCBI): domain Bacteria; kingdom Bacillati; phylum Actinomycetota; class Actinomycetes; order Kitasatosporales; family Streptomycetaceae; genus Streptomyces; species Streptomyces sp. NPDC059695. The sequence continues at coordinate 127,671 of NZ_JBHWFF010000008.1, read as the reverse complement.
GGTGGAGCGAGGTCGGAGCCGGAGCGGGCAGAACACGTTCCCCGCCGGATCGGTGGCGGGTTGCGGCCTGCGGCGAGTGGGACGCCGGGGTTCCGCGTCACGTTCCGGGACAGCGTCAACTGCCCCTGCCTGTCACCGATTACGTACCCAGCACGCTTCGGATGACGCGCTTTCAAACGACGCCAGTCGACCGCAAAAGGTGCACACCGGGGGCAATTTTCAGCCAACTTCCCGCGCACTTCAACCCCTGTGCACGACCTCACGGACACCACAAGTCCCATGGGGACAATGCTGGACATCGTTCCTCTCGTGCGTGTACATGTGGAGGCATCGAGCGGCTCAGAATGACATGGGGGTTTGCGATGCTATGGCGTCAAACGCACCGGTCGGAAAGCCGACTGACATGAGCGTCCCGCACATGCCGAAAGTGGCCGGAATCGATTCCACGATTCCCGGGCCCCCGCACACTACGTCGCCCCTCCCCGGGGTCCCCGCGGCCGCGGGTCCCGCCGACGCGGCCCTCCCACCAGGTGTCCTGATCCAGGACCGGCTCGCCTCCTGGGTCTCCGACCTCACCACCCTCCACGAACTCACCGAGCGCCTCATCAGGACCGCCTCCCTCGACGGGGCCCTGCGCGAGGTGCTCGGCGCCGGTGCCGCCCTCGTCGGCGCCCGCCGCGGCATGGCCGTCCTCGAACCGGCCGACGGCCACGGCCCCACCAGCACCATCGGCCTCGGCCTCGCCCACTCCGACCTCGGCACCATCGAGACGATCCCGCGCGGCACCTCCAGCTACGGCCGCCTCCTCGACGGCCTGCCCGATCCCGGGCACCCTGAGCGCGTCCCCGATCCGATCGCCATCCGTGACGTCCGTACGGAGGAGGGCCTCGACCCGCGCCACCGCGAGGTCGCCGCCCGCCTCGGCTACGCCGCCAGCTACGCCCTGCCCCTCGCCACCGAGGAGACCGGCCGGCTCGGCGCGGCCGTCTGGCTCTACGACGAGCCCGCCGAACCCACCGACCGGCAGCGCCACCTCATCGGGCTCTACGGCCGCTTCGCCACCGAGCACCTCGCCCGGCTCCTCCAGGTCGAGCGCGCCCGCGCGCAGGTCTCCACCGTCGCCGAGGAACTGCTCCCCAGCCGCCTCCCCCGCGTCCCCGGGGTCCAGCTCGCCGCCCGCCACCGCACCGGCCCGCTGGGCGGCGGCGACTGGTACGACGCGCTGCCGCTGCCCGACGGCGCCCTCGGCCTGGCCGTCGGCTCCGTCTCCGGCACCGGACCGAGCGCGATGGCCGCCATGGGCCGGCTGCGCGCCTCCCTCCGGGCGTACGCCGTGATGGAGGGCGAGGACCCCGTCGCCGTCCTCTCCGACCTGGAGCTCCTGCTCCGGCTCACCGAACCCGCCCGCTCGGCGACCGCGCTCTTCGCGTACGCCGAGCCCGCGCAGCGCCGGATCGTCCTGGCCGGCGCCGGACACGCCCCGCCGCTGGTCGTCGGCGACCGCCGCACCGAGTTCGTCGAGACCTCGCTCTCGGCCCCGCTCGGGATGCTCTCCTGCTGGGAGGCACCGAGCGTGGAGCTGTCCCCCGCACCCGGAGAAACGGTGCTTCTCTACACCGACGGGCTGCTGCGCCGTACCGGCGACGCCATGGACCGGGCCTACGCGCGGCTGCACGCGGCCGCCGCGAGCGTGCCGCGGGCCGACCGGGGCGACCCGGGCGCCGTCGCGGACCACGTCCTGCGGACCCTGCTGCCCGGGGGGCTCGACCCGGCCGTGGACGGGGAGGACGTCGTCCTGCTCGCCGCCCGCTTCGACTGAGACGTGTGTAAGCGGAACGTAACTCTCCGGTAAGAGGCCTTCCGGCCCTGTGCCCCCTTCCGTACGACCGTACGATGGTGGGGGTTCAGTGTCGTACCAAGAGGAGGCAGACCCGTGGCCGAGGAGCTCACGCCGGAGACCCCGGAAGAGACCGAAGAGCAGGCGATCAAGCAGCGGAAGAACGGCCTGTACCCGGGCGTGTCCGACGAGCTCGCCGAGAACATGAAGTCCGGCTGGGCCGACACCGAGCTGCACGACCTCGCCCCGATCGCGCAGGCCGGCGAGACCGCCGCGCGCCGCGCCGCGCTCTCCGCCCGCTTCCCGGGCGAGCGCCTGGTGATCCCCGCCGGGAACCTGAAGACCCGGTCGAACGACACCGAGTACGCCTTCCGCGCCTCCACCGAGTACGCGTACCTGACCGGCGACCAGACCCAGGACGGCGTCCTCGTCCTGGAGCCCACCGCCGACGGCCACCAGGCCACGATCTACCTGCTGCCGCGCTCCGACCGGGAGAACGGCGAGTTCTGGCTCGACGGCCAGGGCGAGCTGTGGGTCGGCCGCCGCCACTCCCTCACCGAGGCCGAGCGGCTCCTCGGCATCCCGGCGAAGGACGTGCGCGAGCTCGCCGACGCCCTCAAGGAGGCCACCGGCCCCGTCCGCGCCGTCCGCGGCCACGACGCCGGCATCGAGGCCGCGCTGACCGACAAGGTCACCGCCGAGCGCGACGAGGAGCTCCGCGTCCACCTCTCCGAGGCCCGCCTCGTCAAGGACGCCTTCGAGATCGCCGAGCTGGAGAAGGCCTGCGCCTCCACCGCCCGCGGCTTCGAGGACGTCGTCAAGGTCCTCGACAAGGCCGAGGCCACCAGCGAGCGCTACATCGAGGGCACGTTCTTCCTGCGCGCCCGCGTCGAGGGCAACGACATCGGCTACGGCTCCATCTGCGCCGCCGGCCCGCACGCCACCACCCTGCACTGGGTCCGCAACGACGGCGACGTCCGCTCCGGCGACCTGCTGCTGCTCGACGCCGGCGTGGAGACCACCGAGCTCTACACCGCCGACATCACCCGCACCCTGCCGATCAACGGCCGGTACACCGAGATCCAGCGCAAGATCTACGACGCCGTGTACGAGGCGCAGGAAGCCGGCATCGCCGCGGTGAAGCCCGGCGCCGGCTACCGCGACTTCCACGACGCCGCCCAGCGCGTCCTCGCCGAGAAGCTCGTCGAGTGGGGCCTCGTCGAGGGCCCGGTCGAGCGCGTCCTGGAGCTCGGCCTCCAGCGCCGCTGGACCCTGCACGGCACCGGTCACATGCTCGGCATGGACGTCCACGACTGCGCCGCCGCGCGCACCGAGAAGTACGTGGACACCACCCTGGAGCCGGGCATGTGCCTGACGGTCGAGCCGGGTCTGTACTTCCAGGCCGACGACCTGACCGTGCCGGAGGAGTACCGCGGCATCGGCGTCCGGATCGAGGACGACATCCTCGTCACCGAGGAGGGCAACCGGAACCTCTCGGAGGCGCTGCCGCGCCGCGCCGAAGAGGTCGAGGCGTGGATGGCCGCGCTGAAGGGCTGATCCCCGCGTACGTTGGAACCGAAGGGCCCCCGCCGACCGACCGGCGGGGGCCCTTCCCCCGTCCGGGGGACGTCAGGCCAGAAGCAGCGACGGGCTGTCCCGCCACTTCAGGATCTTGTCGAAGCTGACCACGGCACCGCCCCGGCCCGAGCGGTTGCCGAACTGGACGTGATCGGCCAGCTCCTCGATCAGGCGCAGCCCCCGGCCGTGCTCGGCCTCGTCGGACGGGACCGGGCGAACGGCACGGCCCGGAAACCCCGGACCCGAGTCGGCCACCTCGATGCGACAGGTCTCGCCGTCCAGGTACGCCGTCACGCGGTACGCCTCCGAGGGCGCGCCGCCCGGCACGCGGGAGCCGCCCCCGCCACCGTGCTCGACGGCGTTGGCACACGCCTCGGTCAGCGCGACCGACAGCTCGTACGACACGTCGGGATCGACACCCGCCGTCTCCATCGTGCCCAGCAGCAGCCTCCGCGCCAGCGGCACGCTCGCGGCCTCGCGCCGCAGATGGAGTGACCACCAGATGCTCATGCTCCAGCCTCCCGGCAGCGGCTCGACATACCGTTACCTATTGCCGGAGCGGACACCCCGTAAGCGCCCGGAGGCGTCAAGAGCGCTCGTTCGGCGGATGCAGGCGGCGGGTGCGCCGGTGTATGTCCCCGGGTGCGCCGGTGTACGACCCCGGGTCCGGCGGCGGGTGTCCCCGGGTCGGCGGTGCGTGTCTCCGGGCTCCGCCGCCTATCTCACCGCGAAGACGCTCAAGAACGACCTTCCGGACCTGCCTCATGGCGGTGGGGCGCGTGGTGCGATGATGGGCCCGCCATGACTGCCCCCGCGCTTGCTCCACGGCTGCTGAGGGCCGCGGTGTTCACCGCGGTCTGCGTCGTGCTGTCCGCGTTGGGACACGCCCTCGCCGCCTGCGCGGGCATCGCCCTGTGGACCCTCGTCGCCGGTCTCCTCGGCGTCTTCGGGGTCACCGTCCTCTTCGCCGGACGCGAGCGCTCCCTCGGCTTCGTCGTCGGCGCCCTCGCCGGCGGGCAGCTCGGCCTGCACGCCCTGTTCGGGCTCGGACAGCGGCCGCTGGCCCTCAGCGGCCACGCCGACGACGCCCTCGTCCGGATGGCCGCCCGGCTCGTCTGCGGAGCGGGGACGGCGTCCCTCAGCCCCACCGACGCCACCCGGATCCTCACCGACGCGGGAGTCGACCCGGCCGCACCGCACGCCCACTCCATGGGTCACGCGGCCGCCGTCCCCACGGGTGAGCTGCTGCCCGGGCTGCCGATGCTGCTCGGCCACCTCCTGGCCGCCCTGGCCACGGGCTGGCTGCTGCGCCGCGGCGACCGCGCCCTCGGCCGTCTCGTCGAGCTCTCCGAACAGGGCGCGACCGAGCTCGCCGAGTGCGCCCTCGTGCGCTCCCTGCGGGCAGCTCTCCGCCTCGTACGGGCCCTGCTCGCCGGTCTGCCGGCGGCACCGCGCACGGGACCGCGGCGGCTCCTGCGGGCACCCTCCGACTCCTCGCCGCCGCCGGTGGCCGAGGCACTCCAGCACACGGTGATCAGGCGCGGCCCCCCGGCCGCCGACTGCGTCCTCGCAGCCTGACGCGGACCGCTCACCGCTCGACGGGAGTGGGCCGCGCCCGTCCGCACGCCCGCGCGGGACCCCTGTCCCCCGGCGCGCCGGACTTCCACGTCCTGTGATCCTCTCCGAGCTGGAGTGTCTTCTGCCATGAGCGTTTCCCGTGTCTCCGCCGTCCGCACCGCCCTCGCCGGCGGTATCGCCCTCTCCTCCGTGCTGCTGCTCTCCGGCACCGCCTTCGCGCACGTGAGCGTGCAGCCGCAGGGCGAGGCGGCCAAGGGCGGCTACGCGACCGTCAACATCAAGGTCCCGAACGAGCGCGACAACGCCTCCACCGTGAAGCTGGAGGTCAACTTCCCGCTCGACCACCCGCTGGCCTCCGTGATGCCGCAGCCCATCCCCGGCTGGAAGGCCGAGGTCACCAAGAGCAAGCTCAGCAAGCCGCTGGAGCTGCACGGCAAGAAGATCAACGAGGCCGTCTCCAAGGTCACCTGGACCGCCGACGGCTCGAAGATCGGCCCCGGCCAGTTCCAGCAGTTCCCGCTCTCCCTCGGCCAGCTGCCGGAGGACACCGACGAGCTGGTCCTCAAGGCGATCCAGACGTACGACAACAAGGAGGTCGTGCGCTGGATCGAGGAGCAGAAGGACGGCGCGGAGGAGCCGGAGAACCCGGCCCCCGTCCTGAAGCTCTCCGCCGCCTCCGCCGACCACCACGGCGGCGGCGCCGCTCCGTCCGCCTCGGCCGCGACGGACGAGAAGGCCGGCCACGACGAGAAGGCGGGCGACCACGAAGAGGCCGCCGCCGACTCCTCCACCGACACCACGGCCCGTGTCCTCGGCGTCGTCGGCATCCTCGTCGGCGTCGCCGGCGTCGCCTTCGGCGTCCTCGCCGGCCGCCGCCGCTCGGCCTGACGGCCGCACCCTCACCCGATATCCGGAAGAAGCACCATGTCTGAACAGAAGACGTCCGGGGCGGCACCGGCCCGCCCCGGGCGGCGCACACCGCTGGTCATCGCCGCCGTCGCGATCGTGGCCGCCCTCGGCATCACCGCCGCGGTCGGCCTCGGCGGCAACGACGACAAGCCCTCGGGCTCCGGCTCGACCGTCGCCGAGGTCTCGGGCGGCAACGACTCCACCAAGGCCGCGACCGTCCTCGACCGGCCGTTCACCAAGCCCGCGCTCGTCCTCACCGACACCAAGGGCGAGAAGTACGACCTGCGCGAGCGCACCAAGGGCAAGCCGACCCTCATCTACTTCGGCTACACCCACTGCCCCGACGTCTGCCCCATGACGATGAGCAACATCGCCATCGCCAGGAAGCAGCTCCCCAAGGCCGACCAGGACAAGCTCCAGGTCGTCTTCGTCACCACGGACCCCGAGCGGGACACCTCCGCCGAGCTCGCCAAGTGGCTGCCCGCCGCCGGCGACGCCTCCTTCACCGGTCTCACCGGCGACTTCTCCGCCATCCAGGCGGGGGCCCGGCAGATCGGCATCGGCATCGACCCGCCGACGAAGGACAAGGACGGCAACGTCGTCTCCATGCACGGAGCCCAGGTGATCGCGTTCTCGCCCACCACCGACCAGGGCTACGTCCTGTACGGCGAGGACACGAGCATCGACGACTACGCCAAGGACCTGCCGAAGATCATCAAGGGGGAGAACCCGTGACCCGCCGCACCACCGTCCTGTCCGCCGCCGTGGCCCTCGCCGCCGCCCTCGCGCTGACCGGGTGCTCCTCGGACGCCGACGGCTCCTCGGCCGACGGCAAGCCGAAGCTGGAGGTCAGCGGCGCCTTCATGCCGCAGCCGGTGATGGACATGGCCGGCGGCTTCCTCACCATCAAGAACGACAGCGGCGCCACGGACCGGCTCACGTCCGTCACCAGCCCGCTCTCGGACGACATCACCCTGCACGAGACGAAGAACCAGAAGATGCAGCAGGTGAAGTCCTTCGACATCCCCGCGAACGGCGAACTCTCCCTGGCACGTGGCGGCAACCACATCATGTTCATGGAGCTGAAGAACAAGCCCAAGCAGGGCGAGAAGGTCAGCATCGAGCTGCACTTCGAGAAGTCCGACCCCATCAAGGTCGACGTGCCCGTCGAAGCACCCGGCCACAACCCGCAGCAGCACTGAGCTCGTTGACGGAGTGACACACAGATGACAACCACCGCCCCGCGCCTCGGCAACGCCCTGGCCCGGCTGCTGATCCTCGCGGCCGCGCTGCTCGGCACGCTGCTCGCCGGCGCCGCCCCCGCCTCCGCGCACGCGGCGCTCACCGGCAGCGACCCGAAGGACGGGGCGGTGGTCGCCACCGCCCCCAAGGAGGTCAACCTGACCTTCTCCGAGCAGGTCGCCATGAGCGCCGACGCCATCCGGGTCCTCGACCCGGCGGGCCGCCGGGCCGACACCGGCGAGATACGCGACCTGTGCAGCGGCTCCGTCGTCCGGTACGGCGTGGAGCTCCGCGCCGGACTGCCCGACGGCACGTACACCGTGGCCTGGCAGGCCGTCTCGTCCGACAGCCACCCCGTCGCCGGTGCCTTCACCTTCTCCATCGGAGCCCCCTCCACCACGTCCGTCGCCCTGCCCGACCAGGCGGCCGGCGGCGGTCTCGTCGGCACCCTCTACGGCGTCGCCCGCTACCTCTCCTACGCCGGGTTCGCCGTCCTCGTCGGCGGCGGCGCCTTCGTCCTGGCCTGCTGGCCGGGCGGCGCGAGCGTCCGCGCCGTCCAGCAGACGGTCGTCCGCGGCTGGCTCACCCTCACCGGCGCCACCCTGGCGCTGCTGCTCCTGCGCAGCCCGTACACCGGCTCCGGAAAGCTCGCCGACGCCTTCGACCTGGCGGGCCTCAAGGCCGTCCTGGAGACGAAGACCGGCGCCGCGCTCACCTCCCGGCTGCTGCTGCTCGGCGCGGCCGCGCTCTTCGTGGCCGTCCTCTTCGGCGCCTACGCCCGGCGCACCGACCCGAAGGAGAAGAAGGACCTCGCCTTCGGACTCGGTCTCGGCGGCACCGTCGTCGCCGCCGGCATCGCCGGGACCTGGGCCCTGGCCGAGCACGCGTCGACCGGCATCCAGCCCGGTGTCGCCATGCCCGTCGACATCCTGCACCTCCTCGCCGTCGCCGCCTGGCTCGGCGGCCTCACCGTGCTGCTCGTCGCCCTCTACCGGGCGCCGTCCGTCGAACGCTCCGCCGTCGAGCGCTTCTCCAAGGTGGCCTTCGGCTCCGTGGCGGTCCTGGCGGCCACCGGGCTCTACCAGTCCTGGCGCCAGGTCGGCTCCTGGTCCGCCCTGACCGGGACGCGGTACGGCCAGCTGCTCCTGGTCAAGATCGGCCTCATGGCGGTCCTCATCGGCATCGCCTGGATCTCCCGCCGCTGGACCCGGCGCCTGGCGGACCCGACGCCGCGCGAGGCGGAGACGACGGACGAAGAGACCGGCGAAGAGACAGCCGAAGAGACCGACGAAGCCACCGCCGAAGGCACCGACGAGAAGTCAGCGGCCTCCGGGTCCGAGACCTCCGGCACTTCCGAGACCTCCGAGACCTCCGAGACCGTCGACCCCGCGCGGGCCGCGCAGCTCGCCCGCCAGCGCGCCGCCGTCGCCACCGCCACCCGCAAGCGGGAGCGGGACGCCGACCCCGAGCGCGCGGGTCTGCGCCGCTCGGTGCTGACCGAGGCCGCCGTCGCCGTCGTCCTCCTCGCCGTGACCACCGTGCTCACCTCGACCGAGCCCGGCCGCACCGAGGAGGAGGCCGGGCGGTCCACCTCCGCCTCCGGCCCGGCCGCCGTCCCCGACCGGCCCGTCGACATCCGGCTGCCCTTCGACACCGGCGGCGTCGACGGCAAGGGCGTCGTCCGTCTGAGCCTCGACCCCGGCCGCACCGGCGCCAACGCGCTCCACATCTTCGTCGAGCGCCCCAACGGCAAGCCGCTGGACGTCCCCGAGATCAAGGTCGCCCTCACTCTGGAGGCGAAGGACGTGGGCCCGCTGCCCGTCGCCCCCGACCGCATCCAGACCGGCCACTGGAGCGCGAGCGGCGTCCAGATCCCGATGCCGGGCGACTGGAAGATCCAGGTGACCGTCCGTACCTCCGAGATCGACCAGACCACCATCGACAAGAACGTGAAGATCGGCTGAGCCACGTGACCGACAGCGACAACATCGAGCTCTCCCGGCGGCGCCTGCTCGGCACCGTCGGCGCGGCGGGCGCGGCCGGTCTGGTCGCGGGCGCGGCCGGCGGCGCCGGGATCTCCGCGGCCCTGTCCGGCGAGGACACCGCGGGGGCCGGCGGCTCCCCGGCCCTGACCACCGTCGGCTCGACCGCGGTGATGTTTCACGGGAAACATCAGGCGGGCATCACCACCCCCCTGCAGTCCCGCGGCCATCTGGTCGCCTTCGACCTCGCCCCGGGCGCGGGTCGCAAGGAGGCCGCCGCCCTGCTGCGCCGCTGGTCGGCCACGGCGAAGGTGCTGATGGCGGGCAAGGCACCGACGGAGGACACCGGGGTCGCGCTCGACGCGGGCCCGTCGTCCCTGACCGTCACCTTCGGCTTCGGCCGTACCTTCTTCGACCGCACCGGGCTCGCCTCGCGCCGCCCCTCCGGTCTGGATCCGCTGCCCGCCTTCTCCGCCGACGCCCTGGACCCCCGGCGCTCGGAGGGGGATCTGTGGGTGCAGATCGGCGCCGACGACGCGCTCGTCGCCTTCCACGCGCTGCGCGCGGTCCAGAAGGACGCCGGGGACGCTGCCCGGGTGCGCTGGCAGATGAACGGCTTCAACCGCTCGGCCGGCGCCACCGCGAAGCCGATGACCGCCCGCAATCTGATGGGCCAGGTCGACGGCACGGGCAACCCGAAGCCCACCGACCCCGACTTCGACCGGCGGATCTTCGTCCCGGCCGGGGCCGGTGGCTCGCAGGAGTGGATGGCCGGTGGCTCGTACGCGGTGGTGCGCCGGATCCGGATGCTGCTCGACGACTGGGAGAAGCTGCCGCTGGACCGGCAGGAGAAGGTGATCGGGCGCCGGAAGTCCGACGGCGCCCCGCTCACCGGCGGCTCCGAGACCACCGAGCTCGATCTGAACAAGATCGGGCCGGACGGGAAGACGGTCGTCCCGGACAACGCCCACTCCCGGATCTCCGCCCCCGAACAGAACGGCGGGGCGGCGATGCTGCGCAGGCCGTTCTCCTTCCACGACGGGATCGGTCCGGACGGGACGCCGGACGCGGGCCTCCTCTTCGTCTGCTGGCAGGCGGACCCGCTCAGGGGCTTCGTGCCGGTCCAGCGCAAGCTCGACCGGGGTGACGCGCTGTCCGCGTTCATCCGCCACGAGGCGAGCGGGCTCTTCGCGGTCCCGGGCGGTCCCGCGGAGGGCGAGTACGTGGGCCAGCGCCTCCTGGAGGCGTGACCACCAGGACGGACGGACCCGGAGCGGGCCGGGGCCGCGTGACCACCACGACGGACGGACCCGGACCGAGCCGGGGGCCGGTCGGAGAGCGCCCCCGTCCGAGTGGTGAGAGCCCGCGCTCGGACGGCGGCCCGCGGCGGCGCCGACCATTAGGGTGACGGTATGTCCGCCACCCGGTACACCTATCTCGGCCCCGAGGGCACCTTCACTGAGGCGGCTCTGCGCACGCTGCCCGAGGCCGCGACGCGGGAACTCGTCCCCATGGTCTCGGTCCCGGCCGCCCTCGACGCCGTACGGAACGGTGAGGCCGCCGCCGCGCTCGTCCCGATCGAGAACTCGGTCGAGGGCGGGGTGACGGCGACCCTGGACGAGCTGGCCTCCGGCGAGCCGCTGATGATCTACCGCGAGGTGCTCCTCCCGATCGCCTTCGCGCTGCTCGTCCGGCCCGGGACCAAGCTCTCGGAGATCAAGACGGTCACGGGTCATCCGGTGGCCCAGCCGCAGGTCCGGAACTGGCTGCGGGCGCACCTGCCCGAGGCGGTGTGGGAGTCGGCCGCCTCCAACGCGGACGGGGCCCGGCTGGTCCAGGAGGGCCGGTTCGACGCCGCCTTCGCGGGGGAGTTCGCGGCGGCGACGTACGGCCTGGAGGCTCTGGTCAAGGAGATCCACGACGCGGAGAACGCCGAGACGCGCTTCGTGCTCGTGGGCCGTCCGGCCCGGCCGGCGGCCCCGACGGGCGCCGACAAGACCTCGGTCGTGCTGTGGCTGGGTGACGATCATCCGGGTGCCCTCCTCGAACTGCTCCAGGAATTCGCGGTGCGCGGGGTGAACCTGATGCTGATCCAGTCCCGGCCCACGGGGGCGGGGATCGGGAACTACTGCTTCGCCGTGGACGCCGAGGGCCATATCTCGGACCGGCGGGTGGGCGAGGCGCTGATGGGCCTCAAGCGGATCTGCCCCAAGGTGCGGTTCCTCGGCTCGTACCCGCGGGCGGGCGTCGCGGTCGAGGACGTGTCGCCGCTGCGGCGCGGGACTTCGGACGGGGAGTTCATGGCGGCCTCCGACTGGCTGGCGAGGGCCCAGGACGGTCGGGCCTGATCCGAGGATGACCGAACGCTCCCGGAGCCGGGAGCGTTCGTCCACAGGTACGAACCACTAGTCCTACCTGCATACTTTTCAGTTACCCACAGAGGTTATCCACAGGCTCAGGCCAGGCCTGGGGACAAGTCGACACGGTGCCGAGACAAGGTCGACAAATCACCCCACTCACCCCCCGCCACTCCGTGCGCCATCCACAGCGCCGTGCTGACGCCCTCGTCAGCGGCCCTCTGGAGACCCACTCGTTGGAGCGAGCAATTCCCACCCAAATGAGTGCGTCAATGGCGTTTGATCACGGAATTCCCAGGCACCATGAGGGAAATCCACGCACCCTTCCCCGTAGTCCACAGATCTTCCGCACAGCCTGTGGATAAGTGAATGCGGCGGCCTGACCAACGTCATTTCCCTTGATCTCAATTCGGGCAAAACAACACGCGCACCCTTATCCGGTGGGGGCGGGGGAAGACGCACCGGTAGCCTGGTGGGGTGATTGACCTTCGCCTGCTCCGTGAGGACCCCGACCGTGTTCGCGCCTCCCAGCGCGCCCGTGGAGAGGACGTCGCGCTCGTCGACGCCCTGCTCTCCGCCGATGAGCGGCGCAGGTCGTCCGGCGTCCGCTTCGACGAGCTCCGATCCGAGCAGAAGGCGCTCGGCAAGCTGATCCCCAAGGCCACCCCCGAGGAGCGCGCCGCGCTCCTCCAGAAGGCCGAGCAGCTCAAGACCGACGTCAAGGCCGCCGAGGCCGAGCAGAACGAGGCCGACGAGACGGCCAAGCAGCTGCTGCTCCAGCTCGGGAACATCGTCCACACCGACGTCCCGGTCGGCGGCGAGGAGGACTTCGTCGTCCTCGAGACGCACGGCACCATCCGCGACTTCGCGGCCGAGGGCTTCGAGCCCAGGGACCACCTGGAGCTCGGCGAGGCGCTCGGCGCCATCGACGTCGAGCGGGGCGCCAAGGTCTCCGGCTCGCGCTTCTACTACCTGACCGGTGTCGGCGCCCTCCTGGAGCTCGCCCTGGTCAACGCGGCGATCGCGCAGGCCACCGAGGCCGGCTTCATCCCCATGCTGACCCCGGCGCTGGTCCGTCCGCGCGCCATGGAGGGCACCGGATTCCTCGGCCAGGCCGCGGAGAACGTGTACCACCTGGAGAAGGACGACTACTACCTCGTCGGCACGTCCGAGGTGCCCCTCGCGGCGTACCACATGGACGAGATCATCGACGCCGACAAGCTGCCGCTGCGGTACGCGGGCTTCTCGCCCTGCTTCCGCCGCGAGGCCGGCACGTACGGCAAGGACACCCGCGGCATCTTCCGCGTCCACCAGTTCGACAAGGTCGAGATGTTCTCGTACGTCGCGCCCGAGGACGCGGAGAACGAGCACAAGCGCCTCCTGGACTGGGAGAAGCAGTGGCTGACGTCGCTGGAGCTGCCGTTCCAGGTCATCGACGTCGCCACCGGTGACCTCGGCTCCTCCGCCTCCCGCAAGTTCGACTGCGAGGCGTGGATCCCGACGCAGGGCAAGTACCGCGAGCTGACCTCCGCGTCGAACTGCGACGGCTTCCAGGCCCGCCGCCTCTCCGTCCGCATGCGCGAGGAGAAGGACGGCAAGAAGACCGTGCAGCCGCTGGCCACCCTGAACGGCACGCTGTGCGCCGTACCGCGCACCATCGTGGCGATCCTGGAGAACCACCAGCTCGCCGACGGTTCGGTGCGGGTGCCCGAGGTCCTCCGCCCCTACCTCGGCGGCCGTGAGGTCCTGGAGCCGATCGCCAAGTGAGCCCCTTCCCCTACCGCCTGGTCGCGACGGACCTCGACGGCACGCTGCTGCGGGCCGACGAGTCCGTCTCGGACCGCACGCGGGACGCGCTGGCCGCCGTGACGGCGGCGGGCGCCGCGCACATCGTGGTCACCGGCCGGGCGGTGCCCTGGACCCGGCACATCCTCGACGACCTCGGCTACGAGGGGATCGCGGTGTGCGGGCAGGGCGCGCAGGTCTACCACGCCGGTGAGCACCGGCTGCTGACCTCGCTGACCCTGGACCGGCAGCTCGCGGGGCTCGCCCTCTCCAAGATCGAGGCGGAGGTGGGCCCCCTGGCGGTGGCCGCCAGCCGTGACGGTCTGGACGGCGAGGTCCTGATGGGTCCCGGTTACCGGGCCCAGGGGGGACCGCTGCCGTACGTTCCCTACGAGGACCCGGCGGAGCTGTGGTCGGCGCCGCTGACCAAGCTGTACATCCAGCATCCGGAGCTGGGCGACGACGCTCTGACCCGGCTCGCGCGCGAGACGGTCGGCGGGCTCGTGGACGTCGTCATGGCGGGCCCCGGCATCGTGGAGATCCTGCCGCTCGGCCTGAGCAAGGCGACCGGTCTGTCGCTCGCGGCGCGCCGGCTCGGCGTGAAGGCCGCGGAGACGATCGCCTTCGGCGACATGCCGAACGACATTCCGATGTTCGGCTGGGCGGCGCACGGCGTGGCGATGGGCAACGCGCACGAGGAGCTGCGGGCGGTGGCGGACGAGGTGACCGCCTCGAACGAGGAGGACGGCATCGCGGTCGTCCTGGAGCGCCTGCTGTCGGCCTGAGCTGCTGAGACCCGGACGAGGGGGCCCCCCCCCCCGCGGGGGGGGGGCCGGGGGGGGGGGCGCCCGGCGGCGGGGGGGGGCGGGGGGCCGCGCCGGGGGCGCGGCGGGGCGGGGGGCCGCCGCCGC
>NZ_JBHWFF010000008.1:44041-113485 GCF_042733785.1 Streptomyces sp. NPDC059695 | reverse complement strand
CGCCCCACCCGCGTTCCGCTGGCCCCCCCTCTCGCCGCCGAGCCGGGTGCCACCCCGAACCACGCCCGGCACCCGGCGCGGCGGGGCCATTCGTGGGTCGCGGCCCGCGCGGACCGTGGTCCGCGCGCTCGAAGCGGCCGCGCCCGGGGGATCCCCCGTGTCCCCCGCGTACAACTAGTGTGCGCCGGGAGGCCGTTCGACGGCGACTGGTTTTCCACCGGGCGGAACCCCCCTGGTCAGCGGGTAGCAGGCCAGGCCGATCGCCAGCGAGATCGCGTGCCCGAGGTCCGTGTAGGTGCGGTCGGTGGCGAGCGGCACGAGGAAGAACGCGAGGACGGCGGCGAGGTAGAGCCACCGCCAGGGCCTGGGCAGCCGGTAGGTCAGGATCCCGGCGGAGGCGGCGAGGCCGTAGCTCACGCCGATGTCGACGACGTGGGCCATGCTGCGCGGCACGTCGTGGAGCTGGATGGCCGCCAGGACCACCTGCTGGCTGATGAGCGTGGCCGCGATGTGGGCGGTGGCGACGGTGAAGAGCCATTTCGCGGTGCCCAGCCAGCGCTCCACGGGGGCGTGGAGGACCTCGAACAGCACCGCGTACAGAAGCAGGTCGGCCGGGTTCTCGATCCAGAACGCACTGCCCAGCAGGGCCCGTACGGGATGGCGCGAGAGCTGGTGGAGGTTGCTGCTGTTCCGGTGGAGGAGATACGTCTCCAGGCCGTGCGGGGAGAGCGCGATGACGAGGCTGGTGATCGCGATGACCGCCAGCCACACATGCGTCCCGGGTGACGAACGCACCCACGACCTGATCGGTCGGGACGGTTCGCCACCCGGGGAGGTATCGCTCGGCACGTTTCAGTGCCTATCACCCGGACCTGGGAGAAACCTCAGAAATTGATCATGTGTCCGGCAATACCGTGGATCGCTTCCTTCACGGCCTCGCCCAGCGTCGGGTGCGCGTGCACGTTCCGGGCCACCTCGTGGACCGTGAGGTCCCACTGCTGCGCCAGCGTCAGCTCGGGCAGCAGCTCGGTGACGTCGGGGCCGATCAGGTGGGCGCCGATGATCTCGCCGTGCGTCCCGTCGGCGATGATCTTGACGAAGCCGGTGGCGTCGCCGAGGCCGTGCGCCTTGCCGTTCGCGACGAACGGGAACTTGGCGACCTTGACGTCGTAGCCCTTCTCGCGGGCCTGCGCCTCGGTCCAGCCGAAGCTGGCGATCTGCGGCTGGCAGTAGGTCGCGCGCGGGATCATCGGGTAGTCGAGCTCCATCGTCTCGGCGTCCCCGATGGTCTCGGCCGCGATGACGCCCATGGCCTCGGCGGTGTGCGCGAGCATCAGCTTCGCGGTCACGTCACCGATGGCGTAGATGTGCGGCACGGAGGTGCGGCAGCGGCCGTCGACGTCGATCGCACCGCGCTCGGTCAGGGCGACGCCGGTGTTCTCCAGGCCGTAGCCGGTGACGTTCGGGGCGAAGCCGATGGCCTGGAGGACCTTGTCGGCCTCCAGGACCTTCTGGGCGCCGTCCTTGCCGGTGACGGTGACGCGGACCTGCGGACCGGACTCGTCGATGGCCTCGACGCGGGTGGAGGCCAGGACGTCGATGCCCAGCTTGCGGTACTGCTTCGCCAGCTCCTTGGACACCTCCTCGTCCTCCAGCGGCGCGATCCGGTCGAGGAACTCGACGATCGTGACCTTGGTGCCGTAGTTGTTCAGCACGTACGCGAACTCGATGCCGATGGCACCGGCGCCGGCGATGACGATCGACTGCGGGGCGTCCTCGGCCAGGATCTGCTGCTCGTACGAGACGACGCGGTCGCTCAGGGCCGTGCCCGGGAGCAGGCGCGGGGTGGCGCCGGTGGCGATGATGCAGTGGTCGAAGGAGACCGTCTCCGACGTGCCGTCGGCCTTGGCCACCTGGAGGGTGTTCGCGTCGAGGAAGGTGCCCCGGCCGTTGAACTCCGTGATGCCGTTCTTCTTCATCAGGAAGTGGACGCCCTTGACGCGGCCGTCCGCGACCGAGCGGCTGCGGCGGAAGGCCTCGCCGTAGTCGAAGGAGACGGTGCCGTCGACCTTGATGCCGAAGGTCTTCGCCTCGTGGTTGAAGATGTGGGCGAGCTCGGCGTTGCGCAGCAGCGCCTTGGTGGGGATGCAGCCGACGTTCAGGCAGACACCGCCCCAGTACTTCTCCTCGACGACCGCGACCCGCTTGCCCAGCTGGGCGGCGCGGATGGCGGCGACGTAGCCGCCGGGGCCAGCTCCGAGTACGACGACGTCGAAGCGGTCTGACATGACTGACTCCCGAGGGTGGTGAGGGTGTTCGGTCCGCGTACGGCCCCACAGTAGTCCGCAACCCCCCGCCCGGTCAGTTGTAGGATGACTGGGCAACCGGGCGAATGAAGGGGTACGAGCGGCATGGCGGCACTCAAGGCGGCGGGGCGGACCTCGCTGGTGGACTCCGTGGTGGAGCAGCTGCGCACGCAGCTCACCGAAGGGGAGTGGGCGGTCGGCGACCGCATCCCGACCGAGCACGAGCTCGCCCAGCAGCTCGGCGTGGGCCGCAACACCGTCCGCGAGGCGGTCCGGGTCCTCGTCCACTCCGGCCTCCTGGAGTCCCGCCAGGGCAACGGCACCTTCGTCAGGTCGACCGCCGACCCGGCCGCCGTGCTCCGCGGGGTCCGGCACGCGGGCGCGGCCGACGTCCTCGAACTGCGGGTCGCTCTGGAGGCCGAGGCCGCCCGGCTCGCGGCCGCCCGGCACGACACGCACGACCTGCTGCGGCTGCGGGCCGCCCTGACCACGCTGCGGGAGGAGGGCGACCGGGACGCGGACGCGGACCTCGCCTTCCACCTCGCGATCGTCGGCGCGACCCACAACGCCGCCTTCGTCGAGGTGTACCGCTTCTTCTCCGCGCAGGTCCACGAGGTCCTGGTGGAGGCGCTCGGCGACCGGGAGATGCCGCCCGTCGACATCGACGCCCACGAGGCCCTGGTGGCGGCCGTCGAGGCCGGTGACCCGGAGGCGGCGGAGCGGCAGGCCCGCGAGCTGCTGCGGGTCCCGATGGAGACAGTCGCGGCGCTGACGGAGCAGGGCCGATGAGGACGGGGGAAGAGGTCCGCGTCCTCGTCGACGCCGAGGCCGGGGTACGGCCCCCGGCCGAGGGGACGGCGGCCCGGCGCGCGCTGCTCGCGCACCCGGCGGTGCTCCTGGCCGGCATCGTGCTGGCCTCGCTCAACATGCGGGTCGCGCTGGCCAGCGTGGCGCCGCTGGTCGGCGAGATATCCGCCGCCTTCGGGCTCTCGGCGACGGCGAGCTCCCTCGTCACCTCGGTGCCGGTGCTCTTCCTCGGCCTGGGCGCCCTGGTCGCGCCGTGGCTCGGCCGCAGGTTCGGGGCCGAACGCGTGCTGTTCGCGGCGCTCCTGCTGCTCGCCGTCGGCATCCTCGCGCGCGTGCTGCCGTCCGTGTACGCGCTGTACGGCGGCGGGATCCTCGTCGGCACCGCCATCGCCCTGCTCAACGTGCTGATGCCGGGTCTGATCAAGCGCGACTTCCCGGACCGTGCCGCCTCGATGACCTCGCTCTACACGGGCGCGATGATCGCCGGTGCGACGGTCGCCGCGGCGGCCGCGGTACCGCTGGAGAAGGCGCTCGGCAGCGGCTGGGAGGGCTCCCTGGGCTTCTGGTCGCTGCTCGCGGCGGTCGCGGCTCTCGCCTGGCTTCCGCAGGTCCTGATCGTCCGGGGGCGAGCGGGACACGGGGTCCGGGCCGTCCCGGCCGGCGACGCCCGCCCGGTGAGCGTCTGGCGCTCGGCGCTGGCCTGGCAGGTCACCCTCTTCATGGGCCTGCAGTCGCTGTGGTCGTACGTGCTGATCGCCTGGATGCCGACGATCTTCACCGACCACGGGATGAGCCGCTCCACGGCCGGCGTGATCTTCGCCTTCAACAACCTGATCCAGGTCGCCGGAGCCTTCGCGGTGCCGCTGCTCGCCGGCCGGATGCGCAGCCAGCGCCCGCTGATCGTGCTGGTGACGACCCTGGTCGCGGCCGGCTACGCCGGGCTGATGGTCGCTCCCGTGGAAGGCGCCTGGCTCTGGTCGGCGGTCCTCGGCGTCGGTCAGGGCGGTGCCGTCGGCCTCGCCCTGACCCTGATCGTGCTGCGCTCCGGGGACGCGGCCACGGCGGCCCGGCTGTCCGGGATGGCCCAGACAGTCGGCTATCTGCTCGCCGCCGCCGGGCCGCTGGCGGCCGGCGCCCTCCACCAGGCCACCGGCTCCTGGACCCTGCCGATCTGCGTGGTCCTCGGCGTCTGCGCGGCGGCCCTCGCCGTCGGCCTGCTCGCGGCCCGGAACCGCACGGTCTGAGCGCCTCCTACTCCTCGCCGGCCAGGGTCAGCCTGCGCAGCTTCTGGCCGGCGAACCAGGTCGCCACGACCGTGACCGAGACGAGGAGCGTCACCGCGGTCGTGAGGCCGACCTCGGAGGTGACCAGGCCGTCGCCGGTGACCTTCTCCGCGAGGGCCAGCGCCCACTGCTGGACGCTCAGGGTCTTGGCGCCCGCGATCAGGGAGCCGAACAGGGCCTCCCACACCAGGGCGTAGACCAGACCGATCACCACGGCGTGCCGGCTGACGGTGCCGAGCAGCAGGAACAGGGCGCTGTAGGCGATCGAGGCGACGAGCGCCGCCACCGTGTAGGCGACGGCCACCTGCTGGCCGTTGCCGTTGAGGATGAAGCCGGCGATCAGCGTCGGGACGGCGGAGAACACCATGGTCACCGCGATCGCCACGATCAGCTTCGTGAAGATGATCGTGGGCCGCTTCACCGGCTTGGACAGCAGATAGACGATCGAGCCGTCGTCGATCTCGGGTCCGATCGCGCCCGTCCCGGCGATCACGCCGATCAGGGGCACCATCGTGGCCAGCGCGAACCCGCCGAGGACGTCGGCCGCGACCTGGTCGTCGGCGCCGTTGAACGCGCGGACCGCCGCCGCGATGAGCAGCAGCATGCCGGGCAGCAGGAAGAGGATCAGCGCCCTGCGGCGGCCGAGGAGGGCCCGGTAGGTGAGCCGGGCGACTGTGGGGTTGTACATCGGTCAGGCTCCTTTCAGGCCGCTACGAGGTACGAGAAGACCGATTCGAGGGACTCGTCGGACGGCGAGACCGTGAGGAGGCGGATCCCGCGCTCCTTCGCGACCTGCGGGAGCAGCTCCGTGAACCGTCCGAAGTCCACCGCCTGCACGCGCAGTCCGCCCTCCGCGTGGTCGACCTCGATGCCGGCCGTGGACGGGTCGGCGATCAGGGCGGCGGCGAGGGCCCGGTCGTCGCTGGAGCGGACGAGGTAGCGGTGCGGCCGGTCCGTCATCAGCCGGCGGATCCTGCGGAAGTCGCCGGAGGCCGCGTGCCGCCCGGCCACGATCACCTCGATGTGCGAGGCGAGCTGCTCGACCTCCTCCAGGATGTGGGAGGAGAACAGGACCGTCCGCCCGTCCGCGCCCATCCGCCGCAGCAGGTCCATCAGCTGCATGCGCTGGCGCGGGTCCATGCCGTTGAACGGCTCGTCGAGCAGCAGCACGGACGGCTCGTGGACGAGGGCCGAGGCCATCTTCACGCGCTGCCGCATGCCCTTGCTGTACGTGGAGATCTTGCGGTCCTGCGCGTACTCCATCTCGACGGTGGCCAGGGCCCGCTGGGCCTCCTTGGCGCCGAGGCCCTGCAGTTCGGCGTTGGCCAGGACGAACTCGCGTCCGGAGAGGAAGTCGTACATCGCCTCCCGCTCGGGTACGACGCCGATCTCGCGGTAGACCGACTCGTTGCCCCAGATCGTCTGGCCGTCGAGGGTGACGCTGCCGGTGGAGGGGTCGAGGAAGCCGCCCATCATGTTGATGAGGGTGGACTTCCCGGCGCCGTTGGGGCCGAGGAGGCCGGTGACGCCCGGGCCCACCGTCATCGTGACGTCGTTCACTGCCACGACGTTCCCGAACCAGCGGGAGACATGGTCGATGGAGAGGATGCTCATGGGCGCGGCCCATTCCTTAGAAGGGTGGTGGCGGGCGACGGAAGGGCGGTCACAGCCCCACCTTTCGGTAGCGGCGCATCAGGACGCCGTACGAGCCGGCGATGAGCGCGAGGACGGCCAGGAGGTAGACGAGGCCGACACCGGCGCCCGGGCCCCCGCCGTCGGGGAAGCCGGTCGGCGCGCCGAGGAAGGCGGTCTGGACGCCGTCGACGAGGGTCATCGGCGAGAACAGGCCGAGCCACTGGATGGCGCCCTCGTTGTCCGTGGCGTAGGCGATGCCCATGAGGGTGGAGACGGCCCCGTACGAGATCGTCAGGACGGCGATCACGGCGGCGACGCCGAAGCCGCGCCGCGGGGTGAGGGCCGCCATGACGAGACCGATGCCGCCGAAGAGCAGGGACAGCAGGGCCACCGAGACGAGTCCCTGGCCGAACATCTTGGTCTGCTCGACGAAGTCCATCTTGGCGAGGAGCGAGCCGATCCAGAGGATCAGCAGCGGGGCGGCGGTGAGGACGAAGAGCGCCGAGGCCATCGCGCCGAACTTGGAGAGGACGTAGTCCGCGCGCTCGATCGGACGGGAGAAGTACAGCGGCACCGTCCGGAACCGGAGGTCGCGCGAGACGGACTGCGGCGCCTGCGAGGCCAGGTAGATGCTGATGACGACCTGGAGGAAGAGCGCGTACTGCGTGTACTCGATCGCCAGCTTGGACTGCTTGGTGACGACCGCGACCGCGACGATGATCAGTGCCGGGACGCACATCACCGCGAAGAGCAGCATCGGCAGCACCTTGGACTTGGCGCTGCGGCCCAGGCCGTACGCGCCGCGCAGCGACTGCGAGAACAGCGACCTGCGCGCGTACGCCCGGCCGAGGCGCGGACCGTCGTAGGACCGGTAGCCGATGTTGTGGATCTGGGTCGTGTCGGGGGCCTGGGAGCTCATCGAGCCGGCACCTCCTCCTGGTCCGTCGCCTTGAAGACCTCGGCGATGTGGTGGCGGCGCTGTTCCATGCGGACCAGACCGAGGCCGAGGCCGGCGACGGTGTCCCGCACGAGGTCGTACGTCTCCTCGCCGGCCGCCTCCAGGAGCAGGATGTGGCCGGCGCCCGGGAGGCCGTCCTCCACGCCCGCGTGGATCGTCACGCCGGCGGCGGCGAGGGCGCCACGGAGGGCGCCCGTGCCGTCGGGGTGGAGGTCGGAGTCGGTGACCTCCACCGCGAGGGTCGTGGTGGTGCGGGTGAAGTCGCTGGTGGAGCTGGAGCGCAGCAGCCGGCCGCCGTCGATGACGACGACGTGGTCGCAGGTGCGCTCCAGCTCGCCGAGGAGGTGCGAGGTGACGAGGACGGAGATGCCGAAGTCGGTCCAGACCCGGCGGATCAGTCCGAGCATCTCGTCGCGGCCGACCGGGTCGAGGCCGTTGGTCGGCTCGTCGAGGAGGACCAGCTTCGGGTCGTGGACCAGCGCCTGCGCCAGCTTCACCCGCTGCTTCATGCCCGTCGAGTAGCCGCCGATGGGGCGGTAGCGCTCCTCGTACAGGCCGACGTGGCGCAGGGTGTCGGCGGTCCGCTCGCGGGCGGCGGTCGCCGGAAGCCCGGACATCCGCGCCATGTGGACGACGAACTCGGTCGCCGAGACGTCCGGCGGGAGGCAGTCGTGCTCGGGCATGTACCCGACGCGCTCACGGATCTCGGGGCCGTGGGTCCGCACGTCGAGGTCCAGGACCCGGGCGCTGCCCTCCGTGGCGGGGGAGAGCCCGAGGAGGATCTTGATCATCGTGGACTTGCCGGCTCCGTTGGCACCCACCAGTCCGGTCACACCGGGCCCGATGTCCAGGGAGAGCCGGTCGAGAGCGGTCACCCGGGGGAACCGCTTGCTGAGGCTTTCGGTCGCGATCACAGTCACGCTTCGACGGTAGTGGCGTGCGCCACAGCAGTCGTCAGCCCAACGGCTCGATCTCTCTCCGACTACAGGAGTACAAGCCCGTAGGGGCGTCGCGACGAAAGTCTTTTTCCCCGGGCCTTCGGTCGGTCGTTCCGGCGGACTTTTCCACAGGGCCGCGGTCCGACCCCTTGACGCAGCCGCCGGGCATTGTCACATTCATCGGTGTCAAGTTACGGACGCGTAGCGCAGTCGGGCGCTCACACGGGACGGCGGGTGGCATGGCCTCAGCAGTGACAGGGGAACTCTCCGCGGAGCTGCGGGGGTTCAGGGAAGTCCAGCGGCTCTCCTACGCGTGCGCGGAAGCCGTCGCGGCCCAGCTCAAGCCGGGTGTGACGGAGCGCGAGGCCGCCCGGATGCAGCGGGAGTGGCTGTACGAGCGGGGCGTGCGGGACTGGTTCCACCGGCCGTTCGCCTGGTTCGGGGACCGCACGGCCTTCGTGGACTTCAGGATCCCGCTGCAGTTCTTCCCCACGAACCGCCGCCTGGAGGCGGGGATGCCGTTCATCCTCGACATGGCACCGGTCCACAAGGGGTACACGGCGGACATCGGCTACAGCGGCTGCCTCGGCCTCAACCCGCTGCACGACAAGCTGCTCGCCGACCTGGAGGCCCACCGCGAGCTGATCCTGCGCGAGGTGCGCGAGCGCCGGACGCTGCGCGAGATATACGAGGACGTGGACCGGCTCATGGTCCGCCAGGGGTACGCCAACCGGCACCGGGCCTACCCCTTCGGCGTCATAGCCCACAAGATCGACCGGGTGAAGGAGCGCCGCTGGGCTCCGACGCTCTTCGGCTTCGGCACCCAGTCGCTCAAGGGCCTCGCGAGCGACGCCGTGCACGGCCACCGGGACGGCTGGTCGCCGCTCTGGTCGCCGTACAGGTTCTCCGACCATCCGCCCAGGCCCGGGCTCTGGGCGGTCGAGCCCCACCTCGGATTCCGGGGGACGGGCGCGAAGTTCGAGGAGATCCTGGTCGTCACCGACTCCCGGGACCCCGAGCAGAGTGCTTTCTGGCTGGACGACGATCTGCCGCACGTGCGGCGCTGGAACGAGGGAGCGGTCTGATGGCGGCAATCGCCGGGCTTGAAGGGGCGCGGGAGCGCTGGGTCAGGACGGGCGGGATCGAGCTGTGCGTCGCCGAGCTCGGCGACGCGGACCGGCCGACCGTCCTTCTGGTGCACGGGTACCCGGACTCCAAGGAGGTGTGGTCGGAGGTCGCGGCCCGCCTGGCCGAGGACTTCCACGTGGTGCTGTACGACGTCAGGGGCCACGGACGGTCGACGGCGCCGGCCCCGCTGCGCGGCGGCTTCACCCTGGAGAAGCTGACGGACGACTTCCTGGCGGTCGCCGACGCCGTCAGCCCGGACCGGCCCGTCCACCTCGTCGGGCACGACTGGGGGTCGGTGCAGTCCTGGGAGTTCGCCACCGTGCCCCGCACCGAGGGCCGGATCGCCTCCTTCACCTCGATGTCGGGGCCCTCCCTCGACCACTTCGGGCACTGGATCAAGCAGCGGATGACCCGGCCCACCCCGCGCCGGGTCGGCCAGCTCCTCGGCCAGGGCGCCAAGTCCTGGTACGTGTACATGCTGCACACGCCCGTGCTGCCCGAGCTCGCCTGGCGGGGGCCGCTCGGCAGGCGCTGGCCGAAGCTCCTGGAGCGGATGGAGAAGGTACCGGCCGGGGACTACCCGACGCCCTCCCTGCCGAGCGACGCGGCCCACGGCGCCTGGCTCTACCGGGACAACGTCCGGGCCCGCCTGGGCCGGCCCCGCCCCGACGCGTACGCGCACGCGCCCGTGCAGCTGATCACGCCGACCGGTGACGCCTTCCTCTCCGAGCGGCTCTACGACGACCTGGGCTCCTGGGTGCCGGACCTGACCCGGCGCACCCTGCCCGCCAAGCACTGGGTGCCGCGCACCCGGCCGGACCAGCTGTCCGCGTGGATCGCGGAGTTCGTCCGGGCCAACGAGGACGCGGCCACCAGGGCGCCGAAGCCGGTCGCGGCGACGGCCGCGAAGGGCGGCGTGAAGCCGGAGTACGCGGAGCGGTTCGGCGGCCAGCTCGTTCTGGTCACCGGGGCGGCGAGCGGCATCGGCCGGGCCACCGCCTTCGCGTTCGCGGAGGCGGGCGCCCGGGTGGTGGCCGTGGACCGGGACGCCCAGGGGGCGGCCCGCACGGCCGAGATGGCCCGCCTGATCGGCGCCCCGGAGGCCTGGGGCGAGGAGGCCGACGTCTCCGACGAGCAGGAGATGGAGAAGCTGGCCGCCAAGGTGGCGAGCGAGTACGGGATCGTGGACGTCCTGGTCAACAACGCGGGCATCGGGCTCACCGGGTCGTTCTTCGACACCTCGGCCGAGGAGTGGAAGCGGGTCCTGGACGTCAACCTGTGGGGAGTCATCCACGGTTGCCGCTTCTTCGGGGCGCAGATGACCGCGCGCGGCCAGGGCGGCCACATCGTCAACACCGCTTCGGCGGCGGCCTTCCAGCCCTCCCGGGCGCTGCCCGCGTACAGCACGTCGAAGGCCGCGGTGCTGATGCTCAGCGAGTGCCTGCGCGCCGAACTGGCCGACCGGGGCATCGGTGTGTCGGCGATATGCCCCGGCATCGTCAACACCAACATCACGGCGACCGCGCGGTTCGCCGGGGTCACGGACGCGGCGGAGGAGAAGCGGAGGCAGCGGAAGGCCTCCCGGCTGTACGGGCTGCGGAACTACCCGCCGGAGAAGGTCGCGGACGCGATCCTCGGGGCGGTGCTGCACGACCGTGCCGTCGTGCCGGTCACTCCCGAGGCGCGGGGCGCCCACGTCCTGTCCCGGCTGAGCCCGGGCGCCCTGCGGGCCCTGGCCCGCTGGCAGCCGCCGGCGTAGGCGGGGCGCGGCCCGGGGCGGCCCCTGACGGGCTCGGTTCCCGCGGCGGGGCCCGGAAGGCGGCCGACTCCCGGCGCCGGGGCACGGGCGGCGGCCGTACGATCCCTCCCAGGAGGGGCCCCGCGGCTGCGGGGTGGCGGATGCGGTCGGTGGGAGCGGGTTTGTCCGAGCAGTCAGCACAGCCGGAGTACCGGATCGAGGATCTCGCCCATCACAGCGGGGCCACGGTCCGGACGATCCGCGCCTACCAGGACCGCGGTCTGCTGCCCCGTCCCGAGCGGCGGGGCAGGTCGAACGTGTACGGGGACGCGCACCTCGCGCGGCTCCGGCAGATCGCCGATCTCCTGGACCGGGGCTACACCCTGGCGTCGATCAAGGAGCTCCTGGAGGCGTGGGACACGGGCCGGGGACTCGGCGGAGTGCTGGGCCTGGTCGCGGAGGTCCACGGGCCGTGGACGGACGAGGAGGCGGACCGGATCTCCCGTGCGGAGCTGGACGCCCGTTTCGGCGGCACGCCGGACGAGGAGGCGATCCGGGAGGCCGTCGAGCTCGGCGTCCTGGAGCGGCTGCCGGACCGGGAGGGCGAGGAGTACCTCGTGCCGAGCCCGCAAGAGCTCGCGGTGGCGGCCGAGTTGTACGCGGCGGGGGTCCCGCTCGCGGCGATCACCGGCCACCTGAGGGAACTTCGCGATCAGGTCGAGCACATCGCCTCCCGCTTCCTGGAGTTCACGACGGAACACGTCTTCGCGCGGTATCTGGAGCACCGGCCGCCGACGGACGCGGACGCGAACGAGGCGGCGACGATGGTGCGGCGGCTCAGACCGCTCGCCCAGCAGACGGTGGACGCCGAACTGGCCCGCGCCATGCGCCTGCTGGCGACCCGTCACCTCCAGATCCACCTGTCCCCGGACCCGCCGCAGATGAAGGACGGTCAGCCGCGCGCGGTGACACTTCCGGCCGGGACGATACGGGCCGTCCAGAGCCTGGTTGGCGCGGAGGACGTCGAGGCGTTCATCGCGGCAGCCGCGGAACGCGAGGTCCACAAAAGGACATTGGACACCCTTGCCTCAAATCACCACACAGTACACACATTTGATCAATAAGACTGAAAACGCAAGCCTGTTGTCCACAGAATTGCCAACTACCCTGTGGATAACTCAGGTTGGTTGTGGATCAAACCTGTCCACGTGAATTCGATGGTGAGGAGTTTCACGCTCCGGCATCCTGACGGAATGAACCGAAGACAATCACCCGACGACCGGCGCACGGTGAAGGTCTCCAAATACCTCTCCAAGCATCTGCGCCACCAGCCCGAGCGCATCGGACTCGTCCTCGACGCACACGGCTGGACCGAGATCGAGGCCCTGCTCAGGGCCACCGCGGAGCACGGTTTCCCGATCACCCGCGAAGAACTCGACCACGTCGTCGCGACCAACGACAAGAAGCGCTTCGCGATCGAGGGCACCCACATCCGCGCGAGCCAGGGCCACACCGTCGAGATCGACCTCGGCCTGCCGGCCGCGGCACCGCCCGCGTACCTCTACCACGGTACGGTCGCCGACCGGCTCTCCGCGATCCGGGCCGAGGGACTGCGGCCCATGGCCCGCCACCACGTGCACCTCTCCCCCGACCGGGAGACGGCGACAAGGGTCGGCGCGCGCCGGGGACGGCCCGTCGTGCTGAGCGTCGACGCCGGAGCCATGCACCGGGCCGGGCACGTCTTCCACGTCAGCGCCAACGGGGTCTGGCTGACCGACGCCGTCCCGCCGGAGTTCCTCCGCTTCCCCTCCTGAGGCAGGATCGACCGCATGGCTCACCTGCACCTGCCCAGCACCGAAGCGGCCGTCACCGCGATCCGTGAGATCGCCCGGGAGTTCCACCTGGAGATGACGGTGACCGACGACATCGGCGCGGACCGGACCTCCCGGCGCACCTCCGCCGGCGCGTTCGCCGTGCTCGACCCGGACGGATCCCTGCCGCACGAGGCCTACGTCGAACTGGGCGGGTCCCCCTCGGTCACGATCCAGGTCTTCCCCGAGGACGACGCCCTGATCACCGTGGACGGCATCGCGTTCGCGGATGTGCCGCGCGACGCCGTCCCCGCCTTCCTCCGCTCCGTCCACGGCGGCCTCGCCCATGTGAAGGGACGGTTCTTCCCGCCGGGCTGGTGGCTGATCGTCCCGCTGCCCGGCGACGAGACGTACAAGGAGCTGGTCACGGGCTCCACCCTCACCCCCTGGATGAGCGCCCGCGTCCGCTGACCGCCGTGCGCCCGGAGGCACGGCCCGTCCCCCGGGCGGCCGTTCAGGAGGAGAGGCGCTTCAGCGCCGCGGCGGCGATGCCTTCGACCTGGCTCGGGGCGGCGGTGGGCCGGCCGGAGAGCTCGGCGATGGCCACCCTGTTGCCGCTGCGCAGGACCGCGACCCCGCCGCTGACGGTGCCGTCGCCGTTGTGGGCCGGGTACCAGTGGGCGGTGCCGCCGGTGGTGGTCAGGGTGTGGGCCGTGCCGTAGTACCAGTGGCCGGCGGGCTCGTCCTGGCAGTCCTGGACGAGCGCGACGAGCTGCTTCTCCCACAGGGCGGCCGAGATACCGGTGGGGGCGCTCGCGGCCGACTCCGTCAGCATGCCGTCGGTGTCCAGGGTCCAGGTCACGGACGCGTACCCGGTGGCCGCGCCCTTGGTCAGGTCACGCATCGTCTCCTCGCCGGAGCACGCGGACAGCGCCTGGCGTCCGGTCAGCTCAACGGTCGCGCCGACCGGCTTCAGGCCCTTCTGGAGGAGGTCCTCGCTCTGGACGAGGCGGGCGGAGCCGAGTCCGGGCGCGACGGCCGCGACCGCGGCCGGGCGGGCGGCGGCGGCGCGGTTTGCGGCCGCGTCGGCGCTGGCCGACTGGGTGCCGACGACGCTGGCCGTGATCAGCGCGGCGGCGAAGCAGGCCGCGGCGGCGACCCGGTTGCGGCGAACGGACTTCTGCTGGACGGCCTGGTTCTCGGTCATGTGGTCCCCCTGCTGGTCGGGACGCCTGCTGCGTCCTCGTACAACCGGGGAGATGCCGCGGGGGGAGGGAAAGTTGGAGCCCCGAACCGCTGTTTCACAGCTGTGACAGAGCGGTCCTGACGACGCGGTTCATCGCGTCCGTCCCCAGGCAGGCGTTGACCTCCAGCAGCCCGTAGTGGGTGCCGCTGCGCAGCACGGCGATGCCGCCGCAGGGCTCCTCGCCCTCGGGTGCCGTGCCGGTGGTGTTGAGGGATCCCTGGTAGGCGCCCATCCAGCTCGCGGTGACGTCCGGGGCGAGCTGCAGCGTCCGGGTCCTCCCGTAGACCCAGTGCCCTGGCGTCTCCTCCTGGCAGGGCACCTGCTCCAGCAGCAGGCGCTGGGCGAAGTTCTGCGCCAGGGAAGGGCTCCGGGCCTCGGCGGCGACCTGGCGGGCGACCTGGTCGGCGATGTCCAGGGCCAGCGTGGGGTCGCTCGGGTCGGTGCGGGTGCTGGTCATCAGTCCGCGGAAGTGGGCGCCCGGCCCGCCCAGGGTCTCCATGAGGGTCTTCTCCCCGGTGCAGGCCGAGTTGGCGTAATGCCCGTCGCCGTACCGGTCGGTGACGTGGATCCGCCCGGTACCGGCGTCCGGGGCGAACGCCGCCGGCTGCAGGAGGTTCGCCGCCGTCACGGGCCCGGTCGCGCCGCGCGGCGAGGCGGAGCCGGAGGCCGAGGGCGTCGGGACGGACCCGCCGGGCTTCGCGGGAGCGGTCCCGCCCCGGGACGCCCCGCCGACCGCGGGACCCGACCGCGCTGCCGGGTGCGCCTCGGCGCCGGAGGGCGGCGGCAGGACGTACCGGCCGGTCACAAGACCGAGCGCGGCGGCTGCGGCCAGGGCCGCGACGGCGGACCGGAACCGGACGACGGCGCGGCCGCCGCCGGTCACGGTTCCGCCGTTCACAGACCGGTGACCAGGCGCTCGCGCATGAAGCGGCGGGCCTGGTGGATCCGGTCCTTGACCGTGCCCAGCGGGGCGGCCAGCTCCTCGGCCACCTGGGCGTAGGTCAGGTCGCCCAGGTCGCGCAGCACGAAGGACTCCACCAGGGCGGGGTGCTGCTGCTCCAGCGCGGCCAGCGCCTCCATCAGGTCGAGCCGGGTCCCGGCGATGACACTGGTGGTGCGCGGGTCGACGGACTCGGGGAGGTCGGCGTGGCTCTCCTCGGCGCGGCGGCGCATCGAGCGGTAGGTCGACCGGGCGGCGTTCGAGGCGATCACCGTCACCCAGCCGAGGAAGGAGCCGTGGCCGCCGTACTCGCCCAGGTGCTTGCTGATGGACAGGAGCGCGTCCTGCGCGGCCTCCTCGGCGTCCGCGTGGTGGGGGAGGAAGCGCGAGCAGCGGCGCAGCACCACCGGCCGCAGTTTCGCCAGCAGGTACTCCATCGACCCCGGGTCCCCCGCCTGAGCAGCCGTCACGAGCCGTTCCAGCTCGGCTTCCTCGAACATCCGGACCCCCCGTTTCGTACCGCCTGGCATCCCACCCGTCGAGTGGGCGTTCCATGCCCCCGCCGACTCCGGCAGAATGCTGCCACATGCGCAAGCTCGGCCGTTACCTCCTCCTGGACCGGCTCGGAGCCGGCTCCTTCGCGACGGTCTGGAAGGCCTACGATCCGGAGCTCGACACCGAGGTCGCGGTGAAGGTGCTGGCCGAGAACTGGGCCGCCAACGCCGATGTGCGCGAGCGGTTCCTGACGGAGGCGAGGCTGCTCCGCCGCATCGCCAGCCCGCGGGTGGTCCGAGTGCACGACGTCGGGGTGCAGGAGGACCAGCCCTACTTCGTCATGGACTACGTGCGCGGCGGCACCCTGGCGGACCGGGTCGGGCACTGCGACCCGCAGGAGGCGCTGCGGCTGGCCGCGGAGGCGGGCTACGCGGTCCAGGTCCTGCACGAGGCGGGTGTGGTCCACCGCGACGTCAAGCCGTCCAACCTGCTGCTCTCCACCGGCCCCGCGCCCGCCGCGGTGCTGGTGGCTGATCTGGGCAGCGCGAAGCAACTGGCCGACGCGTCCGGACTGACGGTGACCACGGGCACGCCGGCGTACATGGCACCGGAACAGGCCTTTCAGACCGGCGGGTTCGACGGGAGGGCCGACGTGTACGCGCTGGCCGTCGTGGCCTACGAGCTGCTGACCGGAAGGAAGCCGTTCGGCGCGGGCGGTCGCGCCACCGCTCTGATGACCGACCAGCCGACCGCCTCGACGCTGCCGGCGCTCCCGGCCGGGACGGAGCTCCCACCCCACGTCGACCTCCTGCTGCGGGCCGCGATGTCCGTCGAGCCGGCGGACCGGCCGCCGACCGCCCAGGCCTTCGCCGACGCTCTGCTGACTCCGGTCCCGCAGGCCCGGCCCCGGGAGGGCGCCGGGTGGCTGACTCCGCGCGCGGTCGGTCTGGCGTCGGGCGCGGTGTTCACGGCGACGACCCTGCTGAGCTGGCTGCAGCGCTGAATCCGACGGGGAACCGGCCGGCGACGGCTGCCGTAGGGTCGGTGGTATGCGTCTGAGCACCGTGATCCTCCCCATCCACCGATGGAGCGAGGGACAGAAGATCTGGCGGCGGGCCGAAGACCTCGGGTTCCACGCCGCGTACACCTACGACCACCTCTCCTGGCGGAGCTTCCGCGACGGCCCGTGGTTCGGCGCGCTGCCCACGCTCACCGCGGCGGCGACGGCCACCGAGCGGCTCCGGCTCGGCACCCTCGTGACCTCAGTCAAGCATTGTTCACCTATCACGGTCTGACCTGGGAAGACGTGCGTCAGGGGCGTCTTGGTCCCGCCCGGAGCAGATCAGATCGCGATGAGTCGGACGCGGTTACCGCACAGCTTGGCCATGTCGTCGACGTCCGACGTAAGCATGGCCACCGGGCCTGGCTGGCGGAGCGCGAGCTCGGCGACGGTGGCATCGATCGCGTACTTGTGGCCGTGCAGGCCGGCCTCTTTCAGCAGAACGGTGGCGGCTCTGGCCGCCTGCTCGGTCACCGCTTCCACCTTGACCTGGGAAAGGATCCAGTTCAGTCGGGGGGTGTTCACCCGGGCGTGCATGACCTCCACGATGGTGTTGGCGCAGACGACGAGATCGGCAGCCATCGAATGGAAGGACCGGATCATCGCGAGCACGGCCCGGTCCTGCGAGATCCAGGCGGACAACCCTTGGGAGTCCAGTACGACGGTCTCAATGCGATGGTTCACGCGGCGCTCGCCGACTCCTCGTACTCGGCCTTGCCCAAGATTCTGGTCTGGGCCGCAGCCAGCTCCTCGTCAGTGAACGCGCCGTGTTCCTCCTCATAGCGGCGCAGTTCCTCACCGAGCAGCTGGTGTCTGATCTGGCGGGCAACCGCCTCCGCAACATAGCCGGAGACGTTGTCCGTGAGCCTCTTCAGCTCCGCCACCTGCTCGGTGGGCAGTGTGACCGTGATGCGGGTCGTATCAGCCATGGAGTCAGCATACTGCGGTATGCGCGCTGCTCGCCGGGCTTCTCCGCGTACGAGCTCAGCGCCGTCCCGCGCCCAGCAGCTCACTCAGACGGTTGCCGATGACGGACACCCCGGGGCGCGGGTCGCTCTCGTGGTACCAGGGCTTGCGCCGGCGCAGCAGCGCATCGCCGTGCTCGCTCCAAGTGAATCCCGGCTTCCGCAGGAGCTTCCGGAACACCGCGTCTACGGTCTCCGGCTGAGCGGCGGCCAGACGACGGATCGGCAGTGGAGTGATCGACTCCTCGCGCAGGTACGTGCGCAGCAGGTCCTGGTGCCGCTTGCGGCCCGCGAGGGTCGGATCGGCGAAGAGGTCCCGCAGCATCCCGTAGTCGGCGTAGAAGTTGAGCCCTTCGACCTGGTCGTAGATGACGCCGATGGTGTCCGAGTCCGCCAGTTCTGACGGCAGCTCGAAGAGGGGCAGGTCCAGGCCGGGGAGCCGCCTCCGTCGGGCACGGCTGGGCTGTGCGGCGACGACGGCCTGTTGGTGGTGGCGGTAGTAGGCGTTGAGGAGGTCCTCGGCTTCGGCAGGCGGAAGGACCAGTTCGTCGCCACCGCAGAACTCGACGAACGCGGCACGATCCTCCCTCATCCGCTGCCACCCCTGCTCGATCTTCTCAGGGTTGCGGAAGACCAGCTCGGGGTCGTGCGTGGCCAGTTGCAGAGCTGCTTGGGCGATCTCGGTGGCGCTGGATCTGGGATAGCTCGTCATTGCCCCGGACACCAACCACGCACCGTCGGCCGAGTGGACGGGTACCAGGCAGGTGTGGAGGAATCCTCCCTTGGACACTCCGCGGAACGCCGCCCGTCCTACGTTCGAGTACGTGCGGTACTCCAGGTCGTCGACAAGGTTGAGCAGGACGACGGCATCCCCGTCCTTGCGCCGGATCTCGAAGACGCCCTCGACCGGGTCACGCCAGCCGAGGAGCATCTCCCGGTCGGCCGTGGTCAAATCCTTCCGGCCTGCGACAAACCGGTCCACAACGGTCGACCCGTCCGGCAGGCGGTATCGAAGGATGAAGTGATCGGTGATCCGGATCGCCTCACCCTCGTCCAACAGCCCTTCAGGCCCAGCGGCCTCCAGCAGGAGGTGCGTCAACCAGCGGTCGAAGCGGGCGCTCTGCGCGAAGGTGACCAGCCGCCCCTTCAATTCGGCGCTGCGCTCGATGAGATCAACCAATGAAAGTTCATGGGCACCCTGATGCGCGCCCTGTGCGGCCTCAGCCACGTTCAGCCCTTTCGTACGAGCCAGTTCCGCGTGAAGTGGGAGGGGTCCGGCCTCAACCGGCCCAGTGGCGGTACGCCTCGATCCACTCCGCCCCCTCGGGCGCCGGGCTGGGCAACGGCAGATCCAGGATCCCGATCGACTGCCGGACGCGACCGCGAGAGCACAAGGCGACGATCCTGCCGTCGGGCGTGCGGTCGATGCCGCACACCGTCACCTCGACGCCGAGAACCGTGGCGGTGAAGGGCAGAGCGAGGCATTCCTCAAGCATGGTGAACAGACTGGTCCGCTGCTCGTCCTCGCCGTAGGCGTCCACCGTCGCCTCGTCGATCATGGCCTCAAGCTCGGCCCTGTCCAGCGTGCTCATGACGCCACGGTAGCGGCCCTCATCGCGACGTCAGCGTGGCTTCCCGAATCTGCTCCGCCGGCATATCCGTGACGGCGGGAGGCCCGCGTATCGTCGAGGTCATGCGTCTGAGCACGGTGATCCTCCCCATCCACCGATGGGCCGAAGGGCAGAAGATCTGGCGGCGGGCCGAAGGCCTCGGCTTCCACGCCGCGTACACGTACGACCACCTGTCGTGGCGGTCGTTCCGGGACGGGCCGTGGTTCGGTGCCATCCCCACGCTCACAGCCGCAGCGGAGGTCACACAGAGTATGCGATTGGGTACCCTCGTGACCTCGCCGAACTTCCGGCACCCGGTCACGCTCGCCAAGGAGCTGATCACGCTGGACGACGTCTCCGGCGGGCGGATCACCCTCGGCATCGGCGCGGGCGGCAACGGCTTCGACGCCACCGCGCTCGGGCAGGAGGCGTGGACGCCGAAGGAGCGCGCCGACCGGTTCGGCGAGTTCGTGGCGCTGCTCGACCGCCTCCTCACCGAGGACGCGGTCACCGAGCGGGGCACGTTCTACTCCGCCGACGAGGCGCGGAACGTCCCCGGCTGCGTCCAGCGCCCGCGGCTGCCCTTCGCGGTGGCGGCGACCGGGCCGCGCGGGCTGAGGCTGGCCGCGCGGTACGGGCAGGCATGGGTGACGACCGGTGACCCGAAGCTGTACGAGGAGGGCACGCCGGAGCAGTCGGTGGCGGCCCTGCGCGGCCAGGTCGAGAAGCTCGGCAAGGCCTGCGCCGAGTCCGGCCGGGACGTCGCCGGGCTCGACAAGATCCTGCTGACCGGCTTCACGCCGGACCGGGCCCGGCCGCTGGAGTCCGTGGACGCGTTCGTCGACTTCGCCGGGCGCCACCGTGAGCTCGGCTTCACCGAGCTCGTGATCCACTGGCCGATCGCGGACTCGGACTTCGCCGCGGACCAGACCGTCTTCGAGAAGATCGCCACGGAGGCGGCGGCCCAGCTGGGCTGAGCCCCTCCCCCGACCCGGTCCCGTGCCCCGCGGGGCCGGGTCCGGTCAGGCCGTGCGATGCCAGTCGGCGTCGGCTCCGCACCGGTCGCAGACCGCGGGGGTCCCGCGGGCCGCGGTGGACGGCGTCCGCTGCTGCGGTACGGCGCTCACGGCGCGCTCCGTGTCCGGTACGGGGCCCCCGGGGCAGGCCCGCGGCAGGGGTACGACGGCGGCCAGGCCCGCGAGGACGTCGCCCACCAGCACCGGCTCCCGTACCGGGTGGGCCGCGCCGGCCCGCTCGCACTCCGCGCACAGGGACATGCGGAGGCTCGGTACCCACGTCCCGTACGGCGCACCGCAGGAGTCGCACTCCTCACTTCGCCGGCCCGCGACCATGCCCCGCCCTCCCTGGAGACGCCGTCAGCTCCCCAGGGGTCTTCCCCGCCACGCCGAAAACGAACGGGTGTTTACGGCCATGTCCTGACACGCCGGTCACACCCGCCACGCGGCTCCCGCGGCCCACGCCCGCGCGGTGACCGCACCCGCTGGAGCGACACCCGCACTCGGGGCCCGGGGCCCGGCGCCCACACCCGTCGCCCACACCCGCGCCCGGCGCCCGGCCCCCGACCCGCCCGGCGGCCGCGCCCGCGCTCGCCCCGGTCGCCTTGCCCGTGCGCGCGCCGCCGCTCAGCCGTGCTTGGGCATCCGGCGGTAGCCCGGGTGGACGCCCGGGGTGAGGCCCTGCTGTTCGGCGACCCGCCCGAGCAGCGCCGTCAGCAGGGCCCGGTCCTCCTCGTCGAGCGCCGCGAACAGGTCGTCCTCGTGCAGCGCGGCGACCTCCCGGACGCGGCCGAGCGCGCGCCGCCCGTCCTCGGAGACGTACAGCTCGTGATGGCGACGGTCGTCGGCGCTGCGCCGCCGTTCCACGAAGCCCTTCTTCTCCAGGTTGTCGATGAGCGCGACGACCCGGCTCGGGACGACGCCGAGGTCCGCGGCGAGGGCACGCTGACTCCGTCCCGGCTGCGTGGCGATCATCCGCAGCAGGCCGACGTCCGGCGGGGCGAGGCCGATCTCGCCGACGCGCTCGCCGAAGCGCCCCGCCGCGTGCGCCCCGAGCTGCGCGAGCAGGAACGCTCCGCCGCGCGGGGACGGCGGGGCCGCCGCCGCTCCGGGATCTTCCACTGGTTGCCGGTCGCTGCTCACGGGGTTATCGTACGCCACAAGAACAATTCTCACGTGTGA
The DNA here is from genome assembly GCF_042733785.1 of Streptomyces sp. NPDC059695. Taxonomy (NCBI): domain Bacteria; kingdom Bacillati; phylum Actinomycetota; class Actinomycetes; order Kitasatosporales; family Streptomycetaceae; genus Streptomyces; species Streptomyces sp. NPDC059695. Next base: position 92,367 of record NZ_JBHWFF010000008.1, on the reverse strand, counting down.
ACTATTCTCCCCAGAGAACGGACAGGACCCGTGTCTGCAGAGAGCTGGACCGACCCCCGGCCGACCGAGACCCCGCGAGCCCCCCGGGAGGCCCAGGGAGGACCGCCACCCGGCGTGCTCGCCGTGGTGTTCACCGGGCTGTTCCTGGCCGGCCTCGTACTCAGTACCGTGCTGGCCGACGGCAGCCCCTTCCCCTCGCCGTTCGGCGAGACCGGCGAGATCGTGGCGTACTTCCGTGCCCACCCCGGCGCCGTCCAGGTCTCCGGCGCCCTCCAGTTCGCGGCCTCGATCCCGCTGGCCGTCTACGCCGCCACCGTCTCGGCCCGGCTGCACCGGCTCGGCGTCCGCGCCCCCGGCGCGACGATCGCCCTGGCCGGAGGCCTCCTCGCCGCCGGATTCCTGGCCTGCTGCGGCCTGGTGAGCTGGACCCTGTCCCGTACGGAGGTCCTCGACCTGCCGCCGCTCGTCCGGGCCCTCCAGTACCTGGCCTTCGCCACCGGCGGCCCGGGCCACGTGGTGACGCTCGGCCTGCTGGTGGCCGGGATCGCCGTACCCGGGCTCCTCGCCGGACTGCTGCCCCGCGCGCTCGCCGTCACCGGGCTCGTCCTCGCGACGGTCGCCGAACTCGCCACCCTCACCCTGCTCTTCGACGGCGCCGCCCTGCTGCTGCCGCTGGCCCGCTTCACCTGCCTCGGCTGGCTGATCGCCGCCGGCTTCCTCCTGCCCCGTCGCCGCACCCGCAAGGAGCACTGACATGCCCGAGACGACCGCCGCGAAGCCGGCCTCCGCCGAGAGCCCGACCGACAAGCTCGTGCGCTTCCAGCAGCCCGAGAAGACCCTCCGCTACCTGGGCGAGCTGCCCGACGACCGCCTCGCCGAGCTCTTCGGCCTCGCCCCCGAGACGTACCGGAAGCTCCTGCGCGACCTCGACGACCAAACCCGGGAGACCGCGGCCGAACTGCTCCGGGACCCCGTCTTCGCCGAGCGGGCCGACCGGCTGCCCTTCCGTCCGGGACAGCGGATCGTCGCCCTCGGCGAGAGCACCACCGCCGACCGCCTCTCCTGGTTCTCGATCCTGCGCCACCTCCTCCCGGACGGCGTCGAACTCGTCAACCTCGCCGTCTCCGGCTCCACCACCACACAGGCCCTCGCCCAGCTGCCCCAGCTCGCCTTCCTGCGCCCCGACTGGATCCTGTGCATGCTCGGCGCGAACGACGTGCAGCGGCTGGGCCGGAGCACGGAGGCGGCGGGGACCCGGCTGGTCAGCGAGGCGGAGACGGCACGCAACCTCCTCGCCCTGCGGGACCTCGCCGGACGCGGGCTCCCCGGCCGGGACCGCTGGATCTGGCTCACCCCGAGCTCCGTGGACCAGGAGCGCGCCGACGCCTACCCGCACTTCCGCCGCGCCGGGATCGGCTGGACCGGCGAGGACGTCGACACCGTCGCCGGATTCCTCCTCGACCGGCCGGAGGTCACGGTCGACACCCGTCCGGCCACCGTCGGTCTGCACCTCGACGACGGGATCCACCTCACCCTCGACGGCCAGCGGGCCGTCACCGTCGCCCTGGTCGACACGCTGGCACGACGGGCGGACGCGGAGGCGACGGCGTCATGAGGCTGATGCTCTTCGGCGTCACCGGCGGTACGGGCGCGCAGCTCCTGGCCCAGGCCCTCGCGGCCGGCCACCGGGTCACCGCAGTCGCCCGCGACCCCGCCCGCGTCCCGGTCACCGACCCGGGGGCGCGGCTGACCGTCCTGCCCGGCGACGCCCTCGCCCCCGAGGCCTGGCGGCACGCCGTCGCCGGTCACGACGCCGTGCTCTCCTGCCTCGGCAGCACCGACCGCAGGCACCCCACGACCGTCTACTCCCGGGGCACCCGGAACATCGTCGAGGCGATGCGCGACTCCGGCGTCTCCCGGCTGCTCTGCCTCTCCTCCGCCGGCCTGGACACCGCCCCGGACGTGCCGCTGCCGCAGCGGCTCGTCACCCGGTACGTGATCCGGCGGCTCTACCGGCACGGCTACGCCGACATGGCCCGGATGGAGGGCTTCGTACGGTCGCCCGCGGCGGACGGCACCGTGTGGACGGTGGTGCGGCCCCCGATGCTGACCGACGGCCCTCTGACCCGCACCTACCGGACCGCCGAGAACGGCAGGCTGGAGCGGCCGAAGTCCCTCTCCCGCGCCGATCTCGCGCACTGCCTGCTCACCCGTGTCGACGACCCGCGCACGCACCGGGCCGTGGTGGAGGTCGCGCACTGAGCGCTCGCGCGGCCGAGCCCCCGCCGGGAAACCCGCACTCATATGTGCGGCTCCTCGCACGCCCGTGCGTCCGGTGCGGAAGAATGGTGCGGTGACCTCTCCCCGTTCCCCGCGCCCTTCCGCCCCGACGGCCCGGCTGATCGCCACCGATCTCGACGGCACCCTGCTGCGCGACGACAAGTCCGTCTCCGAGCGCACGGTCGCCGCACTCGCCGCGGCCGAGCAGGCCGGGATCGAGGTCTTCTTCGTGACCGGCCGCCCGGCCCGTTGGATGGACGTCGTGAGCGACCACGTCCACGGGCACGGCCTGGCCATCTGCGCCAACGGCGCCGCCGTCGTCGACCTCCACGCGGGAGGCACCTTCCTGGAGGTCCGACCGCTGGAGCGGCCGGTCGCGCTCGACGTCGTCCGCGCCCTGCGCGCCGCCGCGCCGGGGACGTCCTTCGCCGTGGAGCTCACCACGGGCATCCACTACGAGCCGCTGTACCCGCCGTTCTTCCTCGACCCCGGCGCCACCGTCGCCACCGCCGAGAAGCTCCTGTTCGAGGAGACACCCGGCTCGGCCGCCCCGGTGCTCAAGCTGCTCGCCCAGCACCCCGAGCTGGACCCCGACGCCTTCCTCGCGATCGCGCGGGAGGCGGCGGGCGACCGGGCCGCCTTCACCCGGTCCAGCCCGACCGCCCTCATCGAGATCAGCGCCCTGGGCGTCTCCAAGGCCTCCACGCTGGCCCTGTGCTGTGCCGAGCGCGGCATCACGGCCGAGGAGGTCGTCGCCTTCGGCGACATGCCGAACGACATCGAGATGCTCACCTGGGCCGGCCGCTCGTACGCGATGGGCAACGCCCACCCCGACGTCATCGCCGCCGCCTCGGGCCGCACCGTCGGCAACAACGAGGACGGGGTGGCCGTCGTCATCGAGCGGCTCGTCGCCGAGGCCCTCGCCGCCCGCGCGTAGCCGGTCCGCCGTCGAAACGGCCCCGGCCGCCCGGGCGCAGACGGTCCACCCTCGGAGCGGCCCCGGCCGCCCGGCAGCGGCGGGCCGGCCGTCAGAACGGGCCGGCCGTAAGAGCGGGGCCGGCCGTCAGAACGCGCCGGCCGTCAGAGCGGCGCCTCCCACACCACCGTCGTCCCGCCGCCGCCCTCGGCCAGACCCGGGCCGCACCAGCTCGCGCCGCCCAGCGACTCGGCCCGCCGCGCCAGGTTGCGCAGACCGCTGCGCCGCCCGCCCGGCGGGATGCCGACGCCGTCGTCGGCGACGGAGAGGCGCACCCCGGCGGAGCCGTCGGGCAGGGTGACGCCGGCGTCGACGACCACCTCGATGCGGCTCGCCTCCGCGTGCCGGAACGCGTTGGAGAGCGCCTCGCGGAGCGCGGCGATCAGGTTCTTGCCGGTGAGTTCGCCGACCGTCGAGTCGATCGCGCCGAGGAAGCGGTGCGCCGGCTTGAAGCCGAGCGGCACGGCCGCCATGTTGATCTCCCGCAGGACGCGGGTGCGCAGCCCCGACGGGGCCTCGGCGGGCCCCTGCTGGAGCGCGAAGATCGCCGTACGGATCTCCTGGATGGTCACGTCCAGCTCGTCCACGGCCTTGCCCACGCCGTCGCGCACGGCCGGCACGATCGACTTCCGCTGGGCGCTCTCCAGCATCATGCCGGTGGCGAAGAGCCGCTGGATCACCAGGTCGTGCAGGTCGCGGGCGATCCGGTCGCGGTCCTCGTAGACCGCGAGGCGCTCCCGGTCGCGCTGCGCGTCGGCCATCATCAGCGCGAGGGCCGCCTGGGAGGCGAACTGGGTGGCGAGCGTCCGCTCCGCCTCCGTGAACTGACGGGCGCCCCGCAGCCGGGGGGTGGCGAGAGCACCGAGCACCCGGCCGCCGCTCTGCAGCGGAAGGATCATGCTCGGCCCGTACGAGGCCGTCAGCCGGGTGACCATGCGCGGGTCCGTCGAGGCGTCGGCGACGAAGACCGCGTCGCCGTCCAGGAGCTCCTTCACGACGGCGCTCTCCGGCGGGATCACCACACCCAGCGCCTTCGTGGGCCGGGGCGAGGAGACGGCGACGATCTCCAGACCGCCCTCCTCGGCGGGAAGCAGCACGATCCCGGCGTCCGCGTCGGCAAGCCGGCGGGCCTGCTCGGCGACGACCGTGAGGGCGTCGTCCGCGTCGCCGCCGGAGAGCAGGGCGGTGGTGACGGCGACCGAGCCGTCGATCCACCGCTCGCGCTGCCGGGCCGCCTCGTACAGCCGGGCGTTGCCGATGGCGATGCCGGCCTCGGTGGCGAGGACCCGGACCATGTGCACGTCGTAGTCGTTGAAGTCGCCTCCGCCGTGCTTCTCGGCGAGGTAGAGGTTGCCGAAGATCTCTCCCTGGACCCGGATGGGGACGCCGAGGAAGGTCCGCATCGGCGGGTGTCCGGGCGGGAAGCCCGCCGCGCGCGGGTCGGTGGACAGATCGGCGAGGTGGATGGTCTCCGGGTCGCGGATCAGCGCACCGAGCAGTCCCGCGTGGCCGTCGGGGCGACGGCCGATCCGGCGGGCCGTCTCCTCGTCGACGCCGAAGGTGACGAAGTCGGAGAGTCCCTCGCCCTCGTCGTCGACGACGCCGATCGCGGCGTAACGGGCGTCGGCGAGCTCGGCGGCGGTCTCACAGATCCGGTCGAGGGTGGAGTGGAGTTCGAGCCCGGTGCCGACCGAGCGCATCGCCTCCAGGAGTTGCGGCACTCGGGCGGTGAGCTCCGTGGACAGCCCCTGGAGGCTGCGGGTGGCCTGGGTGGCGGCTTCCAGGGGGTCCGAGGCGTCGGACGCGGCGGCGGTCATGGGCTTGAGCCTAGTAAGTCCTATTTGGCGAGAAAAGTCGGCCGCTCTCTCCCGGTCACCGCGCCGTGGCGAGCAGATCGGTCTCCCGCTCCTGCTCCAGCATCCTGCGCAGCGGGCCGTCCGCCGCCGCGAGCTCGGCGTACGGGCCGCGCTGCACGGTCCGGCCCTCGTCGAGGACCACCACCTCGTCGACGGCGTCGAGTCCGTGCAGCCGGTGGGTGATGAGGACGGTGGTGCGGCCCTCGGTGGCCCGGAGCAGATCGTCGGTGAGCGCGTCGGCGGTGGCGAGGTCCAGGTGCTCGGCGGGCTCGTCCAGGACGAGGACCGGGAAGTCGGCGAGCAGCGCCCGGGCGAGCGCGAGACGCTGCCGCTGGCCGCCGGAGAGCCGGGAGCCGTGCTCGCCGACCAGCGTGTCGAGTCCGGCGGGCAGGCCGTCGACCCAGTCGAGCAGCCGGGCCCGGCGCAGCGCCTCGCGCAGCTCCTCGTCGTCCGCCCCGACCTTGGCGAGCCGCAGGTTCTCGCGGACGGAGCTGTCGAAGAGGTGGGCGTCCTGGGCGCAGAGCCCGACGAACCGCCGGACCGCGTCGCCGTCGAGCTCCCACGCGGGCACGCCGCCGAGCACGTACGTGCCGTGCTCCACGTCCAGGAACCGGAGCAGCACCTGGGCGAGCGTGGTCTTGCCCGAGCCGGAGGCGCCGACGACCGCGACGCGCCGCCCGGCCTCCAGCGTGAGGGCGAAGCCGTCGAGCGCGAGCCGCTCCTGACCGGCGTGCCGGGCCGACAGTCCGGCCAGCTCCAGCGGGAACGGGCTCGCCGGGGGAGCGGCGGGCGTCTCCGGCTCCTGTACGGGGACGGGGGCGTCCAGCACCTCGAAGACCCGCTCGGCGCTGCGCCTGACGCGCTGCCGGTACTGGACGGCGAGCGGAAGTCCGGTGACGGCCTCGAAGGCGGCGAGCGGCGTGAGGACGACCACCGCGAGGGCCACCCCGTCGAGCCGTCCGTCCCGCACGCCCTGGACGCCGACGAACGCGGCGGCCACGACCGTCAGACCGCAGACCACGGCCGAGAGTCCGGCCCCGAGCGCGGCGGCGGCGGCCTGCCGGGAGGCGATGGAGGTGAGCGTCCGGTCGGCCTCCCGTGCCCGTTCGATCCTGCCCCGGAGCGCCCCGGCCACGGTCAGTTCGGCGCAGCCGCGCAGCAGATCGGCCACGGCGGTCGCCAGGGTGCCGCGCGCGGGGGCGAGCCGGCGCTCGGCCCGGCGGGCGAGGGCGCCGCCGGCCGCCGGGACGGCGATCCCCGCGACCAGCAGGCCCACGGCGAGGACGGCACCGGCCTCGGGCAGCAGCCAGGCGGTGAACCCGGCCGAGGCGACGCCCACGAGGAGCGCCGCTCCCACCGGGAGCAGCCAGCGCAGCCAGTAGTCCTGGAGCGCGTCGACGTCCTGGACGAGCCGCGCGAGGAGGTCGCCGCGCCGGGCGCGGCGCAGTCCGGCCGGAGCGATCCGCTCCAGGCGCCGGTAGACGGAGACCCGCAGGTCGGCGAGCATCCGCAGGACGGCGTCGTGGGAGACGAGCCGCTCGGCGTACCGGAAGACGGCCCGGCCGATGCCGAAGGCGCGCGTGGCGGTGACGGCCATCATCAGATAGAGGACGGGAGGCTGTTCGGAGGCACGGGAGATGAGCCAGCCGGACACGGCCATCAGCCCGACGGCGGACCCGAGGGCGAGGCTTCCGAGCAGCAGCGCGAGCGCCATCCGCCCCTTGAGCTCCCCGGCCATGCTCCGGACCCGTCCGAGCGGCGTCGCCGAGGCCGTGGGCGTCCGCTCGTCGCCCGCGGCGACGGGCACGGGCGGGGCCTGCGGCGCGAGGGCGGGGCCCGGCCCGCCGAGCGCCGTGCCGGCCTCCGCCGCGTCCCCGCCCGCCGCGGCGCCGCCCAGCGCCACCACCCGGTCCGCGACCGCGAGCAGCGCCGGCCGGTGCACGACGAGGAGCACCGTCCGCCCCGCCGCGAGGCGGCGGACCGCCTCGACGATCCCGGCCTCCGTCTCGCCGTCGAGCGCCGCCGTCGGCTCGTCGAGCAGCAGCAGCGGCCGGTCGGCCAGGAACGCCCGGGCGAGCGCGAGCCGTTGCCGCTGCCCCGCCGAGAGCCCCGTGCCGTCCTCGCCGAGGACGGTGTCGAGCCCCTGCGGCAGCTCCGCGACGAACCCGTCCGCCCCGGCGTCCCGCAGCGCGTTGCGTACCGCCCCGTCGGTGGCGTCCGGGCGCGCGAGCCGTACGTTCTCGGCGACCGTCCCCGCGAAGAGGTACGGGCGCTGCGGCACCCAGGCGATCCGGGACCGCCACTCCTCCAGGTCGAGCGTCGCCAGGTCGGCACCCCCGACCCGTACGGAACCGCCGGCGTCAGGGACCGCGAAGCCGAGGACGACGTCGAGCAGCGTCGACTTCCCGACCCCGCTCGGCCCGACCAGGGCCACCGTCTCGCCCGGCTCGACCGTCAGCGCCGCCGCGTCGAGCGAGGGCTCGGTGCGCCCCGCGTGCCGTACGGTCACGCCGTCGAGCTCCAGCCGTACGGACTCCGGGACGGCCGCGGTGCCACCGTCCCGCACCGGCTCCTGGAGGACCTCGAAGATCTCCTCCGCCGCCGCGAGGCCCTCCGCCGCCGCGTGGTACTGCGCCCCCACCTGCCGCAGCGGAAGGTAGGCCTCGGGCGCCAGGATCAGGATGACGAGACCGGTGTACAGGTCGAGTTCGCCGTGGACGAGCCGCATGCCGATGGTCACGGCGACGAGCGCGACCGACAGGGTCGCGAGGAGCTCCAGGGCGAAGGAGGAGATGAAGGCGATCCGCAGCGTGCGCATCGTCGCCTGGCGGTACTCCGAGGTGATCGCACGGATCGACTCGGCCTGGGCCTTGGCCCGGCCGAAGATCTTGAGCGTGGGAAGGCCGGCCACCACGTCCAGGAAGTGACCGGAGAGCCGCGAGAGCAGCTTCCACTGGCGGTCCATCCGGGCCTGGGTGTACCAGCCGATGAGGATCATGAAGACCGGGATGAGCGGCAGCGTGACGACGATGATCGCCGCCGAGACCCAGTCCTCGGTGACGATCCGGGCCAGGACCGCCACCGGCACCACCACCGCGAGGCCCAGCTGCGGCAGGTAGCGGGCGAAGTAGTCGTCGAGGGCGTCCACGCCCCGCGTGGCGAGGGCGATCAGCGAACCGGCCTTCTGGCCGCTCAGCCATCCCGGTCCGAGGGCGGCCGCGCGGCCGAGGAGCCGGCCGCGCAGCTCGGACTTGACCGCCGCGCTCGCCCGGTGGGCGGCGAGCTCGGTCAGCCACGAGACCAGCCCCCGCGCCACCGCGACTCCGGCGAGCAGCAGCAGGGGCGTGGTCAGGTCGGCGGCCGACTGGGCCTTCTGGAAGGCACCCACCACGATCTCGGCGATGAGCATCGCCTGAGCGATGACCAGCGCCGCACCGACGAGGCCGAGGGCGACCACCGCGGTCAGGAAGAGACGGGTGGCCCTCGCGTACCGGAGCAGACGCGGATCGATCGGTTTCACGTGAAACATGCCCCTCGGAGGAGAGTCGGCTGCCGCTGCCGGTCAGTGGGCGTCGGCGATGTGCTGCGTACCGATGCGCTTGCGGAACACCCAGTAGGTCCAGCTCTGGTAGAGCAGCACCAGCGGGGTCGCGATCGCCGCGCACCAGGTCATGATCTTGAGCGTGTACGGGCTCGACGACGCGTTCGTCACGGTGAGGCTCCACTCCGGGTTGAGCGAAGAGGGCATGACGTCCGGGAAGAGCGCGAGGAAGAGCATCGCGACGGCCGCCGCGATGGTGACGCCCGACAGCGCGAACGACCACCCCTCGCGCCCGGCGCTGATGGCCACGATGGCACCGACCAGCGCCACCACGGCGACCAGCATCGCCGCGAGGCTCCAGCTGTCACCCGTGTCGACCTGCGTCCAGATCAGGAAGCCCAGGGCGAGCACCGCCGTGACCAGACCGAGCTTGAGCGCGAGCGCCCGCGCCCGGGTCCGGATGTCCCCGACCGTCTTGAGCGAGGCGAAGACCGCGCCGTGGAAGGTGAAGAGGGTGAGCGTGACCAGGCCGCCGAGCAGCGCGTACGGGTTGAGCAGGTCCCAGAAGCTGCCGACGAACTCCATGTCCGCGTCGATCTTCACGCCCCGGACGATGTTGCCGAAGGCCACGCCCCAGAGGAACGCGGGGATCAGCGAGGTCCAGAAGATGGCCTGCTCCCAGTTGCGCTGCCAGTTCTCCTCGGGCCGCTTCACCCGGTACTCGAAGGCGACGCCCCGGATGATCAGACAGACCAGGATGATCAGCAGCGGCAGGTAGAAGCCGGAGAACAGCGTCGCGTACCACTCGGGGAACGCGGCGAAGGTCGCTCCGCCGGCGGTGAGCAGCCACACCTCGTTGCCGTCCCAGACGGGTCCGATGGTGTTGATGAGGACCCGCTTCTCGACCCGGTCGCGGGCGAGCAGCTTGGTCAGGACGCCGACCCCGAAGTCGAACCCTTCGAGGAAGAAGTAGCCGATCCAGAGGACGGCGATGAGTACGAACCAGACGTCGTGGAGTTCCATGCCTCGTTCTCCTGAGCCTCAGTACGAGAAGGCCATGGGGCGGTCGGGGTCACGAGAGTCCCCGCCGATCTTGGTGGGCGGGTTGAGGTCGTCCTCGGTGAGCTCCGGCGGGCCCGCCTTGACGTACTTGACGAGGAGCTTGACCTCGATCACGGCGAGGACGGCGTAGAGCGCGGTGAAGACGATCATCGAGGTGAGCACTTCGCCCGTGGTGGTGCCGGGGGAGACCGCGTCACGGGTGCGCAGCACGCCGTAGACGACCCAGGGCTGACGGCCCATCTCGGTGAAGATCCAGCCCCAGGAGTTGGCGATCAGCGGGAACGCCATCGTCCAGAGGGCGACGATCCAGTACCACCTGCCCCAGCGCGGGCTGAGCGCCTTGCGCTTGAACAGGACCAGATTCGGCACCTCGTCCTCACCGGTCCTGAGCCCCGGCGCCAGCATGAACTTCTTCCGGGTCAGCCAGAGACCCAGCATGCCGATGCCCAGCGAGGCCATGCCGAAGCCGATCATCCAGCGGAAGCCCCAGTAGGCGACGGGGATGTTGGGCCGGTAGTCGCCGGGCCCGAACTTCTCCTGCTCGGCCTTGTTCACGTCGTTGATGCCCGGGACGTAGGAGCTGAAGTCGTCGTTCGCGAGGAAGGACAGCAGGCCCGGGATCTCTATGGCGACCGTGTTGTGGCCCTTCTCGACGTCGCCGTAGGCGAAGACGGAGAAGGGTGCGGGCGCCTGGCCGTCCCAGAGCGCCTCGGCGGCGGCCATCTTCATCGGCTGCTGCTTGAACATGACCTTGCCGAGCAGGTCGCCGCTGATGGCGGTGCCGAGGCCGGCGATGATCAGGGTGACCAGGCCGAGCCGCAGCGAGGTCCGCATGATCGGGATGTGCTTCTTGCGCGCCAGGTGGAACGCGGAGATGCCCACCATGAACGCTCCGCCGACCAGGAACGCCGCCGTGATCGTGTGGAAGAACTGGGTCAGCGCGGTGTTCTGGGTGAGCACGAGCCAGAAGTCGGTGAGCTCGGCCCGGCCGCGCTCCTCGTTGATCCGGTAGCCCACGGGGTGCTGCATCCAGGAGTTGGCCGCCAGGATGAAGTACGCGGAGAGGATGGTGCCGATCGACACCATCCAGATGCAGGCGAGGTGGATCTTCTTCGGCAGCTTGTCCCAGCCGAAGATCCACAGACCGATGAAGGTCGACTCGAAGAAGAAGGCGATGAGCGCCTCGAAGGCGAGCGGAGCACCGAAGATGTCGCCGACGAACCGGGAGTAGTCGGACCAGTTCATACCGAACTGGAACTCCTGGACGATCCCGGTGACCACGCCCATGGCGATGTTGATCAGGAAGAGCTTGCCCCAGAACTTCGTCGCCCTGAGGTACTTCTCCTTCTCCGTCCGCACCCAGGCGGTCTGGAGACCCGCGGTGAGCGCGGCGAGGGAGATCGTCAGGGGGACGAACAGGAAGTGGTAGACGGTCGTGATGCCGAACTGCCAGCGCGCCAGAGTCTCTGGCGCCAGAGCGAGGTCCACTGCGTTTTCTCCTTACATCGCCGTGGTCACATCGGCAGTTTGCCCTGTTAATCCCACAAATTACGGGAGGAAACAGGACACGCTTGTGAACGCGTTCACATTCACAAGCATTATGGCTCATACGAAATCCGTACTGTCAGTCGGGGGGTACCCCTACCGAAGGCCACCTCTTCCCAGGGCCTTCAACATATTGTTGAATCCGGGGCATGACCCTTCGGATACGCATCATCTGGCCGGCCGGACACACCACGGCCACCCTTGAGGAGACCCCCACGAGCACGGCGCTCGCGGGAGCCCTCCCGATCTCCTCCACCGCCCGCACCTGGGGCGAGGAGGTCTACTTCGACACTCCGGTCTCCGTCCCCGTCGAGGACGGCGCGCGCCAGGTCGTGGAGCCCGGCACGGTGGCGTTCTGGACGGACGGCGACGCGCTCGCCCTCCCCTACGGCCCCACGCCGATCTCCCGGGGCGACGAGTGCCGGCTCGCGAGCCCCTGCAACCTGCTCGGCACGCTCGACGGAGACCCGCGGATCCTGGCGGGCGTCAGGGACGGCGACCCGATCCGCGTGGAACGGATCGCCGGCTGACCGGCCGCCGCCGATCAGGCACCGCCGCCCGAGCGGCCAGTCCGGCCCGAGGTGCCAGGCCGGCCCGAGCGGTCAGCCCGGCCCGAGCGGCCGGTCCGACCCGAGCGGTCTCCCGCCCGATCGACGGATCCAGCCTGATCCGCGGCTTCTGATCAGGCCTTGCGGAAGCCCTCCGCCGCCTTCAGGAACAGGTCGTTCGCCTCGGTCTCACCGATCGTGACGCGCACGCCCTCGCCCGCGAACGGCCGCACCATCACGCCGTGCCGCTCGCACTCCGCCGCGAAGTCCATGGTCCGCTCGCCGAGCCGCAGCCAGACGAAGTTCGCCTGGGTGTCCGGCACGGTCCAGCCCTGGGCCACGAGCCCCGCATGGACCCGGTCGCGCTCGGCCACCAACGAGCCGACCCGACCGAGCAGTTCGTCCTCGGCCCGCAGCGAGGCCACCGCCGCGTCCTGCGCCAGCTGGCTCACGCCGAACGGCACCGCCGTCTTGCGCAGCGCCGCGGCCACCGGCTCGTGGGCGACCGCGAAGCCGACCCGCAGGCCCGCCAGCCCGTACGCCTTGGAGAAGGTGCGGAGCACGGCCACGTTCGGCCGGTCGCGGTAGAGCTCGATGCCGTCCGGGATCTCGGTGTCGCGCACGAACTCCCGGTACGCCTCGTCGAGCACGACCAGGACGTCGGAGGGCACCCGGTCCAGGAAGCGCTCCAGCTCCGCCCGGCGCACCGCGGTGCCCGTGGGGTTGTTGGGGTTGCAGACGAAGATCAGCCGGGTACGGTCGGTGATCGCCTCGGCCATCGCGTCGAGGTCGTGCACCTCGCCCTCGGTCAGCGGCACCTGGACCGAGGTGGCCCCGCTGATCTGCGTGATGATCGGGTACGCCTCGAAGGAGCGCCAGGCGTAGATCACCTCGTCGCCCGGGCCGGAGGTGGCCTGGAGCAGCGACTGCGCGACACCGACCGAGCCGGTGCCGGTGGCCAGGTGGGAGACGGGCACGCCGAAGCGGTCCGCCAGCTCCTCGGTCAGGCCGGTGCAGGCCATGTCGGGGTAGCGGTTGAAGTTCGCGGCGGCGGCCAGCGTGGTCTCCATGACCCCGGGCAGCGGCGGGTAGGGGTTCTCGTTGGAGGACAGCTTGAAGGCCACGGGACCGCCCGCGGCGGCCGGCCTGCCCGGCTTGTAGGTGGGGACGCCGTCCAGCTCGGCGCGCAGCTTGGGGCTGCCGGTGCTCGTCCCGCTGGTCTCGCTCACAGTGTGGCCTCCTCGACCGTCCGTACCGCCAATACTCCTCACCTTAAGAGGATTCGCCTCCGCTGCGAATGGGCTGTGGACAACAGGAGGGACACGCTGTGGATACGGCCCCGCTCCCGCCCCAGGAGAGGGGGAGCGCGCGCTCGGGTGGCGCGCGCTGGTGGCGGGCGCCGTGGCGCGCATCCCCCGTAGAGGTGAGTTGAGACCTCTTCGAGACCTCGCCCCCTCGCCAGGCCTACACCGCCCGACAGGCACAGATCGCACGCGATGAGCCCTAACTACCTTTGAATACTTGGCTCTTGACCCGTTTCGATCATGCAGAAACGTGCCTGTCAACGCCTGCATATGCGACCGTCCCGACCGCCCTTCATCGCCCTACTATCGGCTCGCCATGACAGCAGCAGGGAAGCACCAGGTGAGCCGGGCACAGACCCGGGGAAGCCGGCAGGGCCGGGCAGGCATCCGGGACGTGGCCGCCGCCGCCGGGGTCTCCATCACGACTGTCTCCGACGCGCTCAACGGCAAGGGCCGACTCCCGGACGCCACCCGCCGCCACGTCCGCGAGGTCGCCGACAGGCTGGGCTACCGCCCATCCGCGGCGGCCCGCACGCTCCGCACCGGCAAGTCGGGACTCATCGGCCTGACCGTGACCACGTACGGGGATGAACCTTTCACCTTCACCGAATTCGCGTACTTCGCGGAGATGGCCAGAGCAGCCACATCGGCGGCACTCGCCCGGGGCTACGCCCTGGTCATCCTCCCCGCCACATCCCGCCATGACGTCTGGTCGAACGTCGCCCTCGACGGCACCGTCGTCATCGACCCCTCCGACCACGACCCCGTCGTGACCGAACTGGTCCGCCAGGGCCTGCCCGTCGTCTCGGACGGACGCCCCGCCGGCACCCTCCCGGTCACCGCCTGGGTCGACAACGACCACGAAGCCGCCGTCCTCGACCTGCTCGACCACCTCGCCGACGCCGGCGCCCGCCGCATCGGCCTCCTCACCGGAACCACCACCGACACCTACACCCGCCTGTCGACCACCGCGTACCTCAACTGGTGCGAACGCGTCGGCCAGGACCCCGTCTACGAGGCCTACCCGGCGCACGACCCGTGCGCGGGCGCCGTCGCGGCCGACCGGCTGCTCGCCCGCCCCGACCGCCCCGACGCCGTGTACGGCCTCTTCGACCCCAACGGAACCGACCTCCTCGCCGCCGCCCGCCGCTACGGACTGCGCGTCCCCGACGACCTGCTCCTGGTCTGCTGCAGCGAATCCACCGTCTACGCCACCACCGAACCCCCGATCACCACGCTCTCGCTCAAGCCGCGCCGGATCGGCACGGCCGTCGTCCAGCTCCTCATCGACGCCATCGAGGGAATCGACGCCGACGGCCCGGTCGAGCGGGTGATACCGACCGAACTGATCGTCCGCACCTCCTCGCAGCGGCGTTCACCGCGCACCACGGTCAGCCCGCCGCGCTCGCCCGCGAAGGACTGACCGCACGGGCTGCGGCGCCCGAACCCGCCGTCCTCCGGACCGCCGTCCCCGCCCCTGCCCGTGGGCGGGGACGGCGAAACCGGACACCACACCGGCCTCAACCCTGGACTGGACCTTCTCAATTCGGGCGAAACAACCGGTGAACCCGGAGTGGACCCGGATTCACCACCCCTGGTGCGTCACACAGGAGGACGCTCATTCCTATGATGGGCGGACGACATCGCGGACCACCCCGACCAGGCCGGTCCGCGATGTGCAGGGCATCGCGACGGTGGTGGAGGGGTCGATGACTCAGGGGGCCGGTCAGGAGCCCGTGGTGCGCACGGCGACATTGCGTGACTTCCGCGTACCGCCGTACGCCCGCGTGCCCGTGCAGGGCCATGCCGCCGAGCCGCCCTCCGCGGAGGAACCGCGGACGGCGCCGGCCGCCGAGCGCCTTCCCTCCGAGCACCCGCCGCACAGGACGCCCGCGCCCGCCGGAACGGTGCTCGCGCCCGCCGGACGCCAGGCCCCGGCCGAGCACCCGGCCGTCGCCGAGCACCCGGTGTCCGCCACGCGCCTGCCCCCGGTCGCCCCCTCGCCGGTCGAGGCCGTCCGGGTGCCGGCCCCGCCGGCCGAGCCCCTCCCGCCCGCGGCCGCACCGGCACCGCAGGCCCCCGCCTCCGCACCGGAGCCGCAGGCCCCCGCGCCCATGCCCGCCGATCCGACCCTCCACCTCGGTCACCGTCTCGCCCCGGCGTTCACCGCCCCGGCCGGCTCCTCCATCGTCTCCGTCGCCACCGGCCACCCCGGCAACGCCTTCCCCGAGGGCGGGGCGCCCGAGGGGTACACCCCGACGGAGCGCGACCTCCCGGTCATCAACCGCGGCGACACCGTCCAGGTCCCGGTCACCCCCGAGCCGGCCCCCGCGCCCGAGCCCGCGAACGGCGACGGACCCGGCCCCCTCTACGTCGTCGGCGACGTCCACGGGTACCTCGACGAGCTCATCGCCGCCCTGCGCGCGCAGGGCCTCATCGACGCGAACGGCGGCTGGGCCGCGGGCAACGCCCGGCTCTGGTTCCTGGGCGACTTCACCGACCGGGGCCCCGACGGCATCGGCGTCATCGACCTCGTCATGCGGCTCTCCGCCGAGGCCGCGGCCGCCGGCGGCTACTGCAAGGCCCTCATGGGCAACCACGAGCTGCTGCTCATCGGCGCCAAGCGCTTCGGCGACACGCCCGTCAACTCCGGCGCGGGCACCGCCACCTTCCAGGCCGCCTGGCTGCTCAACGGCGGCCAGAAGCACGACATGGACCGCCTCCAGGACGTCCACCTCCAGTGGATGTCCCGGCTGGACGCCGTGGTGCGCGAGGACGACCACCTCCTGGTGCACTCCGACACCACCGCCTACCTCGAATACGGCCAGACCATCGAGGACGTCAACGACACGGTCCACGAGATCCTCAACCGGAACGACGCCGACGAGGTCTGGGACGTCTTCCGGAAGTTCACCAAGCGCTTCGCGTTCCGCGACGACGGCGGCCCGCAGGCCGTCCAGGAGCTGCTCTCCACCTACGGCGGCAGCCGGATCGTGCACGGCCACAGCCCCATCCCCTACCTCCTCGGCCAGGTCGGCACGGAGGACGGCGAGGACAGCGCGGGCCCGGTCGTCGACGGACCGCACGTGTACGCCGACGGTCTGGCGATCGCCATGGACGGCGGAGTGACCATGGCCGGAAAGCTACTGGTCGTCCAACTCCCGCTGAACGGCTGACGCATAACCCTGCGCATCCGGGGAAGGCGATTTCCGGAAACACCCTGTCAGGCCGTGGTGTCACCGCAATACCATCGGGTCATCCGTAGCAGGCTCTCCTCCGTTTCCGCCCAACCCACCGTTTCCCACGGCTGATCAGGGCCTACGGAGCATCGGGGGATGCACATGAACGTGGCTCCGCACCTGCTGACCGAGGATCGCGCCGAGTACGAGCGGGTCCTCGACGAAGCACTGAGCACCGCCCACGCACGTCCTGATCTCGCCGGGGTCGGCACCCGGCTCACGGTCGCGCAGCTGCGCGCCATGACCCTGAACGCGACCGCGCTCGTCACCTCCGCCGCGGCGAGCGAGTACGACCACTTCGTGAAGGTCCGCGAGCAGAGCCGGGCCCCCGCCGCGCCCCGCACACCCCTGGCGGACCCCGGGGCGGGAGCCGGGGTCGTCGCCATCGTCACCGTGATGGTGCCCGTCCTCGCGGGCACCGCCGCGGCGATATTCCTGCTGGTCGGGGCGGTCCTGCACGCCGTCGCCCCCACGGTGGTGTTCGGCGGGACGCTGCTGACGGCGGGCCTCGTCTTCGCCGCGCTCGCCGCCGCCGGGCTGCTCAGCGCGGGCGCCGGACTGCTCCTGACCGCCCTGCGCAACAGCCCGGCCGCGGCGGACGGGACCGCCACGGCCGACGACGAACTCTCCCGCGCCCGCGAGGCCTGGCGCCGCGCCCTCCTGGAGCGCGGCATCCTCCCCTTCCTCCGTGACGCCCTCGCCGCGACCGAACGACCGGACACGACGAGCCCCTGAGGGACGAGGAGGGTGCGGGCGCTACTCGGCCAGCGGCAGGTAGACGCGGTTGCCGCTCGCCGCGAACTCCTTCGACTTCTCCGCCATGCCCGCCTCGATCTCCTGCTGCGTCCCGCCGTGCTCGCGCCGGATGTCCTGGGAGATCTTCATCGAGCAGAACTTCGGACCGCACATCGAGCAGAAGTGCGCGGTCTTCGCGGGCTCGGCGGGCAGGGTCTCGTCGTGGAACTCGCGCGCCGTGTCCGGGTCGAGGGCCAGGTTGAACTGGTCCTCCCAGCGGAACTCGAACCGCGCGTCCGAGAGCGCGTCGTCCCACTCCTGCGCGCCCGGGTGTCCCTTGGCGAGGTCCGCCGCGTGCGCCGCGATCTTGTACGTGATGACGCCCGTCTTCACGTCGTCCTTGTTCGGCAGGCCCAGGTGCTCCTTGGGCGTGACGTAGCAGAGCATCGCCGTGCCCCACCAGGCGATCATCGCCGCGCCGATGCCGGAGGTGATGTGGTCGTACGCGGGCGCGACGTCCGTGGTCAGCGGGCCGAGCGTGTAGAACGGCGCCTCCTCGCAGATCTCCTGCTGGAGGTCGATGTTCTCCTTGATCTTGTGCATCGGGACGTGCCCGGGGCCCTCGATCATCGTCTGCACGTTGTGCCGCTTGGCGATCGTGTTGAGCTCGCCGAGCGTGCGCAGCTCCGCGAACTGCGCCTCGTCGTTGGCGTCCGCGATCGAGCCGGGGCGCAGTCCGTCGCCGAGCGAGTAGGTGACGTCGTACGCCGCCAGGATCTCGCAGAGCTCCTCGAAGTTCGTGTAGAGGAAGTTCTCCTTGTGGTGCGCCAGACACCAGGCGGCCATGATCGAGCCGCCGCGCGAGACGATGCCGGTCTTGCGGCGCGCGGTGAGCGGCACGTACGGCAGGAGCACGCCGGCGTGCACCGTCATGTAGTCCACGCCCTGCTCGGCCTGCTCGATGACCGTGTCCTTGTAGATCTCCCAGGTCAGGTCCTCGGCCCTGCCGTCGACCTTCTCCAGCGCCTGGTAGAGCGGCACGGTGCCGATCGGGACGGGGGAGTTGCGCAGCACCCACTCGCGGGTGGTGTGGATGTTGCGACCGGTGGAGAGGTCCATGACCGTGTCGGCGCCCCACTTGGTCGCCCAGGTCATCTTCTCCACCTCCTCTTCGATGGAGGAGGTGACGGCGGAGTTGCCGATGTTGGCGTTGACCTTCACCAGGAACCGCTTGCCGATGATCATCGGCTCGATCTCCGGGTGGTTCACGTTCGCCGGCAGCACCGCGCGGCCCGCGGCGATCTCCTCCCGTACGACCTCGGGGGAGACGTTCTCGCGGATCGCCACGTACTCCATCTCCGGGGTGATCTCGCCCCGGCGGGCGTACGCGAGCTGGGTCACGGCCTGGCCGTCGCGGCCGCGGCGCGGCAGACGGGGGCGGCCGGGGAAGACGGCGTCGAGGTTCTTGAGCCCACCGCCGCGCGGGGAGGTGTGCTTGATCCCGTCGTCCTCGGGGCGGGACGGGCGGCCCGCGTACTCCTCGGTGTCGCCGCGCGCGATGATCCAGTTCTCGCGCAGCGGCGGAAGGCCCCGGCGGACATCGGTGTCGATGGCGGGGTCGGTGTACGGGCCGGACGTGTCGTACAGCGTGACGTCCTTGCCGTTGGTGAGGTGCACCTGACGGACGGGCACCCGGAGGTCGGGGCGCGAACCCTGGACGTACCCCTTGTGCCAGCCGGGCGTGCGCTCCTGCCCGTCGGTCTGGTTCTGGTCGGAGGCAGGCGTGCGTGCATCCTGAATGGTCATGAGACCGATCTCCCTACGCCGGCATTACCCGGTAACAGGTTCGGCGGTCGGCGCAGCCTCCTCCCGTACGTGCGTACGGTGATCAGCGCCCTCTCAGCCCGGTGCTCCGAGCTCCCGCGTGTGCAAAGGTGTCACCACGCTAGCGCCCTCCCTGGCGTGCTGAACAGTGGGCCCCCGCCGTTCTTGCGATGATCGGTCGGTGACTTCCCCCCAGCAGACCCCCGAGCCCCACGGCCACGCCCACGGACCCGGACACGATTCCGGGCCCTCCCACGGGCACGGAGGCGGGGGGCACGGCCACGGCCACGGCCACGGCCACAGCCACGGCCACGGGCCCGCCGCCCCGGTCTCGCGGCATCTGCGCAAGGTCATCGCCGCGGTGCTGATCCCGTTCGCCACCGCCGTCGTGGTCGGCCTCGTGGTCCTGTGGCCCGGCGGCACCTCCGCGCACCAGCGCACCGGCGTCGGCTTCGACCGGCAGACCCAGCAGGGCGAGGTCGTCTCCGTCGACCACGTCGACTGCAAGGACGTGAACGCCGCCCAGGTCCCGCCGACCGGCGACACCTCGACCCCGGAGGGGCGCGAGGCGGTCAACGCCCAGCAGGGGCAGTGCGGGAAGGCGACGGTGGAGGTCACCACCGGGCCGGACCAGGGCCGTAGGTTCGTCGAGATCGTGCAGCCGGACGCACCTCGCCAACTGCACGAGGGCCAGGGAGTGGTGGTGGCCTACGCCCCCGACGCCCCGCACGACCTGCAGTACTCGGTGACCGACGTGAACCGGAAGGTCCCGCTCGCGGTGCTCGCCGGGATCTTCGCCCTGGTCGTCGTGCTCGTCGGCCGGATGCGGGGCGTGATGGCGCTGATCGCGCTCGGCGCGAGCTTCCTGGTGCTGACGCTCTTCATCCTGCCGGCGATCCTGGAGGGATCGAATCCGCTGGTCGTCGCGGTGGTCGGGTCGAGCGCGATCATGCTGATCGCGCTCTACATGTGTCATGGACTCTCGGCCCGCACCTCGGTCGCGGTGCTCGGCACACTGATCTCGCTGATGCTGATCGGGTTGCTCGGCTCGGTGTTCATCGACTGGGCGTCGCTCAGCGGCAACACCGACGACAACACCGGTCTGATCCACGGGCTGTACCCGGAGATCGACATGTCCGGCCTGCTCCTGGCCGGGATCATCATCGGATCGCTCGGTGTGCTCGACGACGTCACCGTCACCCAGACCTCGGCCGTCTGGGAACTGCACCAGGCCGACCCGGGCATGGGGCCGCGCGGCCTGTACCGGGCCGCCATCCGGATCGGCCGTGACCACATCGCCTCGGTCGTGAACACCCTGGTCCTGGCCTACGCGGGTGCCGCCCTGCCGCTGCTGCTGCTGTTCTCCATCGCCCAGAGCAGCATGGGGACGGTGGCCAACAGTGAGCTGGTCGCCGAGGAGATCGTCCGGACGCTGGTCGGTTCGATCGGTCTGGTGGCGTCCGTGCCGGTCACCACGGCGCTCGCGGCCCTGGTCGTGTCCGCCGACCGGCAGGCGCCCGGGGGTGGGAAGCCCGCGGCGGTACGGGGAGGGCGGCGCCGCCGCGCCAAGTGAGGCGTGCGCGCTGAAGGCTCGGGCCGGCCCGGCTCGGGGAGGGTCCGGCCCGAACGTCCCGCACGGGCGGGGCGGCTCGGTGGAGACGGCTCGGTGGAGACGGCTCGGGCAGGGCGGGTCAGGCGGGGCCGGCGTTCTCTTCGGCGAGGATCCGGCCCAGTGCCGCCTCCAGGTTGTCCTCGAAGTCGCCGAGTGTCCGTTCCTGACCGAGCGGAACCAGCTTGTCCGTTCGGTCGAGGAAGGCCACCAGTGGAGGCGCGCTGGCCCGGAAGAGCGCGCGATCGCCGCCCACCTGGAGCCGGATGGACACGTCCGAGAGCCCTTCCGGCTCGGTCGGAGCGATGTGCACGTCCCCGTCCCCGCTCGGCCGGTTGATCCCGTCGAGCAGCAGTTCCCTTCCGAACGCCCAGGTCACCGGTGCGTCTCCGGGGAGGTGGAAGGTCATCCGCACCGCGTAGGGATCCCGCGTCTCATATCGGAGTTCGACCGGGATCTTGAAGGAGAGCTCCTCGGAGACGAGGAAGCTCATCAGGACCTCGGCCTGAACCGACTCTCGCATCATGTACCCCGCAGTAGATGAAGCAGTTGTGTAAACACAGCTGCTGAAAGCTGTGACCGAAACGGCCAGGAATGATCCCCCGTGGCCCTCTTGACGCAATCGTGCTGTACGCACTAGCAGATCACAAGGAGTGATTTTTCAGATACTGATAGAGAACGCGAGGGAACTGAAGAGCCTTCCGATCTCCGTGCGTAGCCGCTCGACTGCTGGGAGCAACCGTTCTTCCTGGTGAAGGGGGAGGGAAATGGCCATCGCGGCCGCCGTGGAGCCCGCGGTGATGGGGATGGCGGCACAGACCGTGCCGAGCGCATATTCCTGACGCTCTACCAGGGGCTCCATTCGCCCCAAACCGCCCAAACGATCCAAAAGCACACGGCGGTTACGCACCGTGTACGGAGTGATGGCTTCCACCGGGTGGCGGTCAAGGTGGTCTTGACGAGATTTCAGATCGAGTTGACTCAGCAGGCATTGGCCGATCGCGTGAGCGTGCGCGGTCTCGCGGAAGTCGGCCCATTCCTCCACCGCGGGGGCGGAAGGGGTGTCGGCGACGGCGACGAGCTCGATCTCCCCCTCGCGGTAGAGGGCGAAGTAGATGGGCACGCCGATCTCGTCCCGCCAGTGGGCGAGGGAGTCTTCGATCTTGATGCGACGATTCTGCACATCTCCGCCGCCGACCAGTCGGACGGCGGCGTCGCCAAGGACGAACACACCCTTGTCGCGGACCAGATATCCCTCGTGCGTCAGGGTGCGGAGCAGGTGGTACGTGGTGGGGAGCGGAAGGCCCGTCTCCCGGGCGAGCTGTTTGGCCGGGGCTCCGTCCGCGTGGGAGGCCACGGCCTCCAGAAGTCTCAGCGCGCGCTGCACCGAGCCGATCAAGGTAGGCGCAGCCGTCTGCGAAGCCGTGGCCAAAGGTCACCCCCAGGCGTGACGACGGATGCATCGCACCCGCCCGCGGGGGCCGCCCCCGCGCGCCGCCGGGCCTGGAAACCGCTGGTCAGTACGGAGGTCTACGCCTGTAGTCCCCAACACGGCGGAGAGATTCCACTCTAGTGGCAGCCCCAGGGCCCATACCCTGATTCGACCAGCGCGTTCCCCCGCCCGGGCTAATGCCCTCGATCGGCTCCTACCGATCAGTAGCTTGTGCTACCAGTCCTCACGGGACCTGCCGGAGGAGCTGAACTTGCGGACGACGTAGATCAGTCCGGCGACGAGGGCCGCGAAGAGCAGCACCTTGAAGAGCAGTCCGACCACGAAGGCCAGGACGCTGGTGATCAGCCCGCCGAAGACGAACAGGGCGAGGAGGGGTATGGCGACCCACTTCACCCACCAGGGCATCCCCGCGAGAATCTCTCGTACGGCCATCGTCCCTACCTCGCTCTCGAAGATCCGCTCGACGCACTCCGCGTCGAACACCCTCAAGGCTAGAGGCGGGAGGAAGCCCGTGGGGGCCCTGCGGCCCCCGCTCTCCCCTGATCCGACCCCTAGGGGCTCGGGGTGCTCCGCCCCCAGACCCTCCGGGGGCGGCTGGGCCCGGCTCCGGCTCGTCCCTCCGGATCCCGCTCAGCCCTCCGGCGGCGAGAAGACCACCATGACCCGCAGGTCCTCGCTGATGTGGTGGAAGCGGTGCTCCACGCCGGCCGGCACGTAGACCACGCTGCCGCGCGCCACCTGGGTCGTCTCCGTCCCGACGGTGATCGCCGCCCGGCCGCTGACCACGAAGTACACCTCGTCCTGGCCGTGCGGCTGCTGCGGATCGAGCTCCCCGGCGTCCAGGGCGTACAGGCCCACCGACATGTTCCGCTCACGCAGGAACTGGAGGTACGCGCCCTTGTTCGCGGCGCGCTCCGCCTCCAGTTCGTCCAGACGGAATGCCTTCATCGCCTGCTCGCCCCTGCCCTCGGCCCGATCACGTCTGCCACGATCAGACACATGATGAATTTCGTAGTCAAGACGCTCGCGAACGCGGGCGCCCTGGGAGTCGCCATCTGGCTCCTCCAGGACATCACCCTCACCGGTGAGAGCACCGGCAAGAAGGCCCTGACCCTCATTCTCGTCGCTCTTGTCTTCGGGCTGGTGAACGTCCTGGTCAAGCCGATCGTCCAGCTGCTGACGCTTCCGCTCTTCATCCTGACACTCGGCCTGATCACCCTGGTCGTCAACGCCCTGATGCTGCTGCTCACGTCGTGGCTGGCCGAGCAGTTCGACCTCAGCTTCCACGTCGAGGGCTTCTGGACCGCGGTCCTGGGCGGCCTGATCATCTCCGTCGTCTCGTGGGCACTGAACGTCGTGCTCCCCGACGGCGACTGAGTGGGGACCATGACCTACCGCGTCTGCTTCGTCTGCACGGGCAACATCTGCCGCTCGCCGATGGCCGAGCACGTCTTCCGCCGCCGGATCGAGGAGGCCGGCCTCGGCGGTCTGGTGGAGATCGACAGCGCGGGCACCGGGGGCTGGCACGAGGGCGACGCGGCCGACCCGCGCACGGTCGCCGTGCTCGACGAGAACGGATACACCTCCGCGCACACCGCCCGGCGGTTCCGTTCCTCGTGGTTCGCCTCCCTCGACCTGGTGATCGCCCTCGACGAAGGGCACCTCCGGGAGCTCCGGGAGCTCGCCCGCACCCCGGAGGAAGCGGCGAGAATACGCCTGCTGCGCTCCTACGACCCGGCCGCCGGGCCCGGCCTCGACGTCCCCGACCCCTACTGGGGAGGACACGAGGAGTTCGAGGAGTGCCTGGAGATGGTGGAGGCCGCGAGCGAGGGACTGCTCGAGGCCGTACGCACGGAACTGGAAGGACGGACACCGTGAAGGACGACGAACTCGGCGACGGCACACGGGCGGTACGGGCGGGACTGCCCGAGCCCGTGAAGTACGAGCCGACCCTGCCGGGGCCGGTCTTCGCGGCGCACTTCCATCTGCCGGGCGAGCCGACCGGCCCGTACACCTACGGCCGCGACGAGAACCCCACGTGGACCCATCTGGAGCGGGCGATCGGTGAGCTGGAGGCACCAGGGGAGGAGGACGTCGAGACGCTGGTCTTCGCCTCCGGGATGGCCGCGATCTCCGCCGTCCTGTTCTCCCAGCTCAAGGCCGGAGACGCGGTGGTGCTGCCGTCCGACGGCTACCAGGCCCTGCCCCTGCTGCACGAGCAGCTGCGGGCGTACGGCATCGAGGTCCGCACCGCCCCGACCGGCGGCGACGCCCAGCTGTCCGTACTGGACGGGGCCCGGCTGCTGTGGATCGAGAGCCCGTCCAACCCCGGTCTCGACGTCTGCGACATCCGCCGGCTGGTGCGGGAGGCGCACGCGGCCGGGGCGCTCGTCGCCGTCGACAACACCCTCGCCACCCCGCTCGGGCAGCGCCCGCTGGACCTGGGCGCGGACTTCTCGGTCGCCAGCGACACCAAGGGCATGACCGGGCACGGCGACATCCTGCTCGGCCATGTGAGCTGCCGGGATGCCCGGCTCGCGGCGGACGTGCGGCGCTGGCGCAAGATCGTCGGTGCCATCCCCGGCCCCATGGAGGCCTGGCTCGCCCACCGGTCGCTCGCCACGCTCCAGCTGCGGATCGACCGGCAGTGCTCCACCGCGATGACCCTGGCGCGGACGCTCGCCGGGCGCGCGGACGTGACCGGACTGCGCTACCCCGGACTGCCCGGCGACCCCTCGCACGCGGTGGCCGCCCGGCAGATGCGGCGCTTCGGTCCTGTGGTCTCCTTCGAGCTCGCGGACCGGAAGCGGGCCGAGCGGTTCCTCGAGGAGCTGCGGCTCGTCGACGACGCCACCAGCTTCGGTGGTGTGCGCTCCACGGCGGAGCGGCGCGGGCGCTGGGGCGGCGACGCGGTCGCGGAGGGCTTCATCCGTTTCTCGGTCGGGGCCGAGGACCCGGAGGATCTGATCGCCGACGTGCTGCGCGCCCTGGACGAGGCGGGGAGCACGGGCTGACGCGGTCGGCCGCACGGAACGAGGGTGCTCCGAGCCTCCCCCCTCGTGGCTCGGAACATCCCCGGCTCCACGCGCGGAGACCGCCTGAACAAGGCTAGTTGACTGTGCGTCAGTGTCCAATCACGGTAGCGACAGCGACCTATCGACTTATTTATAGTTGGACGGTCCTGAGGCGCAGTCAGCCGACCGCCTGAGTCGAACGGCCGCACGGCCGGGAGGGGGCGGACATGGATCTGGCCCTGCTGCGCACGTTCGTCACGGTGCACCGGGCCGGCTCCTTCACCCGAGCCGCCGCACTCCTGGGCCTCTCGCAGCCCGCCGTCACCAGCCAGATCAGGACACTGGAACGCCAGCTGGGACGGCCGCTCTTCCTCCGCCGGGCGCGCGGAGTCACCCCCACCACCATGGGCGACGAGCTCGCCCATCGCGCCGCGCCCCATCTGGACGCCCTCGTGGAGATCGCCGAGACCGGCCTCGACCAGGAGAGCGGGGTCCGCACCCTCCACCTCGCCGGGCCACCGGAGTTCACCGCGCTCCGCGCGCTGCCCGCCCTGACGCCGCTCGTCGGCGAGGGGCTCGCCGTGCGGGCCTCCTTCCTCACCCACACGGAGGAGATCCTCGACGGGCTCGCCGCGGGCCATCACGATCTGGCCATCACCACCGCCCGCCCTCGGGGCGGCCTGCTCGTCTCCACCCCGCTCTGCGACGAGGAGCACGTCCTGGTCGCGGCCCCGCGCTGGGCCGCCCGGCTCTCCCCCGAGGTGCTCCTGAGCAAGGGGGCGGTGGTGCTGGAGCAGCTGCCGGTGGTCGAGGTCCACGAGTCGCTGCCCTTCGTCTCCCGCTACTGGGCGAGCGTCTTCGAGAGCAAACCGGCGGACGCCGCGACCGTCATCGCCCCCGACCTGCGGGCCGTCCGGGACTCCGCCGCCTCCGGCGCGGGGCTCGCCGTCCTGCCGCGCTACCTGTGCGAGGACGCCCTGCGCCGAGGACGGCTCGTGGCGCTGCTCGACCCCCCTGTTCCTCCACTCCGCACCTACTTCCTGGTGGCGCGTACGGGGAGCCTCGCGCCGGCCCCCCTCGCGCGGGCCCACGAGGAGCTGCTGCGGGCCGCCGGGAGCTGGTGAGTTTCAGGACACCCCGAACGGGCCATTTTCTTCCCATGACCGAACGGCCCGTGATCAAGCGCACCGCACGCGCCATCCTGCTCGACGGGGACGACCTGATCCTCATCAAGCGGACCAAGCCCGGAGTGGATCCCTACTGGGTCACGCCCGGCGGCGGCGTGGAGCCCTCCGACGCCACCGTCGTCGAAGCCCTGCACCGGGAGGTGCTCGAAGAGCTCGGCGCCAAGATCACCGACGTCGTGCCCTGCTTCGTCGACACCGTCGAGCACATCGTCGACGGCGGAGTCTCCGGAGTGAAGGTCCAGCACTTCTTCGTGTGCCGGCTCGGCTCCATGGACCCCTCCCTGCGCCACGGCCCGGAGATCGAGGAACCGGTCGGCGAGTACGAGATCGTCCGGGTGCCCTTCAGCCGGGTCGGCATCGCCGCCGTGCACCTCGTCCCGCTCTCCCTGCGCCACTACCTCGACGGGAACATCGAGGGCGTCCGCGCGATGCACGCTCCCGACCTGGGCTAGGGGTGACGCGAGGGACCGGTCCTACGCCGCGAGCCCGGCGTGATCCGAAAGAGACGGCCTAGCTCGCCGTCGCGGGGGCGAGTTCCGCGAGGAAGTCGTGGCGGATGCGGTCCGAGGGGACCCCGGCCCCGCGCAGCGCGTCGACGCCCCGGCGGACCATGGCGAGCGGACCCGAGAGATAGGCGTCGCGTTCGTCCCAGGGCCCGTAGCGGCAGACGGCGTCCGGGAGCCTTCCCTGCTCCTCGGTGACCGGGTGGACGGAGAGCCACGGGAAGGTCTTCTGAAGCCGCAGCATCGTGTCGATGTCGTAGAGGTCGTGGCCGCTGCGCGCCCCGTAGAAGACGTCGACGGGCCGCCGGTCCCCGTGCTCGGCGACGTCCTCGACCAGTGCCTTGATCGGCGCGATCCCGGTGCCGCCGCCCATGCAGAGCAGGCCGGTGTCCGTGGAGTGGTCGACCGTCATGGAGCCGGCCGGCGGACCGAGCCGCAGCACGTCGCCGGGGCGCGCCCGGTGGACCAGCGCGTTGGACACCCAACCGGCCGGGACGGCCTTGATGTGGAGGGACAGCAGCCCGTCGGGCCGGGGTGCCGAGGCGAAGGAGTAGTGACGCCATATCCGGGGCCACCACGGGGTCTCCAGCGTCGTGTACTGCCCGGCGAGGAACGGGTACGGCTGGTCGGGGCGGAGCGTGACGACGGCGATGTCCGGGGTGCGCAGGTCATGGGAGACCACCTCCGCATGCCACCAGGCGGGCGCGGTCCTCTCGTCGTCCGCCGCCGCGTCGATCATGATCTGGGAGATCGTCGTGTAGGTGCGGACCCAGGCCGCCTCGGTCTCCTCGTCCCAGGTCTTCTCCGCGTACCGCACGAGGGCGCCGATGAGCGCCTCGCCGACGGCCGGGTAGTGCTCGGAGCGGGTGCCGTACTTTCGGTGCCCCCTGCCGAGGTTCTCCAGGTATGCGGTGAGCACCGGCGCGTCGTCCATGTGCTCGGCCGCCGTCAGGAGGGCCTTCAGGAGCCGGTCCCGCTGGGTGTCCATCGCCGCGGGGAACATCTCGCGCAGTTCGGGGTGCCCGACGAACAGCAGGGCGTAGAAGTACGAGGTCACACGGTCGGCGACCGGTGCGATCTCCGCGAGGGTGCGCCGTACGAGCACCGCGTCGGCGGAGGGTCCCTCGTCTATTCGGGGTTCCTTCCGGTCCGCCGCCGGGGGCTCCCGCTCATCCGTCGTGGTGCTCGGAGCATCCATCATGTGCCTCGCCTCGCGCTGGCCGGCTTGCGTGGTCGCAGCATGGCGCTTCCGACCGGCGCAGCGGACGGAAAGCGGTGTTCTCGGGCCAAAGGCCCGGGTTTCTGGCTAGGCTGCGCTGTTTCGGACCAGCGCGTAGGCCTCGCGCAGGTCCCCGCCGGAGTAGCTGTGGCGGGAGAGCCCTGCGAGATGGTGGTCCGCGTTCACGGCCACGGTCTCCGGCACGATCGCGAAGAGCTCGGCGTCCGACATCGAGTCCCCGTACGCCACGCAGTCGTCCGGGTCCACGCCGTACCCCGCGCAGAGCTCCCGCGCGATCCGCACCTTCGCGTGCGCGTCGAGAATGCCGGGCCGGTGGACCGGCTCGGAGAACGGGACCGCCGGCCAGAGCGAACCGTGCGTCGTGTCGACGCCCCAGTCGAGAAGCCGCTCGACGAAGAAGTCGGGCGAGAGGGAGATGACCGCGCAGCGGTCACCCCGGGCCCGGATGTCCGCCCAGACCTCGCGGATGCCCGCCAGCCAGGGCGCCCCCTCGAAGGCCGCCGCGACCTGCTCGGGAGTGAGCGCCGACCACAGTTCCCTGGCCCGGACCGCGAACTCGTCCGGCGTCATTCCCCGCAGGAATCCCTCCTCCAGGGCGGCGATCTCCTTCACCAGACCGAGTTGCCGGGAGATCTCCACCGCGGCGGCCGAGCCCCGGATGAGAGTGCCGTCGAGGTCGAAGAGATGCAGGCGTCGCGTTCGGGGTTTCACGTGAAACATCGTCCGTGCACCGGACGAAGGAATCAACGGCTCCTCGGGGACCGGCCGGTCGGGCCGACTGATCCCCGGGGAGTCCCGGCCGACGGGGGTCGGCCGGATCCCGTAAAGCGGTGGACGGGAGATCAGCGCGTCGGACAGCCTGGCAGGCATGCCGATCTCCCCCGCCCCGCTCACGCAGCTCCCGGTCCGATGCCTCACCTCGGGGGACCTCCTCGCCTGCGCCGACCTCTCCGAGAACCGGGGATGGCCTCGCGAGGAACACAAGTGGGGGCTGCTGCTCGCCGCCGGTACCGGCCATGGCATCGGCGATCCCGACGGTCCGGGACTCGCCGCCTGCTCCGTGGTCACCTCGTACGGGCCGGAGCTCGCCGCGATCGGCATGGTGCTCGTCGCCGAGCGGTACGCGCGCCAGGGCCTGGGACGCCGTCTCATGGAGCACGTCCTGGCAGAGGCCGGGGACACCCCGCTCACCCTGCACGCCACCCCGAACGGACAGCCCCTGTACGAGCAGCTCGGGTTCACCGAGACGAGTCGGGCGGACATGGTGCGCGGGCACTTCACCTTCAGCGTGCCCGCCCCCGACGTCCCGGTCCGCCCGGCGACGGCGGAGGACCTCCCGGCGATCCTGCGCCTGGACAACGAGGTCTTCGGCCTCGACCGCACGCACCTCATCACCCGGCTCCCCGCGTTCGCGGACCATCTCCGGGTCGCGGAGGAGGACGGTGAGATCACCGGCTTCGGGGCGGCCTGGCCCAACATGGAGACGCATGTCGTCGGCCCGCTGATCGCGCGGGACCCGGGCACCGCGCAGGCCCTGATCGCCTCCTTGGCGTCCGCCACCGACCGGCCCCTGCGCACCGACATCGACGTGCGCCACTCGTCCCTGCTCAGCTGGGTCGGGGAGAACGGCCTCGACACGGTCGCGACCAACTCGGTGATGATCCGCTCCCTGCCCGACCTGCCCGGCGACTGGCGCCGCCGCTTCGCTCCCCTGACGGTCGCCGCCGGGTAATTTTACTTGCAGACGCGCATTATTGCGCCGCTTCGTCTACCCTGGAGCAGAGCCTTTCCGGCGCCGAGGAGACACCGAGGAGAGACCATGACCGCCACGGACCCCGCACTCACCGCGCTCTCCCAGCGCTGGTGCGCCCTCTCCCTGCTGCACGGCAGGATCGAGGCCCACCTCGAGCGCGCCCTGGAGTCCGGGCACGGTCTGAGCGTGCGGGAGTACTCGCTGCTCGATGTCCTCAGCCGCCAGCACAGCGGCCCCGGCGGCCACCTCCAGATGAAGCAGGTCGCCGACGCCGTCGTGCTCAGCCAGAGCGCCACCACCCGGCTCGTCACCCGGCTGGAGGACCGCGGCCTGCTGACCCGGTACCTCTGCGCCACCGACCGGCGAGGCATCTACACCGACGTCACCGAGGAGGGCCTCACGCTCCTCGAAGAGGCCCGGCCCACCAACGACAGGGCACTGCGCGAGGCCCTCGACGACGCCGCGAAGAACCCGGAGCTCGCACCCCTGGTACAGGTCGTGGAGGGTGCGGGCGCCCCCGTGTGACACGGGCGCGCGTACGCTGCCGGGCATGAGCGATCTTGAGATACGTCCCGCCACGGCGGAGGACCTCCCGGCCATCGTCGCCATGCTCGCCGACGACCCCCTGGGCGCACAGCGCGAGTCCCCCGACGACCTCGGTCCGTACGCCGCCGCGTTCGAGCGCCTCGCGGCCGACCCGAACCAGCACGTCGTCGTGGCCGTCCGCGGGGACGAGGTCGTCGGCACGCTCCAGCTGACGGTCATCCCCGGACTCTCCCGCAAGGGCACCACCCGGTCGGTCATCGAGGGCGTCCGCATCCACTCCGACGAACGTGGCAGCGGTCTCGGGACTCAGCTCATCGAGTGGGCCGTCGCGGAGTCGGGCCGCCAGGACTGCCGGCTCGTCCAGCTGACCTCCGACGTCACCCGCACCGATGCCCACCGCTTCTACGAGCGCCTG
This sequence comes from Streptomyces sp. NPDC059695, assembly GCF_042733785.1. Taxonomy (NCBI): domain Bacteria; kingdom Bacillati; phylum Actinomycetota; class Actinomycetes; order Kitasatosporales; family Streptomycetaceae; genus Streptomyces; species Streptomyces sp. NPDC059695. Next base: position 61,737 of record NZ_JBHWFF010000008.1, on the reverse strand, counting down.
GGCTTCGAGGCCTCCCACGTGGGGTTCAAGAAGAGCCTCTGAGGTCGTGTTTCACGTGAAACACGACGGTTTCACGTGAAACATCCCCACGGACGGCCACGTCCGCACCGATCACCGGTGGCTCAGAGGCCGCGCCAGCCCGCCTCGTCCACACCACCGGGAACCGCGTCCCCCGGCTCGTACGGCTCCCGCGTGAAGACGAACGACCCGAGGTCGAGATGGCTCACGCTGCCGTCGGCACGCCGCACCGCCCTGAGCGTCTCCCCCGCGTAGTAGCCGTTCAGCCCGACCCAGCCGCCCTCGGGCAGCGCCCGGAAGCGAGCCATGCGCCCGGCACCCCGCAGGGGTTCGAGCACCACGCTCCGCTCAGGACCGAGCCGAAGCCCGTAGGCGTACGTGCCCCAGTACCAGGGCCCCGTGAGGGAGAGCAGCTCGTGGTCGACCTCGGCCTCGGGAAGGGGGCGCCAGGGCTCCGGGAACCGCGGCTCCGCCTCCGCCACGATCCGCACGAGATCGGCGGCCACAGCCCCCGCCAGCGGGCCCGAGGTGGCATTGGAGAGGGCGATCCCCGCGAGGCCGTCCTCCACGCTCACCCACACGCAGGCGACGAAGCCCGGCAGGGAGCCGGAGTGGCCGATCAGAGTGCGGCCGTCCCTGCGCAGCAGCTGAAGGCCGAGCCCGTAGCTCCCCTCCCAGTCACCCTCGCCCGCCGGGGCCGCGGGCGCGCGCATCTCCTCCACGGACGCGGCGGCGAGCACCCGCTCGTCGCCCGACGCGAGGAAGCCGGCGAAGCGCGCGAGATCGGCGGCCGTCGACCAGAGCTGTCCGGCCGGCGCCATGAGGCCGAGGTCCTCGGACGGCTCGGGAAGCATGACGTCGGCCCAGGGATGCACCGCCCAGCCGCCCGCGTGCGGGGCGACCGGCTCGACCGTCGTCCGGCCCATCCCCAGCGGCTCCAGGATCTCCCGCCGCAGCGCCTCCTCCCAGGACACGCCCCGGACCGACTCGACCAGGGAGCCGAGCAGCGTGTAACCGGGGTTGGAGTAGTGGTGACGGCGTCCCGGCGACTGAAGGAAGGGCTCCTCCCCCAGGACGTCGGAGAGTTCGGGCCGCAGCGCGGCGGAGGACCGCTCCCACCACGCACCGGGCGTCTCGGCCGCGAGACCGCCGGTGTGGCCCAGGAGCTGGGCGATCGTCACCTCTCCGGCGCCCGATCCCCGCAGGTGCTTCTCCAGCGGATCGTCGAGCCCGAGCAGGCCCTCGTCCCGCAGCCGCATCACCAGCACGGCCGTGAAGACCTTGGTGATCGACCCGATCCTGAACTGGGTGTCGGCGTCCGGCGCGTGGCCGTCCACGCAGCTGCGCGAACCGCTCCAGACCAGCGCTCCGTCACGGACCACCGCCCCCACGAAGGAGGGGGTGCGCCCTTCGGACTGGGCGATCGCGACGCGGTGCAGCAGAGCCCGCTCGGTACCGGGAAGCAAGGCTTCGAAAGATGTCGTCATACGGACCATCCAACGCGACGCCCGGCTGCGGTGCTTCCCCTTTTCGGGTCAGGTCTGGGCCATGTCCACGAATCGGGAGTAATGACCCTGGAAGGCCACGGTGATGGTCGCCGTCGGGCCGTTACGGTGCTTGCCGACGATGATGTCCGCCTCGCCCGCGCGCGGCGACTCCTTCTCGTAGGCGTCCTCGCGGTGCAGCAGGATCACCATGTCGGCGTCCTGCTCGATCGAGCCGGACTCTCGCAGGTCGGAGACCATCGGCTTCTTGTCGGTGCGCTGCTCGGGACCACGGTTCAGCTGTGAGAGCGCGATGACCGGCAGCTCCAGCTCCTTGGCGAGGAGCTTGAGGTTTCGCGACATGTCGGAGACCTCTTGCTGACGGCTCTCCTGCCGCTTGGAGCCACCCGACTGCATCAGCTGCAGGTAGTCGATGATGACGAGCTTGAGGCCGTTGCGCTGCTTGAGGCGGCGGCACTTGGCGCGGATCTCCATCATCGACAGGTTCGGGGAGTCGTCGATGTACAGGGGGGCCTGGGAGACGTCCGGCATCCGGCGGGCCAGGCGCGTCCAGTCCTCGTCGGTCATCGTGCCGGAGCGCATGTGGTGGAGCGCGACACGGGCCTCGGCCGAGAGCAGGCGCATCGCGATCTCGTTGCGGCCCATTTCGAGGGAGAAGATCACGCTGGGCAGGTTGTTCTTGATCGAGGCCGCCCGGGCGAAGTCCAGCGCGAGGGTCGACTTACCCATGGCGGGACGGGCCGCGATGATGATCATCTGGCCGGGGTGGAGGCCGTTGGTGAGCGAGTCGAGGTCGGTGAAGCCGGTGGGCACACCCGTCATCTCGCCGCTGCGGGAGCCGATCGCCTCGATCTCGTCGAGCGCGCCCTCCATGATGTCGCCGAGCGGCAGGTAGTCCTCGGTGGTGCGCTGCTCGGTGACCGCGTAGATCTCGGCCTGGGCCGAGTTCACGATCTCGTCGACGTCCCCGTCGGCCGCGTAACCCATCTGCGTGATCTTGGTGCCGGCCTCCACGAGGCGCCGCAGGACGGCCCGCTCATGGACGATCTCGGCGTAGTACGAGGCGTTGGCGGCGGTCGGGACCGACTGGACCAGGGTGTGGAGGTACGAGGCGCCGCCGACGCGGGTGATCTCGCCGCGCTTGGTGAGCTCGGCGCCGACCGTGATCGGGTCGGCGGGCTCGCCCTTGGCGTAGAGGTCGAGGATCGCCGCGTAGACGGTCTCGTGGGCGGGCTTGTAGAAGTCGTTGCCCTTGATGATCTCCACGACGTCCGCGATGGCGTCCTTGGAGAGCAGCATGCCGCCGAGGACGGACTGCTCGGCGTCGAGGTCCTGCGGGGGAACCCGCTCGAAGCCGGAGAGTCCCCCGTCCCAGGAGCTTTCGCTTCCCCGCTCGTGCTGGTCGTCCCGGCCCCGGCCTCGGCCACGTCCTTCGCCGCGGGTACGGGTGGGCAGCCGGTCGCTCGGTCCGCTGTCGGCCCAAGGGTCGTCCATGGGCTCGGGAACGCTCACCAAGCCACCTCCTCCCGTCCGCTCCGCGGACCTCGCCGTGCCACTCTTTCTTACGCCACGGCCTTGATCAACGAGTGGCTTTGCGTCCGCTTCTGGCGCGTCGGGCGCCGGACCACGGTAGGCCCGCGGGGAGCGTCAGCCAATCTGGTTATCCACAGGCCCTGTGGGTGAAGGGCCAGATGCTGTGGAGAACTCCCCGGATCCTGTGCACGGAGCGGGGGACAGCCATGTGGACAAACTCATAACACCCTCGACCTCACGCACCTGACCTGCAGCTTTCCCATCCACGGGCTGTGGGGGAGAAAAAGTTCTGCCCGTGAACCAAGATCAGAACAAACGGCCCACACCCGAAGCCTCGCGCCAGGCAAAAGTAAGGATCACAAGGGCATTGCATCTCTTACCTGTGGAAGATTAGATTGAGCCCATGACTCAGGCCCCCGCGACCTCCAAGGCCGTCCGCCGGCAGCACGACCGCGAGATCGTCTCCCTCGCCCTGCCGGCCTTCGGCGCCCTCGTCGCCGAGCCGCTGTTCCTGATGGTCGACAGCGCCATCGTCGGCCATCTCGGCACGCCCCAGCTCGCGGGCCTCGCGATCGCCGCGGCACTGCTCTCCACCGCCGTCAGCGTCTTCGTCTTCCTCGCCTACGCCACCACGGCGGCCGTCGCCCGGCGCATGGGCGCGGGTGACCTCCAGGCCGCCCTCCGACAGGGCATGGACGGCATCTGGCTCGCGCTCCTCCTCGGTGCCGCCGTCGTCGCGCTGACCCTGCCCACGGCTCCGTGGCTCATCAGCCTCTTCGGAGCGTCGGACACCGCCGCCCCGTACGCCGTCACGTACCTCAGGATCTCCAGCCTGGGGATCCCCGCCATGCTGGTGGTCCTGGCCGCCACCGGTGTCCTGCGCGGCCTCCAGGACACCCGTACACCGCTCTACGTGGCCATCGGGGGCTTCGCGACCAACGCCGCGCTCAACGTCGGCCTGGTCTACGGCGCCGGCCTCGGCATCGCGGGGTCCGCCTGGGGCACAGTCATCGCCCAGTGCGGCATGGCCGTCGCCTACCTGGTCGTGGTCGTCCGCGGAGCCCGGCGGCACGGCGCCTCCCTCCGGCCCGATGCCGCCGGCATCCGTGCCTCCGCCCAGGCCGGCGCCCCGCTCCTGGTCCGTACGCTCTCGCTGCGAGCGGTCCTGTTGATCGCCACGGCCGTCGCCGCCCGGCTGGGGGACGCCGAGGTCGCCGCCCACCAGATCATCCTGTCCCTGTGGAGTCTGATGGCCTTCGCGCTCGACGCCATCGCCATCGCGGGCCAGGCCATCATCGGCCGCTACCTCGGCGCGGACGACGCCGACGGCGCACGGCAGGTCTGTCGCCGCATGGTCCAGTGGGGCGTGGTCTCCGGGGTGGTGCTGGGCGCGCTGCTGATCGTCGCCCGCCCCCTGTTCGTCCCGCTCTTCACCAGCGACACCACCGTGCAGGACACCCTGCTCCCCGCTCTCCTGGTCGTCGCGCTCTCCCAGCCGATCTCCGGCGTGGTCTTCGTCCTGGACGGCGTCCTGATGGGCGCGGGAGACGGCCCGTACCTGGCCTGGGCGATGCTGCTGACCCTGGCCGTCTTCGCCCCCGTCGCCCTCATGATCCCGGCGCTCGGCGGCGGGCTGACGGCGCTCTGGTGGGCGATGACCCTGATGATGACGGTGCGCATGGGAACGCTCTGGTTCCGCATGCGCTCCGGCCGCTGGATCGTGACCGGCGCCACCCGCTGAGCAGCAGGACGTTTCACGTGAAACAGCGGAAGGGCCGCACCCCGAGGGGTGCGGCCCTTCCTCACTGCTGAGCGCAGACTGCCGAGGGCAGCGTTACGCGGCGACGACCTCGACGCCGAGCTTCGCGGCAACCTCGGGGTGCAGACGCACGGACACCTGGTGCGAGCCCAGGGTCTTGATCGGCGAACCGAGCTCGACGCGACGCTTGTCGACGTCGGGGCCACCCGCGGTCTTGATCGCCGAGGCGATGTCGGCCGGGGTCACGGAGCCGAAGAGACGGCCGGCGTCGCCGGAGCGAACGGCCAGGCGCACCTTCGTGCCCTCGAGCTGGGCCTTGATCTCGTTGGCCTGCTCGATGGTCGCGATCTCGTGGATCTTGCGGGCGCGGCGGATCTGCGCCACGTCCTTCTCGCCACCCTTGGTCCAACGGATCGCGAAACCACGCGGGACCAGGTAGTTGCGAGCGTAACCGTCCTTGACGTCGACGACATCGCCGGCGGCACCGAGGCCAGAGACCTCGTGGGTCAGGATGATCTTCATTAGTCGGTCACCCTTTCCTTATCGCGCGGTGGACGTGTAGGGCAGCAGCGCCATCTCACGGCTGTTCTTGACGGCCGTGGCGACGTCACGCTGGTGCTGCGTGCAGTTGCCGGTCACGCGGCGGGCACGGATCTTGCCGCGGTCGGAAATGAACTTCCGCAGCATGTTCGTGTCCTTGTAGTCCACGTACGCGGTCTTGTCCTTGCAGAACGCGCAGACCTTCTTCTTAGGCTTGCGCACAGGCGGCTTCGCCATGGTGTTTCTCCTGTGTGATCAAGAAGTGGGGTTACGAGCTGCTTCCGGGGGAGTGCCCTAGAAGGGGGGCTCGTCCGAGTAGCCGCCGCCGGAGTTTCCACCCCAGCCGCCACCGCCGCCGCCCTGCTGGCCGCCCTGCTGGCCGCCGCCGGAGGAGGAGGGACCGCCGGTCGCCCACGGGTCGTCGGCGGGAGCACCGCCACCACCCTGCTGGGAACCGCCGGAGTTTCCACCCCAGCCGCCACCGCCGCCGCCCTGCTGGCCGCCGCCGCCGTATCCACCCTGGCCGCCGCGACCGGTGGTCTTGGTGACCTTGGCCGTGGCGTTCTTGAGGCTGGGGCCGACTTCCTCGACGTCCAGCTCGTAGACCGTGCGCTTGACGCCCTCACGGTCCTCGTAGGACCGCTGCTTCAGCCGGCCCTGCACGACGACGCGCATGCCTCGCTGGAGCGACTCGGCGACGTTCTCCGCCGCCTGACGCCAGACCGAGCAGGTGAGGAAGAGGCTCTCGCCGTCCTTCCACTCGTTGGTCTGACGGTCGAAGGTGCGGGGGGTGGACGCGATACGGAACTTCGCGACCGCCGCACCGGACGGGGTGAAGCGCAGCTCGGGGTCGTCGACAAGATTGCCGACGACCGTGATGACGGTCTCGCCTGCCATGGGGGAACCTCTCGGCGGGTTTGCTTCTGGCTGCTGTGTTGCTACTCGAACCCGATGACCTCTGAGCTAGAAGCTCAGTGGGTCTCGGGGCGGAGGACCTTGGTCCGGAGGACCGACTCGTTCAGGTTGAGCTGGCGGTCGAGCTCCTTGACGACCGCAGGCTCGGCCTGCAGGTCGATGACCGAGTAGATGCCCTCGGGCTTCTTCTTGATCTCGTACGAGAGACGACGACGGCCCCAGGTGTCGACCTTCTCGACCTTTCCGTTGCCCTCACGGACGACGGAGAGGAAGTTCTCGATCAGGGGGGCGACAGCGCGCTCCTCCAGATCGGGGTCGAGGATGACCATCACCTCGTAGTGACGCATGTGGAACCCACCTCCTTTGGACTCAGCGGCCACGGTCGTTCCGTGGCAGGAGGGTCGTGATGCGTAAGCAACGGTATCCACCACCACTGACAGTCCCCCTCGACGGACGAGGGGCGCTGTCGGGGATCCCGGAGGGACCTGGGCAGACACCGGCGCAGCTGTACAGAGTACCCGCACATCGGCTTGCGGTTGAAATTCTCCCGGGAGGGGACGCAATCTGTACACAACGGATGTCGGCGGCGCTACGATGCGCCGCCTTCCCGCAGGCACGCCAGGAGGTGCCCCATGGCACAGGCAATGCGACCCGACCCCGGCCACTCTCTCTTCGCGACCGACGGCAAGCCCCACCCGCTCCAGGACACCCTGATGGCTGTCACGCTGGTGCTGGGGATCATCTCGTTCACCACCGCGCAGTTCCACAACCTGCACCTGCTCAGTTCCTGGTCGGGCCTGATCGGCATCCTGACCGGCGCGTACGGACAGTTCATCTCCGTGACCACGCGCGAACGGTTCCTGCTGATCCTCGGGCTCGGCGCCTCGGCCTTCGGCTTCTACCTCGGAATGGCGCACGGCGGCCTCTTCGGCGGCCTCGTCAGCTGAGCCCGACGGCACGTCGGGGCACACACACATATTCGGGGCGCTCCAAGGTCACAGTAGGCTTCGGCGCGAGAGCCGGAGCCCCTGACCGATGGGGACACACCTGCCGAGGAGCGCCCCGCATGAGCCTGACCCTGAGGACCATCAGCCGTGAGCAGCATCTGGCATTCATCCAGAGCCAGCCCGCCGCGAGCCACTGCCAGGTCCCGGCGTGGGCTGATGTGAAGACCGAGTGGCGCTCGGAGAACCTCGGCTGGTTCGACAAGTCCGGTGAGCTCGTCGGCGCCGGCCTGGTGCTCTACCGCCAGCTCCCGAAGATCAAGCGCTACCTGGCGTACCTGCCCGAGGGCCCGGTCATCAACTGGTACGCGCCGAACCTGGACGACTGGCTCCAGCCGATGCTGGCCCACCTCAAGCAGCAGGGCGCCTTCTCCGTGAAGATGGGCCCGCCGGTGGTCATCCGCCGCTGGGACTCGACCGCCATCAAGGCCGGCATCCAGGACCCGGACGTCAAGCGCCTCAAGGACGTCGAGGCCACCCACATCGAGCCGCGCGCCTTCGAGGTCGCGGACCGGCTGCGGAAGATGGGCTGGCAGCAGGGCGAGGACGGCGGCGCCGGCTTCGGCGACGTGCAGCCCCGCTACGTCTTCCAGGTCCCGCTCGCCAACCGCTCGCTGGACGACGTCCTCAAGGGCTTCAACCAGCTGTGGCGCCGCAACATCAAGAAGGCCGAGAAGGCCGGTGTCGAGGTCGTCCAGGGCGGCTTCGAGGACCTGGCCGAGTGGCAGCGGCTGTACGAGATCACGGCCGTCCGCGACCACTTCCGGCCGCGCCCGCTCTCGTACTTCCAGCGCATGTGGACCGTCCTCAACAACGAGGACCCCAACCGCATGCGGCTCTACTTCGCGCGCCACAACGGTGTGAACCTGTCGGCCGCGACCATGCTCGTCGTGGGCGGGCACGTCTGGTACTCCTACGGTGCCTCCGACAACATCGGCCGTGAGGTCCGGCCCTCGAACGCGATGCAGTGGCGGATGCTGCGCGACGCGTACGCCATGGGCGCGACCGTCTACGACCTCCGGGGCATCTCGGACTCGCTCGACGAGACCGACCACCTCTTCGGACTCATCCAGTTCAAGGTGGGCACCGGCGGCGAGGCCGTCGAGTACGTCGGCGAGTGGGACTTCCCGCTGAACAAGCTCCTGCACAAGGCGCTCGACATCTACATGTCGCGTCGCTGACCGTTCCGTAGGCTTCCTAGTCGTACACACCTTTGATCCACCGCTGCCGTCAGAAAGGTTCCGGGCCGGGCATGGCGCTCTCCCTCTACGTCGACACCGCTCGCTGGCGGGCGCACCAGAAGACCGTCATCGACCAGTTCCCCGGGATCATCCCGGTGTGCAAGGGCAACGGATACGGCTTCGGGCACGAGCGCCTCGCGGACGAGGCGGCCCGGTTCGGCGCCGACATGCTGGCCGTCGGCACCACGTACGAAGCCGCGAAGATCAAGGACTGGTTCGGTGGCGACCTGCTGGTCCTCACCCCCTTCCGGCGCGGTGAGGAACCGGTTCCGCTGCCCGACCGGGTGATCCGGTCCGTCTCGTCCGTGGACGGCGTCCACGCCCTGGTGGGCGCCCGGGTCGTCATCGAGTGCATGAGCTCGATGAAGCGGCACGGCGTGCGCGAGGAGGAGCTCCAGCAGCTCCACGCAGCCATCGAGGACGTCCGCCTGGAGGGCTTCGCCCTCCACCTGCCCCTGGACCGCCCGGACGGCACCGACGCCGTCGAGGAGGTCATCGCCTGGATGGACCGGCTGCGCAACGCCCGGCTGCCGCTGCACACCATGTTCGTGAGCCACCTGCGGGCCGAGGAGCAGGCCCGGCTCCAGCAGCAGTTCCCGCAGACCCGCTTCCGCGCCCGGATCGGCACCCGGCTGTGGCTGGGCGACCACGAGGCCACGGAGTACCGGGGCGCCGTCCTCGACGTGACCCGGGTCGCCAAGGGCGACCGCTTCGGCTACCGCCAGCAGAAGGCCGCTTCGGACGGCTGGCTCGTCGTCGTCGCCGGCGGGACGTCCCACGGCGTGGGCCTGGAGGCCCCGAAGGCGATGCACGGCGTCATGCCGCGTGCGAAGGGCGTCGCGCGGGCGGGCCTCGCCACCGTGAACCGGAACCTCTCGCCATTCGTCTGGGCCGGGAAGCAGCGCTGGTTCGCCGAGCCGCCGCACATGCAGGTGTCGATCCTCTTCGTGCCGGCCGACGCCCAGGAGCCCCGGGTGGGCGACGAGCTGGTGGCGCACCTGCGCCACACCACGACGCAGTTCGACCGCCTCGTCGAGCGCTGAGCCGCCGCGAGGCACGAAAAAAACCTCACCCCCGGGAGTCCGTCTCCCGGGGGTGAGGTGTCTTCCGCTCAGTCGGGGGTGCCCCACGGGTAGGCGGGGTCGTCCGCGGTGCCCCAGCGCACCCGCTGCCCCTCCTCCACGGCCGCGGCGGCGTGCCGGGCCGGGTGGGCCGCCCTGCCCGCCACGAAGACGTCCTCCGCGCCGTCCAGGACGCCTCCCGAGGGGTCGTCCGCGCCGTCCTGCCGGACCGGGTCCTTCTCGGGCGCCAGGATGTCGCGTACGACCATCACGCACAGGTACAGCGTGCCGAGCAGGTGCAGGACGATCGCGAACTGGTAGCCCTCCGCCGGAAGGCCCTGCTTCTCACCGCTGGTCGTGAACGCCAGGTACATCCAGACCCCGACGAAGTACATGACCTCGCAGCCCTGCCAGATCAGGAAGTCGCGCCAGCGGGGCCGGGCGAGCGCCGCCAGCGGCACCAGCCACAGGACGTACTGCGGCGAGTACACCTTGTTGGTCAGCACGAAGGCGGCGACGACCAGGAAGGCCAGCTGGGCGAAACGCGGCCTGCGGGGCGCCGTGAACGCCAGGTACGCGAGACCGGCCACCGCCGCCGCCATCAGCAGCAGCGCGTACAGGTTGGCCCGGCCCGGCGTGATGACCTCGCCCGTGCGCTGGCTGATCAGCAGCCAGATCGAGCCGAAGTCGACGTTCCGGTCGCGGCTGAAGAGGTAGAACTGCTTCCATCCGTCGGGGGCGAGCAGCATCACGGGCAGGTTCACGACCAGCCACGCGCCGCACGCGCCGAGCACCGCGGCCCCGTACTCCCGCCACTTCCCGGCGCGCCAGCAGAGCAGGAGCAGTGGGCAGAGGAGCAGTATCGGGTAGAACTTGGCGGCCGTGGCCAGGCCCAGCAGGATCCCGAAGGCCAGCGGCCGGCCCCGTGACCACATGAGGACGGCGGCGGCGGTCAGCGCGACGGCCAGTATGTCCCAGTTGATCGTCGCGGTGAGGGCGACCGAGGGCGCGAGCGCGACCAGGAGCCCGTCCCAGGGGCGCAGGCGGTGCGTCCGGGCCACACAGACCGCCAGGACGGCCGCGCAGACCATCAGGAGGCCCGCGTTGACCAGCCAGTACCACTGTTCCCGCTGCGTCATGTCGGCGCCGCCCGGCGTCAGCCAGGCCGCGACCTCCATGAAGAGGCCCGTCAGGACCGGGTACTCCAGGAACGGTATGTCGCCGCCCAGCCGGTCGAAGTACGGGACCAGGCCGTCGGCGAAGCCGCGCCCGGCGAAGAGGTGCGGGATGTCCGAGTAGCACGCGTGCGTGTACTGGGAGGTCGAGCCCCGGAACCAGGCCCAGTTGTAGCAGGGCAGCTTCTGCACCATGCCGAGGGCGTACATGCCGAGGGCCACGAGCACGATCACCCGCACCGGCGTCAGCTGCCCGGAGCCGGCCGCCGCCCGGCGGCCGTAGGGGCCGCCGATCAGTTCGCTGCCCGCGGCGGCCACCTTGTCCCGGTGGGTGGGGATGACCGTCTGCGAGCGGTCCCGCGGCGCGCTCGACTTCTGGAGGCTCGGCATGGGGGACATCCTGCCGTACGTCCCCGGGAAAACGGCGAGGGCCGCCGCGGCCGCTCCGTACGGAAGATACGGAGCGGACGCGACGGCCCTCGGGACGTGCCCGGAACGGCCCTCAGGACGTGCCCGGCAGAGACGTCAGGATCACGGGAAGGTCCCGGCACCGCCAGGCCTGCCGCCCCCGTTGCCGCCGGAACTGTCGTCCGTCGGCGGGGGACTCGTCGTCGGTGTGTCCGTGGTGGGCGGTGTGGTGGTGGGCTCCCCGGTGTTCCCGCCCGGATTGCCCGGGTCGCAGTTCCAGTCCAGGATGTCGCAGGTCGTCTTGCCCGGCTTCGGCGTCCTGGTGTGCTTCGGCGGCTCGGTCGTCTGCGTCGGCGTGGCCGGGGGAGTCGTCGTCGGCGTCGTCGTCTCGGTGGGCGTCGGGGTCGGCGTCGGGGTCGGCGTCGGGCTCTTGGCACCGCCGCCGTAGACGGGCTCGGCGCCCTCCAGCTTCTCCGGCTTGGGGAAGTCCACGAGCGGCATGCCCTCCACGGCGTCCGTCATGTACTCCCGCCAGATCCGCGAGGGGAACGACGAACCGTGGATGGTCGGCTGGTCACCCGTGCCGTACATCGGGAGGAACTTGCGGTCCTTCTTCGACTCGTCGTCGTCGAACCGGTACATGTCGATCGCGGTCGCCAGCTGCGCCGTGTAGCCCACGAACCAGGCCGACATGTTGTCGTCGGTCGTACCGGTCTTGCCGGCCACCGCGCGGCCCGGGATGCGGGCCTTGGTGCCGGTACCGCGGGGGTCGTCCACGACGGACCGCAGCACGTCGGTGACGTTGCTCGCGATCGCCGGGCTGAACGCCTCCTTGGGCTTGGCCTCGTGCTTGTGGATGACGACGCCGCTCCGCTTCACCCGCTCGACGGAGTACGGGTCGTTCTGCACGCCCTTGTTCGCGAAGGTGGAGTACGCGCCGGCCATGCGGATGGCGCTCGGGCTGGAGACACCGAGGGAGAACGACGGGACGTCGCCCTTGACCAGGGACTCGTCGCGGAGACCGGCGGCCATGGCTGCCTCGCGCACCTTGTCGATGCCGACGTCCATGCCGAGCTGCACGTACGGGGAGTTGGCCGACTTGATCATGGCGTAGCGCAGGGAGATGGGGCCGTAGCTGGCGTCCTCGTCATTGCTCTGACGCCACTCGTTGCCCTTGTCGTCGAGCCAGATGTCCCCGTTGTACTTCCGGATCGTCAGGTCGTCCTTGCCGTTGTAGAGGCTCTTGTCCGGGTCGAGGATCTTGCGCTCGGAGGCGTCCTGGTCCGAACCCAGCTCGGGGTTCCTGACGCCGTCCTTCATCGCCGCGGCGAGCACGAAGGGCTTGAACGTCGACCCGACCTGGGCGCCGGTGGCGTCGGCGTTGCTCTGGTAGTGCTTGGTGGCGTCGACGCCGCCGTAGAGGGCGACGATCTTCCCGGTCGCCGTGTCGACCGAAGCGCCGCCGAACTGGACGTGCTTGTCCGTCTTCGGCCGCTTCTTCGGGTCGATGTTCTCCTTGATGACGTTCTTGATCGTCTTTTCCATCTTGTCCACCTTCGACTTGTCGAAGGTGGTGAAGATCTCGTAGCCGCCGCGCTCCAGTTCCTGCTGGGAGATGCCGAACTGGTTCTTCATGTTCTGGTTGGCGGTGCTGACGAGGTAGCCGATCTGGCCGCTCAGGTTGGCGCTCTTGCGGAGCTTCTCCACCTTCGGGAAGGTGGTGTACTTCGCCCGCTCGGCGGCCGTGATGTACCCGTCCTTCTGCATCTCGTCGAGGATCCACTTCCAGCGCTTGGTGGCGCGCGCGGTGTTCTTCTCGGACGAGGCCTCGGGATCGATGTCGGGGTAGCCGGCGGGGTCGTAGTACGTCGCGCCCTTCAGCACCGCGGCGAGCAGTGCCGACTGGCTGGGGTCGAGCTTGTTGGCGTCCTTGTTGAAGTAGGCGCGGGCCGCCGCCTGGATGCCGTAGGCACCCCGTCCGTAGTACGAGGTGTTCAGGTAGCCGGCCATGACCTCGTCCTTGCCGAGCTCGTTGCCGACCTTCATCGAGATGAAGAGTTCCTTGACCTTTCGCGTGACGGTCTGCGACTGGTCGTCCAGGCGGTTGTTCTTCACGTACTGCTGGGTGATCGTCGAACCACCCTGGGTCTCACCGCCCTTGGCCATGTTCCACACGGCGCGGGCGATACCCATCGGGTCGATTCCGGAGTCGTCACGGAACGTCTTGTTCTCCGCCGAGATCACCGCGTTCTGCATCGACAGCGGGATCTCACCGATCTGGACGATCTGGCGGTTGGCGCCGCTGCCCGTCGCGACCATGCGCGACCCGTCGGCCCAGTAGTAGATGTTGTTCTGCGAGGTCGCGGTCTCGGCGGTGTTGGGGATATCCACCTTCGAGTACGCGATGGCGGCGGCGCCCATGATGCTCGCCACGAAGAACAGGAACGTGCCCGACACGAGCTTCCACGACGGCATCCAGCGACGCCAGCCGTACTTGTTGTGGCGCGGATAGTCGATCAGCCGCTTCTTGCCCGGCTGACCACCGCCGGAGCCCCGCCCCGGACCACTGCCGCGACCACCACCGCCGCCGCGCCGGCCCCCTCCGGGGCCGCCGGGACCACCGGGACCGGAGTCGGCTCCCTTGCGGCGGCTGCCGCGCTGGGCGGCCCGCCGGGCCTCCGCGCGACCGCCGTAGGGGCGCTGTTCCTCTCCGTGAGAGGAGGGAGGTCCGTACGAGGCCGAAGGGGCCCCTGTACCGACGTCATGGGCCGGGGCCGAACCGCGGCCCATCGGCTGCTGGGCAGCGCGCCGTGCCGCCGCGCGACCGCCCGTCGGCGGCTGCTGCGGCGGCATTTTGCGACGATGCTCGCTCATCGAACGACTACTCCTCGGGCAGGCACGTACGCCTGGAAGCGGCAGTTGAGTTCCGGTCCCCCCGAAATGGGCACGTCCGAACCCCATCGGAGGTCCCTCCGTACCGCAGCCGGTCACCCGCAGCACTGACGCCCCAGGGCATCGCTCGGTTCCCGGTGGTCTGCATGCCGCACAGACTACGCACGGCCAAAACCCACCTACAGCCGGACTTCACCCCAAATCAGGCAAGTCGATCGCTGTGAATTGACGATGTGACGCCGGTCACGGCCGTCCCGCTTGTCGAGACAGATCGGCCGTTCTATCGTGCTGATGTATCGAGTCGATACATCAGCACGGCATAAGGGCCCCGATAGCGGAGGAGGAGGCGAAGGATGAGCAGACGCTCCGGCATCCTCGAGTTCGCCGTTCTCGGCCTGCTGCGCGAGGCCCCCATGCACGGGTACGAGCTGCGGAAGCGCCTGAACACCTCGCTGGGCGTCTTCCGGGCCTTCAGCTACGGGACGCTGTATCCCTGCCTCAAGACGCTGGTCGCCAACGGCTGGTTGATCGAGGAGCCGGGCAGCGCCCCGGAGGAGGCCCTCGCCGCCTCACTCGCGGGACGCCGGGCCAAGATCGTCTACCGGTTGACCCCGGCAGGTAAGGAGCACTTCGAGGAGCTCCTCTCCCACACCGGCCCGGACGCCTGGGAGGACGAGCACTTCGCGGCACGCTTCGCCTTCTTCGGGCAGACCGAGCGCGAGGTGCGGATGCGCGTGCTCGAGGGTCGCCGGAGCCGGCTGGAGGAGCGTCTGGAGAAGATGCGCGCCTCCCTGGCCCGGACCCGCGAGCGCCTCGACGACTACACGCTTGAGCTGCAGCGCCACGGTATGGAGTCCGTGGAGCGCGAAGTGCGCTGGCTGAACGAGCTCATCGAGAGCGAGCGGGCGGGACGGGATCAGCGATCCGGCCCCGACGCCCCCGCTCTGCACGACAACGATTCTGGAGAGACGGGCGGCCTGCCCCGGCACGGGGGCAGTACCCGGCCGGATCCGTCCGACGACACCGCCAAGTGAAACCCTGCGCCAGCAGGGCTTCCACGATCACACAGGGAGCAACCGGAATGGGTTCGGTTCGCGTAGCCATCGTCGGCGTGGGCAACTGCGCCGCCTCGCTGGTGCAGGGCGTCGAGTACTACAAGGACGCCGACCCGGCGGCCAAGGTGCCCGGCCTGATGCACGTCCAGTTCGGCGACTACCACGTCCGTGACATCGAGTTCGTGGCCGCCTTCGACGTCGACGCGAAGAAGGTCGGCCTCGACCTCTCCGACGCCATCGGCGCCAGCGAGAACAACACCATCAAGATCTGCGACGTCCCGAACAAGGACGTCACGGTCCAGCGCGGTCACACGCTCGACGGTCTCGGCAAGTACTACCGCCTGACCATCGAGGAGTCCGCCGAGGAGCCCGTCGACGTCGTCCAGATCCTCAAGGACCGCCAGGTCGACGTCCTCATCTGCTACCTGCCCGTCGGTTCCGAGGACGCTGCGAAGTTCTACGCGCAGTGCGCCATCGACGCCAAGGTCGCGTTCGTCAACGCTCTCCCGGTCTTCATCGCCGGCACCAAGGAGTGGGCGGACAAGTTCACCGAGGCGGGCGTCCCGATCGTCGGCGACGACATCAAGTCGCAGGTCGGCGCGACCATCACGCACCGCGTGATGGCGAAGCTGTTCGAGGACCGCGGTGTCCGCCTTGAGCGCACGATGCAGCTCAACGTCGGCGGCAACATGGACTTCAAGAACATGCTGGAGCGCGACCGCCTGGAGTCCAAGAAGATCTCCAAGACTCAGGCCGTCACCTCGCAGATCCCGGACCGCGAGCTGGGCGAGAAGAACGTCCACATCGGCCCGTCGGACTACGTGGCCTGGCTGGACGACCGCAAGTGGGCGTACGTGCGCCTCGAGGGCCGCGCCTTCGGCGACGTTCCGCTGAACCTCGAGTACAAGCTCGAGGTGTGGGACTCCCCGAACTCGGCGGGTGTCATCATCGACGCCCTGCGCGCCGCGAAGATCGCCAAGGACCGCGGCATCGGCGGCCCGATCCTCTCCGCGTCCTCGTACTTCATGAAGTCCCCGCCGGTCCAGTACTTCGACGACGAGGCCCTGGCCAACGTCGAGAAGTTCATCAAGGGTGAGGTCGAGCGCTAAAGCGCCGCACGCTTGTCGATCGAGGGTCCCCGAGCCACTGCCCGGGGACCCTCTTCGTATGTGAGTCTTGCTGCCATGTCCGTCGTACGTGATCTGCGCGTACTCCTGCGCCTGACGAACTTCCGCCGTCTGCTCGCCGTCCGGCTGCTCTCCCAGTGCGCCGACGGCGTCTACCAGGTGGCCCTGGCCACGTACGTCGTCTTCTCCCCCGAGAAGCAGACCTCCCCCACCGCGATCGCCTCCGCCATGGCGGTGCTCCTGCTCCCGTACTCGCTCGTCGGGCCCTTCGCCGGAGTGCTCCTCGACCGCTGGCAGCGCAGACAGGTCTTCCTGTACGGAAACCTCCTGCGCGCCCTCCTCGCCTGCGGAACCGCCGTCCTCGTCCTCGCCTCCGTACCGGACTGGCTCTTCTACGCCTCCGCGCTCTCCGTCACCGCCGTCAACCGGTTCGTCCTGGCAGGGCTCTCGGCCTCCCTCCCGCGTGTCGTCGACGAGGAGCGACTCGTCATCGCGAACTCGCTCTCCCCCACCGCGGGCACCCTCGCGGCCACCGTGGGCGGCGGCCTCGCCTTCGGTGTCCGGCTCCTCGCAGACAACTCCGACGCCGCGGTCGTGGCATTCGGCGCGGTCCTCTATCTCTGCGCCGCCCTTGCCTCCCTGCGCATGCCCAGACAGCTCCTCGGCCCCGACCTCGACCTCACCCCACAGCCCCTGACCTCGGCCGTGAAGGCCACGGCCCTCGGTCTGGCCGCGGGGCTGCGGCACCTCGCCGAGCGGCGCCCCGCCGCCCGGGCGCTCATCGCGGTGGGTCTCATGCGCTTCTGTTACGGCGCGCTGCTCGTCACCGTGCTCATGCTCGCCCGCTACGCGTGGAGCTCCACGGACTCCGAGGGCCTCGGACTCCTCGGACTCGCCGTCGCCGCCTCGGGCGCCGGCTTCTTCGCGGCCGCCGTCCTCTCCCCCTGGGCGGTGGGACGGTTCGGGCCCTTCGGCTGGATGACCGTGTGCACGGCGGCGGCAGCCGTCCTCGTCCCGGCCCTCTGCCTGGCCTTCGCCCCGACCCCGTTCCTGGTCGCCGCCTTCGTCCTCGGGCTCATCACCCAGGGGGCCAAGATCGCGACGGACACCGTGGTCCAGACGACCGTGGACGACTCCTACCGGGGGCGGGTCTTCTCGCTCTACGACGTGCTCTTCAACGTCGCCTTCGTGGGCGCGGCGGGAGTCGCCGCGCTGATGCTGCCGCCCGACGGCCGGTCGCCCCTGCTGATCGTCCTGGTCGCCGTGATCTACGCGGCACTCGCCGTGGCACTGCGGCGGGAACGCCGGGAGGGGTGATGTTTCACGTGAAACACCACCCCTCCAGAGCGTCGGGGGGGGGGGGGGGGGGGTGTGAGTATAGAAACATCCACCACACGCCCGCCGCCCCAAGCACCCACACCCCCCCCCACCCACACACAGAGAAACGCGCCAGGCGGGAGATG
>NZ_JBHWFF010000008.1:32394-44031 GCF_042733785.1 Streptomyces sp. NPDC059695 | reverse complement strand
GGGGGGGGCCGGGCGCCGGGGGGCGGGGGGGGGTTTACCTCCCCAACACCCCCCCCGCCGCCGGCGGGGGCCGGGCGGCCTGGTTACCCCCCCCCCCCCCCCCCCCTGCCCTGGCGCTGAGCCGACTCAGTCGCGTGCCGCCCACCACTCCTTGAGAGCGGCGACGGCCTGGTCGTGCTCCATCGGCCCGTTCTCCAGCCGGAGCTCCAACAGGACCTTGTACGCCTGACCGATGGCCGGGCCGGGCCCGATGCCCAGGATCTCCTGGATCTGGTTGCCGTCGAGGTCGGGGCGGATCGCGTCCAGCTCCTCCTGCTCCTGGAGCTGGGCGATGCGGTCCTCCAGGCCGTCGTAGGCGCGGGAGAGCGCCCCCGCCTTGCGCTTGTTCCGCGTGGTGCAGTCCGAGCGGGTCAGCTTGTGCAGCCGCGAGAGCAGCGGCCCGGCGTCGCGCACGTAGCGCCGCACGGCCGAGTCGGTCCACTCGCCGGTCCCGTAGCCGTGGAAGCGAAGGTGCAGCTCCACCAGGCGCGAGACGTCCTTGATCATCTCGTTGGAGTACTTCAGCGCGGTCATGCGCTTCTTGGTCATCTTCGCGCCGACCACCTCGTGGTGGTGGAAGGAGACCCGGCCGTCCTGCTCGAAGCGCCGGGTGCGCGGCTTGCCGATGTCATGCAGCAGGGCGGCGAGGCGCAGGACCAGGTCGGGCCCGTCCTCCTCCAGGTCGATCGCCTGGTCGAGCACGGTCAGCGAGTGCTCGTAGACGTCCTTGTGCCGGTGGTGCTCGTCGCTCTCCAGGCGCAGCGACGGCAGCTCGGGCAGGACGTGCTCGGCGAGGCCCGTGTCCACGAGGAGCCCGAGGCCCTTACGGGGGTGCGCCGAGAGCAGCAGCTTGTTGAGCTCCTCACGGACACGCTCGGCGGAGACGATCTCGATGCGGCCGGACATCTCCGTCATCGCCGTGACCACCTCGGGGACGACCTCGAAGTCCAGCTGCGCGGCGAACCGTGCGGCCCGCATCATGCGCAGGGGGTCGTCGGAGAACGACTCCTCCGGGGTGCCCGGCGTGCGCAGGACCCGGGCGGCGAGGTCCTCGAGACCGCCGTACGGGTCGATGAACTCCTTCTCGGGGAGGGCCACGGCCATGGCGTTGACGGTGAAGTCACGCCGGACGAGGTCCTCGTCGATGGAGTCGCCGTAGGAGACCTCGGGCTTCCGGGAGGTCCGGTCGTACGCCTCCGAGCGGTACGTGGTGACCTCGATCTGGTAGCCGTCCTTCTGGGAGCCGACGGTCCCGAAGGCGATGCCGACCTCCCACACGGCGTCGGCCCACGGGCGGACGATCTTCAGTACGTCCTCGGGGCGGGCGTCGGTGGTGAAGTCCAGGTCGTTGCCGAGCCGGCCGAGCAGCGCGTCGCGCACCGAACCGCCGACCAGCGCGAGGCTGAACCCGGCCTCCTGGAAGCGGCGGGCGAGGTCGTCGGCGACAGGGGACACACGCAGCAGTTCACTGACCGCGCGGCGTTGCACCTGGCTCAGTGCAGTCGGGATGTCTTCGTTGGCGTTCGGCACAACAGAAAAGGGTACGTGCCCCGGCCCGCCGCGACGTCCCCGTTTCCTGCGGGGCGGCCCGGCCCGGCGTCCGGCGACCGGCCGCCCGGGGTGCCGGCCGGCGAGCGGTCGAAGATCGCCTGGAGCAGTCCCCGGCACTTGCTCCCAGCGTGCCTCGTTACCATGCCTGGACACAGCAACCGGGAACCATCCACACCACTGGCACCAGAGACAACGACGAGGACGGGCGAACGCGTGGCCGAGGCGGCAGACATCCAGGGAACCGGTCCCTCACCTGCCCGCCGATGGCTGCGGCGCACGATCACCGTCGCCGTCGGGGCACCCCTCCTCGCCGGCCTGCTCCAGGCCCCGGTCGTCGCCGCTCCGGCGGCCCCGGCGGCTCCCGCGGCTCCGGCCGGCGACGGGACCGGCACCAGGACCGTCGATGTGTCTCTCGACACGATGACGCCGAGCGCACCCGTCGAGGGCGACACCGTCACCGTCACCGGCACGGTGACCAACCGGGGCAAGAAGACGATCACCGACGCGACGGTGAACCTGCGCGTCGGGCCGCAGATGACGAGCCGCAGCGAGATCGATCGGGTCACGGGCCGCACCGGCTTCCGGGACGACATCGACCCCGCTCCCCTCGACGACGGCCCCACCGTCAAGATCGCCCGGCTTGGCGCTGGCCTCAGCAAGGACTTCTCGCTCTCCGTGCCCGTCTCCGACCTCGGGATCGACGACGGGGGCGTCTACCAGCTGGGCGTGTCCCTCAACGGACGGACCTCGGACCGGCAGTACGACCGGGTGCTCGGCATCGAGCGGACCTTCCTGCCGTACCAGCCCGAGGCCACGGAGAAGAAGACCCAGCTCACCTACCTGTGGCCGCTGATCGGCTCGGCGCACGTCTCGGCGCAGACGGCCACGGACGACCAGCAGACCCCGGTCTTCGAGGACGACGACCTGGCGGCCGAGCTGCGCCCGGGCGGGCGGCTGGACGAGATGGTCGCGCTGGGCAAGGACCTTCCGGTGACCTGGGTGGTCGACCCGGACCTGCTGGCCTCGGTGGACGCCATGGCGAACGGCTACCGCGTCAAGGACGGCACCACTCTGGACGTCCCCGGCAAGAACCAGGCCGTCGCCGAGCGGTGGCTGGACTCCCTGGAGAAGGCGGTGCAGGGGCACAAGGTCGTCGCCCTGCCCTTCGCCGACCCCGACCTTGCCTCCCTGGCCCATCGGGGCAAGGACGTGCCCGGCTCCCTGGGCCACCTCCAGTCGGCGACCTCCCTGGCGGGGGTGACCGTCGAGACCGTCCTCCACGTGGAGGCCTCCACCGACTTCGCCTGGCCCGCCGACGGAGCCGTGGACCCCTCCATCGTGGCGGTCGCGACCTCCGCCGGCGCCGACAAGGTGATCGCCCGCAGCGACAGCGTCCGCGACGACCTCGCCTACACGCCCACGGCCGCCCGCCCGCTCGGCAACGGCAGCACCACGGCCGTCGTGAGCGACGCGCTGCTGTCCACCGCCTTCGAGGGGGACATGGTCCGCGCGGAGAGCTCCACGCTCGCGGTCCAGAGGTTCCTCGCCCAGTCGCTCGCGATCACCCTGGAGCAGCCGGAGGACCAGCGGAGCATCGTGGTCGCCCCGCAGCGGATGCCGACCGTCGCCCAGGCCCATTCCATGGCCAACGCCCTGGGGGGCCTCTCCGGCCGCCGCTGGAGCCAGCCCAGCGACCTCCTCGCGGCCGCCGCGGCCAAGCCGGACCCGGACGCCTCCACCACGGTGCCGAGCAGCTCCCGCTACCCGAAGAAGCTGCGTGACCGGGAGCTTCCGGTCCAGGCCTTCCGTGACATGAAGACCACGCGGGACGAGCTGGACGACTTCAAGGTCATCCTGACCCAGTCGGAACGCGTCGTGACCCCGTTCGGCAACGCGATCAACCGCGAGATGTCGACCTCCTGGCGCGGTGAGGCCAGGGCGGCGGCCATCTACCGCAACAACGTCCTGGACTATCTGCAGACCCTCACCAACGGCGTCCAGCTGGTCGACAAGTCGGACCTCACGCTCTCCGGCCGCAGTGCGACCATCCCGGTCACCGTCCAGAACAAGCTGCTGCAGGGCGTGGAGCACCTGAAACTGCGCCTCACGTCGGGCAACAAGAACCGGCTGGAGCTGAACGGCGAGAGGTACGCCGAGCTCCCGGTGAAGGTCGGCGGCGGACACAGCCAGTCGGTGAAGTTCAGCGCCTCGGCCAACGTCAACGGCCAGGTGCCGATGACGGCCCAGCTCTACACCGAGGACGGCACCCCGTACGGGCAGCCGATGAACTTCACCGTGCGGGTCTCCGAGATCACTCCCACGGTGATGCTGGTGATCGCCGGCGGTGTCCTGCTCCTGGTGCTCGCCGGTGTGCGCATGTACAGCCAGCGCAAGCGGGTGGCCGCCCGGAACGCCGAGGCGGAGGCGGCGGAGTCCGCCGAGGAGACCGGGGCCGACGCCGCCGAGTGCGCCGAGTCCGCCGGGGACCCCGAGCCCGACTCCGCCGTGGACGCTGCCGCGCCGGAGCACGGTGAGGACGCGCCGGGCGAGGAGGAACCCGGCGGGGACGAACCCGTGCAGCCGAGTGACCCGACACCGGACACCGGGCCCGAAAGCGGCGACCCGTCGGGCCCGGGTGAGAAAGTGGACCGTTGAGCGATGTCGTGGCCGGTCGGCCGGGGACGATGAGGTGGGGTAACCATGAACGCGCCGTACGACGGTGACCGCGGCGGCCAGGGCCCGGGCGGCCCGGCGCCGTCCGGTGGGACGCCCGCCGTGCCTCCCGGTGCCGGCCACCCGCCGGTGCCGCCCCCGCAGCAGGGCGCCCCTGGCCCGCAGGGGCAGGACCCCTACGCGCAGAACCCGTACGCCCAGGATCCCTATGTCCAGGACCCCTACGTCCAGGATCCATACGTCCAGGACGCCTTCGCCCACGACCCGTACCGGGCCCAGGACATGTCCGCGCAGGACCCGGTGACCGAGGCGCTGTACGACCGCGCCGCGCACCCGCCGCCCCCGCCCGGCACCTACCAGGACCCCCACGCGCTCTACCAGCAGCCGGCCGCGCCGCAGCACGCCCCCGACCCCCGGGTGTGGGCGCAGACCCCGGCGCCCGAGCCGGACGGCCCCTCCCGCCACCTGCCGTACGGCGACGACGCGCGCACGGTCCAGTTCACCGGGGTCGACGACCTGGTCACCCGGGCCGGTGAGGAGACCCCCGAGCCGGACGCGTTCGCGCACCTCTACCGGGACCAGCAGGCGCCCGGCCAGGTGCCGCCGCCCGCCCCGGAACCGGACCCGCTGCCCGCGCCCGCCCCGAAGAAGTCGGGCCGCGCCTCCGGGCTGCTGAAGTCGAGCGCCGTGATGGCGGCCGGCACCCTGGTCTCCCGGCTGACCGGCTTCGTCCGCAGCCTGGTGATCACCGGTGCGCTCGGTGCCGCCCTCCTCGGTGACACCTTCACCATCGCCTACACCCTGCCGACGATGATCTACATCCTCACCGTCGGCGGTGGCCTCAACTCGGTGTTCGTCCCGCAGCTCGTCCGCTCGATGAAGAACGACGAGGACGGCGGCGAGGCCTACGCCAACCGCCTGCTCACCCTCGTCATGGTGGCGCTCGGCCTCATCGTGGCCCTGGCCGTCTTCGCGGCGCCGCTGCTGATCCGGCTGATGTCGAACACCATCGCCGACGACGCCGCGGCCAACAGCGTCGCCGTGACGTTCGCCCGCTACTGCCTGCCCACGATCTTCTTCATGGGCGTGCACGTGGTGATGGGCCAGATCCTCAACGCCCGCGGCAAGTTCGGCGCGATGATGTGGACCCCGGTCCTCAACAACATCGTCATGATCGTCACCTTCGGCCTCTTCATCTGGGTCTACGGCACCTCCGCCGAGTCCCACATGGGCGTGCAGACCATTCCGGACGAGGGCATCCGCCTGCTCGGCATCGGCACCCTGCTCGGCCTCGTCGTCCAGGCCCTGGCGATGATCCCGTACCTGCGCGAGACCGGCTTCCGCTTCCGGCCCCGCTTCGACTGGAAGGGCCACGGGCTCGGCAAGACGGTCAAGCTGGCCAAGTGGACCGTGCTCTTCGTCCTCGCGAACCAGGCGGGCGTCCTGGTCGTCACCCAGCTCGCGACGGCCGCCGGTGAGGAGTCCGGGAAGAACGGTGCCGGCTTCCTCGCCTACTCCAACGCCCAGCTGATCTGGGGCATGCCGCAGGCCATCATCACGGTCTCCGTCATGGCCGCGCTGCTGCCGCGGATCTCCCGCGCCGCCCACGACGACGACCCGGGCGCCGTCCGGGACGACATCTCGCAGGGCCTGCGGAACTCGGCCGTCGCGATCGTCCCGGTCTCCTTCGCCTTCCTGGCGCTCGGCGTCCCGATGTGCACCCTCCTCTACGCCTCCAGCGGCGTCGAAGCCGCCCAGGGCATGGGCTTCATCCTCATGGCCTTCGGCCTCGGTCTGATCCCGTACTCCGTCCAGTACGTCGTGCTCCGCGGCTTCTACGCCTACGAGGACACCCGGACGCCCTTCTACAACACGGTGATCGTCGCCGCCGTCAACGCGGCCGCCTCCGCCGTCTGCTACGTCGTCCTGCCCGCCCAGTGGGCCGTGGTCGGCATGGCAGCCTCGTACGGGCTCGCCTACGCGGTCGGCGTCGGCATCGCGTGGCGGCGGCTCCGCAAGCGCCTGGGCGGCGACCTGGACGGCACCCATGTGCTGCGGACCTACGCCCGGCTCTGCATGGCCTCCGTACCCGCCGCGATCGTCGCCGGCGCCGTCGGTTTCGGGCTGCTGAAGCTGCTGGGCGAGGGCGCCCTCGGCTCGCTCGTCGCCCTCGCGGTCGGCGGGGCGGTGCTCCTCGGCGTCTTCTTCGTCGCCGCGAAGCGCATGCGGATCGCGGAACTGAACACCCTGGTCGGCATGGTCCGCGGACGTCTGGGACGCTGAACCGAGCGGTCCCGCACAACCATCGACGGGATCCGCGTGTCGTGCATAGCGTCCGACTGTGGGCACAATTGGCTTGGCTGTTGGATGTGGCGCAACGGATGGGGAGGCAGGAACGACGGTGGCGGAACGTAGCACGGCTGCCGTCGACGTGGCCGACAACAGCGGTGACGACCCGCTGACCGCCAAGGCGGACACGGCCGCGACCGACGGGGTGGCGGAAGATCAGAAGACGGCGGAGAAGACCGCCGAGGCCACGGAGAAGAAGGCGGTCGAACGACAGAGCGGCGAACAGCCCTCGATCACGGCACCCGAACTGCACAGTGGTCACAAACTGGCCAGGCGCTACCGGCTCGAGGAGTGCGTCACCCGTCTGGACGGCTTCAGCAGTTGGCGAGCCGTCGACGAGAAACTGCGCCGCGCGGTCGGGGTCCACCTGCTGCCGGCCGACCACCCCCGAGCCCGGTCGGTTCTGGCCGCGGCCCGCTCCTCGGCGCTGCTCGGCGACCCCCGGTTCGTCCAGGTCCTCGACGCCGTCGAGGAGAACGACCTCGTGTACGTGGTGCACGAGTGGCTGCCGGACTCCACCGAGCTCACGGCGCTGCTCGCGACCGGCCCGCTGGAGCCCCATGACGCGTACCAGCTCGTCAGCCAGGTCTCCCAGGCCATGGCAGCCGCGCACCGCGAGGGCCTCGCCCATCTCCGGCTGACCCCGAGCGCCGTCCTGCGGAGCTCCACGGGCCAGTACCGGATCCGCGGCCTGGCCGTGAACGCCGCCCTGCGCGGCATCACCGCCGAGCGTCCGCAGCGCAATGACACCGAGGCCATCGGCGCCCTGCTGTACGCGGCGCTGACCCAGCGCTGGCCGTACGACAGCGACGCCTACGGCCTCTCCGGCCTGCCCAAGGGCGTGGGGCTGCTGCCGCCGGACCAGGTGCGCGCCGGCGTCCACCGAGGCCTCTCCGAGATCGCCATGCGGGCCCTCGCCAACGACGGGGCCACCGCCTCGCGCCAGGAGCCGCCCTGCACGACCCCGGACGAACTCGCCAGGGCCGTCGCGGCGATGCCCCGGGTCCGCCCGCCGGAGCCGGAGTTCACCGCCCCGCCCGAGTACCAGCACACGACCTACCAGCAGGGCACCTACGGACGGCCCCCGGCACGTCCCATGCCCACCCAGCCGGTCGTCGTCCCCCCGCCGCCGCTGCAGAGCCGCACGGGCAGGGCGCTGAAGTGGGCCGTCTCGGCCCTGCTGATCGCCGCACTGGGCCTCGGCAGCTGGCAGATCGCCGACCGGCTCCTCAAGCCGGAGCCCAAGAAGGAGACCCCCATAGTCCACCCCTCGGCCGACGAGAAGCCCGCGACGCCGAAGCCGATCGCCATCGCGTCCGCCGACGACTTCGACCCGCCCCCCGGGGGCAACGGCGAGGAGTACCCCGAGTCCGTGGCGAACGCCTACGACGGGGACCCGAGCACCTTCTGGCACACCAAGAACTACACCACCGCGCAGTTCGGCAACCTGAAGACCGGCGTCGGCATAGTGCTGGACCTGGGCTCGGTCCAGAAGGTCAGCTCGGTTGACATGTCGTTCGTGGGGAACACGAGGGTGGAGGTGCGCACGGCACCCGAAGACGCCTCGTCGGCACCGACCACGGCCGAAGGGTTCACCACTCAGGCGTCCGGCAAGGACACCGAGGTGAAGCTGAAGCTCACCAAGCCGGTCAGGACCCGCTACGTTCTCGTCTGGCTGACGGAGCTGCCCCTCACCGGCGGTGAGTACCGCGGCCAGCTGACCGAAGTCAAGGTCATGGGCTGACGACCAGGGGAGGGGGCTCACCGGTGGACCGACCGATGGACGACGCCACGGACGACCAGGAACTCCTGGCCCGCCATGTCGCCGGAGACCCGGACGCCTTCGGTGAGCTCGTGCGGCGTCACCGCGACCGCCTGTGGGCGGTCGCGGTGCGGACCCTGGGGGACCGCGAGGAGGCCGCTGACGCCGTCCAGGACGCCCTGATCTCCGCCTTCCGGGCCGCCCACACCTTCCGCGGCCAGTCGGCCGTCACGACCTGGCTCCACCGCATCACCGTGAACGCGTGTCTCGACCGCGCGCGCAAGACCGCCTCCCGCAGGACCTCGCCCGTCGACGACACCGACCGCTTCGAGCAGCTCCTCGACCCGCACGAGTCGGCCGAAGCGCCGGTGGAGCGCCATGACCTCCACCGCCAGCTGCTCGCCGCCCTCGCGGCGATCCCCGAGGACCAGCGTGCCGCCCTCGTCCTCGTCGACATGCAGGGATACCCGGTCGCCGAGGCAGCCCGTATCCTCGGCGTTCCCACCGGGACCGTGAAGAGCCGCTGCGCGCGCGGGCGGGCACGCCTCCTTCCGATGGTCACTCATCTGCGCGCCGACACCGTGGGTAACGAGACCGTCGAAGGGGGAAGGAACCGGACGCCGGGGACATCCGTCCCACCGGTGCCGGGGCCGACAGACACCGGACCGACAGATCCAGCTGCTGTGAAGGGCGGAGGTGGGCGCACGTGACTTCCACGGCCGGCAAGGCCGACACCACACAGCACCCGGACGTTTCGGAGATCTCCGATCTGACCGAGGGGCTGCTGTCGCCGACCCGCTCCGCGGCCGTACGACGGCATCTGGACGGCTGTCCCCTCTGCGCCGACGTGCGGTCCTCCCTGGAGGAGATCCGAAGCCTCCTCGGTACCCTGCCGGGCCCGCCCCGGATGCCCGCCGAGATCGCCGGGCGGATCGACGCGGCTCTGGCCGCGGAGGCCCTCCTCAACGCCACCTCCCCGCAGAGCGACACCCCTGTTTCACGTGAAACATCGCGATCCTCCGAGGGGACGAGGTCCTCCTCCCCGGCATCCCCGGCCACGGACCGTCCTGCCGGGCGCCCTCGTGGGGGCACCGGTCCCGGCCGCCCCGGTGTGCGCCGTCGCCGCATCGCACTGCTCTCGACGATCGGCGCCGCCTTCGCCGCCGCGGTGCTCGGCACGAGCCTGTACCTCAGCCAGGCGGGCAACGTGACCGCCGGCCGCGCGGACAGCGGTGCCAAGAAGGCCGACGCCCTGGCGAGCGCACCCCTCAGTCCGTTCTCCGGTGCGCCCGTGGAGGACCACGTCCACACCCTCCTCACCGAGAGCCGCGCGCCCAAGACGCCGCAGGGGGTCGGGCCCGAATCCATGTCCGCCGAGACCGGTGGCGACACCTCCCGCCGCAACGGGGCGAGCGCCGTCCCCCGCTGCGTTCTGGCCGGCACCGGCCGCACCGACGAGGTGCTGGGCTACGAGCGGGGCGAGTACCAGGGAACGCCCGCCTACCTGCTGGTCCTGTCGGATCCGGCGGACAGCACCCGGGTCCAGGCCTTTGTGCTCGACGCCTCCTGCGCGGATCGGCCCACGGGGAGCGGTAGCCCGGCCGCCGAGGTCCTGCTGAGCCAGACGTACCCGCGCTCCTGACCTCGCTCTTCGCCCGGCCACGGTGACGCGCGGCGGTCTCGGGAATGTACGCCCCTTAGGATCCGTTGGGTGGGGTGAGAGCGACCGAGACAACCGCCCCCGTAGGCAGTGGCAGTCTGCAGAGACGAGGAAGAAACCCGTGAGCGACGTCCGTAATGTGATCATCATCGGCTCCGGACCCGCGGGGTACACCGCTGCGCTCTACACGGCCCGGGCGTCGCTGAAGCCTCTGGTCTTCGAGGGAGCCGTCACCGCCGGTGGCGCGCTGATGAACACGACCGAGGTCGAGAACTTCCCCGGCTTCCGTGACGGGATCATGGGCCCGGACCTCATGGACAACATGCGGGCCCAGGCCGAGCGCTTCGGCGCCGAGCTGGTTCCGGACGACGTCATCGCCGTGGACCTGACCGGTGAGATCAAGACCGTCACCGACACCGCCGGCACCGTGCACCGCGCGAAGGCCGTGATCGTCACCACGGGCTCCCAGCACCGCAAGCTCGGCCTCCCCAACGAGGACGCTCTCTCCGGCCGCGGTGTCTCCTGGTGCGCCACCTGCGACGGGTTCTTCTTCAAGGACCAGGACATCGCCGTCGTCGGCGGCGGCGACACCGCGATCGAGGAGGCGACCTTCCTCTCGCGCTTCGCCAAGTCCGTCACGATCGTCCACCGCCGCGACACCCTGCGTGCCTCCAAGGCCATGCAGGACCGCGCCTTCGCCGACCCGAAGATCTCCTTCGCCTGGGACAGCGAGGTCACCGAGATCCACGGTGAGCAGAAGCTCAGCGGCCTGACCCTGCGCGACACGAAGACCGGTGCGACGCGCGAGCTCGCCGTCACCGGCCTCTTCATCGCCGTGGGCCACGACCCGCGCACCGAGCTCTTCAAGGGCCAGCTGGACCTGGACGAGGAGGGCTACCTCAAGGTCGCGGCCCCGTCGACGCGCACCAACGTCACGGGCGTCTTCGGCGCCGGCGATGTCGTCGACCACACCTACCGTCAGGCCATCACGGCCGCCGGCACCGGCTGCTCCGCCGCGCTGGACGCCGAGCGCTTCCTGGCCGCCCTCGCCGACAGCGAGAAGCTGGCCGAGACCCCCGCGGTCTGACCCCGTCTCTCTCCACCACACCCCGCGAAATAAGGAGGCCGCCGTGGCCGGCGCCCTGAAGAACGTGACCGACGCTGACTTCGATGACGTTGTCCTCAAGAGCGACAAGCCCGTCCTCGTGGACTTCTGGGCCGCCTGGTGCGGTCCGTGCCGCCAGATCGCCCCGTCGCTGGAGGCCATCGCCGCCGAGCACGGCGAGATCGAGGTCGTGAAGCTCAACATCGACGAGAACCCGGCCACGGCTGCCAAGTACGGCGTCATGTCGATCCCGACGCTCAACGTCTACCAGGGCGGCGAGGTCGTGAAGACCATCGTCGGTGCCAAGCCGAAGGCCGCCATCCTGCGCGACCTGGAGCCCTTCACCGCCTGATGCGCGGCGCATGTTCCACGTGAAACAGAAGCGGGCCCCCCCCCCCCCGGGGGGGGGCGGGGGTCGGGGGGGCGGGGGGGGGGGCGCCCCGGGGGGGCCCTCTGGACCGCCCCCCCCCAGCGGGGCCGGGCCCGCACCAACGCCAC
>NZ_JBHWFF010000008.1:0-32384 GCF_042733785.1 Streptomyces sp. NPDC059695 | reverse complement strand
CCCCACCCCTTTTGTTTTACCCCCCTACCGCCCCCACCCTCCTCCCACTCTCACAATAGCCCCCTGTTTCGGGTTCTCTTTTCTACATAGAAAACCCCCCCCCCCCCCCCCCGGGGGGGGGCCGGGCCGTTCTCGTCTCCGGCGCTAGAGGGGCCGCAGGGCGGGCTCCTTCTGCACGGCACCCAGCAGGCGGTCCAGGGCCATCTCGACGTCCTCCTTCCAGGAGAGCGTCGTTCTGAGCTCCAGCCTCAGCCGCGGGAACGCATGGTGCGAGCGTACGGTCTTGAAGCCCACCGCGAGGAGATGCTCGGCCGGCAGCACACAGGCCGGCTCCTTCCACCGGGCGTCCCCGAAAGCCTCGATCGCCTTGAAGCCCCGCCTCATCACGTCCTTGGCGACGGTCTGCACCACCACACGCCCCAGCCCCTGCCCCTGATATCCCGGCATGATCCAGGCCGTCATCAGCTGGACGGAGTCCGCCGCCACGGGACTCGTGGGGAAGGCCGTCGAGCGCGGCACATAGGCCGGGGGAGCGTAGAGGACGTAACCGACCGGCACCTCGTCGACGTAGACCACGCGCCCGCAGGAACCCCATTCCAGGAGAACGGCCGAGATCCAGGCCTCCTTCTCCGTCTCCGGGCGCCCCGCCTTCACCGCCGCCTCACCGCTGACCGGGTCGAGCTCCCAGAAGACGCAGGAGCGACACCGCTTGGGGAGATCCGGAAGGTTGTCCAGGGTGAGCGGTACGAGCCGACGCCCCACGGCTGCTCCTCGTTTCCCTCGCCATCGAGCACGGATACGCCTTTCGGAATCGTATCGATCGGGCGATCGGGGCGATACCGCTCATAGGCAAAGGGCGGGCCGTGTTCCGGTGAAGACCGGAAGACGGCCCGCCCTGGGCGGCCTCAGCGAACGGCGAGAGGGATCAGCTCTCGGTGTTCTTGTGGTCCATGACCCGTCCCTCGCCGGGAGCCAGGGTCGAGAGGATCCGCTCCAGATCGTCCATCGAGGCGAACTCGACGACGATCTTGCCCTTCTTCTGGCCCAGGTCGACCTTCACCCGCGTCTCGAACCGGTCCGAGAGACGGGAGGCGAGGTCCGTGAGCGCGGGCGAGACCCGGGCACCGGCACGCGGGCCCTTCGGCTTGACCGCGGACTCCGGCTCCTCGGAGCCCATCAGGCTCACGATCTCCTCGACGCTGCGGACGGACAGGCCCTCGGAGACGATGCGGTACGCCAGCTTGTCCTGGGCCTCCGGGTCCTCCACACCGAGCAGCGCCCGGGCGTGGCCGGCGGAGAGCACTCCGGCGGCGACCCGGCGCTGGACCGGCAGCGAGAGACGCAGCAGACGCAGCGTGTTGGAGATCTGCGGACGGGAGCGCCCGATCCGCTCCGCGAGCTGGTCGTGGGTGCAACCGAAGTCCTTGAGCAGCTGCTCGTAGGCGTGGGCCTCTTCGATCGCGTTCAGCTGGGCCCGGTGGAGGTTCTCCAGGAGCGCGTCCAGGAGCATCTTCTCGTCGTCGGTGTCCCGGACGATCGCCGGGATCCGCTCAAGACCCGCCGTCGTCGACGCCCGCAGACGACGCTCGCCCATGACGAGCTCGTAGCGGTCGGCCTCGATCTTGCGGACGACCACGGGCTGGAGAAGGCCGACCTCCTTGATGGAGGTGACGAGCTCCGCCAGCGCGTCCTCGTCGAAGATCTCACGGGGCTGATGCCGGTTGGGAACGATGGCATCGATCGGAAGCTCGGTGAAGTAGGCCCCGGCCGGCGCCTCCGGCAGGGCCACCACCGGCTCGGGCTCGTTCCACGCCGGCGTCGACTCAGGAGCCTTCGGGCTCTGCGGCAGCGTCGCCAGCTTCGCGGCGGCCACCCCGCGCTCCACCTGTCGCTCCTGGGGAGCAGCGGGAATCAGCGCACCGAGCCCACGCCCCAATCCCCTACGTCGCTCGCTCACTGGATCCCCTCCGACATGCTGCGCTGGTTGTTCTGGTGCCCTGCGTGGGCGTGCTGCGGGTCGTAGTGCACGGCGGCCCCCCGCAGGGCGATCTCTCGGGCTGCTTCGAGGTACGACAGGGCACCGCTGGAGCCCGGGTCGTAGGTGAGCACCGTCTGCCCGTAGCTCGGCGCCTCCGAGATGCGGACGGACCTCGGAATGCTGGTCCGCAGCACCTCCTCGGCGAAGTGGCTGCGCACCTCGTCGGCGACCTGGGAGGCGAGCCTCGTCCTGCCGTCGTACATGGTGAGCAGGATCGTCGAGACGTGGAGCGCCGGGTTGAGGTGCCCCCGGACCAGGTCGACGTTCCGCAGGAGCTGTCCGAGCCCCTCTAGCGCGTAGTACTCGCACTGGATCGGGATCAGCACTTCCGCGCCCGCCACCATGGCGTTGACCGTGAGGAGGCCGAGCGAGGGCGGGCAGTCGATCAGGATGTAGTCCAGCGGCTGCTCATAGGCCTGGATCGCCCGCTGCAGGCGGCTCTCACGCGCCACCAGCGACACCAGCTCGATCTCCGCACCGGCGAGGTCGATGGTGGCCGGGGCGCAGAAGAGGCCCTCGACGTCCATGACCGGCTGCACCACATCGGAGAGCGGCTTGCTGTCCACCAGGACGTCGTAGATCGAGGGGACCTCGGCGTGGTGGTCGATGCCGAGCGCCGTCGAGGCGTTGCCCTGCGGGTCCAGGTCGATGACGAGGACCCGGGCGCCATGGAGGGCCAGGGACGCGGCAAGGTTGACCGTCGTGGTCGTCTTGCCCACGCCGCCCTTCTGATTGGCGACGACCATCACGCGTGTCTGTGCCGGTCGGGGAAGCCCCTCACCGGCACGTCCCAGCGCCTCTACTGCCAGCTGGGCAGCACGACCGATGGGGGTGTCGTCCATCGGGGGCGGTGTTTCACGTGAAACATCCTCCCCCACCGATTCGGTTCGGGGACCGGGGACCGGATCGGTCATCGGTCCCGCGATGTTGGCGTCGGACCGCAAGGATTCACTCTCCTCGGCTTCAGGCTCGCGATGAGCAGAGCCTGCCATGCTTTCGGGGTCGTGAACCAGCGAGGCCGGTGGTTCTGTGGGTGAATCCACCTCTGTGGACAACTCCGTGACCCTCACGGGTGGCTTCACGCGGGGTCTACGGTCCCGGGGCACGGCAGCCGCGCGACCGCGGCTGATGATCCCCTGCAGCAGTGAGCGACGTTTCACGTGAAACACCATGCCCCCGCCGCCCGGCCGGGACCGGTCGACACTCCGAAATGGGACGTATGCGACGCTCAGCGACGCCGACGCGTCTTGCTCGTCCGGGCCGCCTTGGCTCGTTTGGCCGCGAACCGCACGCCACCGGGGCTCTCTCCGACCTCCACCCGGACGACCGTCGACATCGGATCGACGATGCCCTCGCCGACCTGAAGGACCTGGGTCCCCACCACGCCGAGCCGGGAGAGCGCGGCGCGGGCACCGTCGATCTCCTCCTGGGCGGTGTCGCCCTTGAGTGCCAGCATCTCTCCGTACGGACGCAGCAGGGGGACGCCCCAGCCGGCCAGCCGGTCGAGCGGGGCCACGGCGCGGGCGGTCACCACGTGGACGGGCGTGATCTTGCCGAGCATCTCCTCCGCGCGCCCCCGGGCCACGGTCACGTGGTCGAGGCCCAGCAGCTCGACGACCTCCTGGAGGAAGTTCGTCCTGCGCAGGAGCGGCTCCAGGAGCGTGATCTTGAGGTCGGGCCGGACCAGGGCCAGGGGGATGCCGGGCAGACCGGCGCCCGAGCCCACGTCGCAGACGGTGACGCCCTCGGGGACGACCTCCGAGAGGACGGCGCAGTTCAGCAGGTGGCGTTCCCAGAGACGAGGGACCTCGCGCGGGCCGATCAGACCGCGCTTCACACCCGCGTCCGCGAGGAGCTCCGCGTACCGCACGGCCTCCGGGAAGTACTCACCGAAGACTGTCCGCGCCTGCTCCGGCGCCTCGGGGAGCTCCGCTGCCTCCGTCACGGGAACCGTCCTTCCGTACCGCGCGCCCGTCGTGCGAGCGCACTGTGGTGGCTGACTATCAAGGCTGACAAAGATCGGCCCCGCCTGCGAACAGACGGGGCCGACACTACGTGAGGGGTCAGGCCGGGAGCACGACGACGAAGCGCTGCGGCTCCTCGCCCTCGGACTCGCTGCGCAGACCGGCGGCGGCGATCGCGTCGTGCACGACCTTGCGCTCGAACGGCGTCATCGGGTCCAGCTTGACCGGCTGGCCCGAGGACTTCACCTCGGCCGCGGCCTTGGCGCCCAGCTCGGCGAGCTCGGCACGCTTCTTGGCCCGGAAGCCGCCGATGTCGAGCATGAGCCGGCTGCGGTCACCGGTCTCGCGGTGCACGGCCAGGCGCGTCAGCTCCTGGAGCGCCTCCAGGACCTCGCCGTCGCGGCCCACGAGCTTCTGGAGCTCGCGGCCGGAGTCGCTGATGATCGAGACCGCGGCCCGGTCCGCCTCGACGTCCATGTCGATGTCGCCGTCCAGGTCGGCGATGTCGAGCAGGGCCTCGAGGTAGTCGGCCGCGATCTCACCCTCCTGCTCCAGGCGGGTCAGGGTGTCGCCACCCTCGGCGGCGGAGGAGGTGGTGCCTTCCGTCACGGATGGACTCCTTCTTGCTTCTGGGAGGGCTTACTTCTTGGAGGACGGGTGCTTGGGCCGCTGCTGGCCCTTGCGCTGACCCTGACCGGACTTGCCCTGACGGGAACCGCCGGAGTTGGCACGGCTCGGACGCTGGGGCGTGTCGGCCTTCGTCTCGTCCTTGGCCTCGGTGGTGTCCGGGGCCTGAGGCTTCTTCTCGAGCGAGGTGGTCGCCTCTTCGGCGGCCGTCTCGTCGCCTTCCTCGGCGTCCTTCGCCACCGGGTGCTGAACACCGGAGGCCTGGCGCTGTGCCTTGGTCTGACGCTTGGGCTGCTGGCGCCTGGCGGCGGCACCGCCCTCGGCCTCGGCCACGAGCGTGTCGCCCTTGATCACGGTGCCGTCGGCCTGGGCGGCGAAGCCGGCCTTGGAGAGGCCCACGAAGAAGCGGCGCTCGTTCTCGTTGCGGTCGCTGCCCTTGGCGACGATCACCTTGACGATGTTCTTCCGGCGACGTCCGCGGACCTCACCGTGCTGCGTGATGCTCTTCAGCAGGCGCTGCAGGTAGGAGTCCTGCGCCTTACTGCCCGGGGTCGGGTTCTGGTTGATCACGTACATCTGCTGGCCCATGGTCCACACGTTGGTGGTCAGCCAGTAGACGAGGACACCGACGGGGAAGTTGATACCCATGACGGCGAAGATCACCGGGAAGATGTACATGAGCATCTTCTGCTGCTGCATGTACGGGGTCTTCACCGAGAGGTCGACGTTCTTCATCATCAGCTGGCGCTGGGTGAAGAACTGCGAGGCCGACATCATGATGATCATGACCGCGGTGACGATGCGGACATCGGTCAGCGAGGCGTTGAGCGCGGCGACCTCAGCGGCGGAGTCCGTGAACTTCGCGGCGAGCGGAGCACCGAAGATGTGCGCCTGGCGGGCGCTCTCGAGCAGCGGCTCGTCG
This sequence comes from Streptomyces sp. NPDC059695, assembly GCF_042733785.1. Lineage (NCBI taxonomy): Bacteria > Bacillati > Actinomycetota > Actinomycetes > Kitasatosporales > Streptomycetaceae > Streptomyces > Streptomyces sp. NPDC059695. The sequence continues at coordinate 26,833 of NZ_JBHWFF010000008.1, read as the reverse complement.
ATGACACCGATCGTCTTGCCCGAGGCGATCGCGGAGAGCACGTGGTACAGGGCGAAGAAGAACGGCGACTGCGCCAGGATGGGAAGGCACGAGGAGAGCGGGTTGGTACCCGTCTCCTTGTACAGCTTCATCATCTCTTCGGACTGACGCTGCTTGTCGCTCTTGTAGCGCTCCTGGATCGCCTTCATCTTCGGCTGGAGCGCCTGCATGTTCCGCGTCGACTTGATCTGCTTGACGAACAGCGGGATCAGACAGATACGGATCAGCACCACGAGGGACACGATGGACAGGCCCCAGGCCCAGCCCGTGTCGGGGCCGAAGACCGCCCCGTACACCTTGTGGAACTGGACGATGACCCAGGAAACGGGCCAGGTGATGAAGCTGAACAGACTGGCAATCGTGTCCACTAATCAGGCTCCTTGAGCATTGGGCGAGGTCTCGGTGGCCGGGCTCGTCTCGGCGGTGGACCCGCCCTTGTCGCCGCGCAGGGCGTTCCGCAGCATCTCGTGCCAGCGGGGGCGCTTGCGCGGGGGGACGTGATCCACACCGCCGGGCGACCACGGGTTGCACCGCAGGATGCGCCAGGCGGTCAGGGCCGTGCCCTTGATCGCGCCATGCCGGTCGATGGCCGTGAATCCGTAGTGGGAACACGACGGGTAGTACCGGCAGACGGGGCCCAGAAGAGGGCTGATCGTCCACTGGTACAGCTTGATGAGAGCCAGCAGCGGGTACTTCATCGCGTGCCCCCTCCCAGCAGCCGCTGGAGAGCGGCGTCCAGGTCTCGGGCCAGCTGTGCGTTCTCGGCGTCGCCGGCTCCGGGCAACGCCCGTACGACCACCAGGCTACCGGGGGGCAGCTCGGCGAGACGGTCGCGGACGAGATGGCGCAGGCGTCGCTTGACCTGGTTGCGTACGACCGCACCGCCCACGGCCTTGCTCACGACGAAACCCGCACGCGTCGGGGGAGCGCTCTCCCCAGGCGCGTGCGGGTTCGTTGCACCGCTGCGTAGGTGGACGACGAGGAGCGGGCGACCGGCCCGGCGACCTCGGCGTACCGCGGTTGCGAAGTCCTCGCGCCGCCTCAGCCGATTCTCGGTAGGCAGCACGTCATGACCTGTTTAAGCGGATCAGGCGGACAGCGCCGAGCGACCCTTGGAACGGCGGTTCGCAAGGATGGCGCGACCGGCACGCGTGCGCATGCGCAGGCGGAAGCCGTGGGTCTTCGCACGACGACGGTTGTTCGGCTGGAAGGTGCGCTTGCTCACTCGGGGGCTCCAGAAATGATTCGTAGATGGCGGGACATCGCCTGGCTGTCACCGTGCGCCCACGAGTAGCTCGCAATACGCCCGAGTGCACCGCTTCACGATCACAGACCGTGATCTTTGCCCATCGGAGGCAGGCGGCAGCAGCCATCGACAACTCGACCTGGTTACGGTACGCGCGGCTACGCCATCCGGTCAAACCGACCTGTCGCCACCCCCCATTGTGCACAGGCTGTGGACAACAACTTGAACCACGTCATCCGGCCCGACTACCGTGGACGGTCTCCACAATCTTTTGCCGTTCTGTCCTCACCTGTCCTCAACGGACCCGTCCTCACGGACTTCGACCCACCGTCCCCGAGAACCACACCATCGTGGGACCTGCGAGAAAGCGTGCCCTGTGGCTGACGTACCAGCTGATCTTGCCGCAGTGTGGCCACGCGTCCTCGAGCAGTTGCTCGCCGAGGGCCAGCAGGGGATCGAGCCGAAGGACAAGCAGTGGATCGAGCGCTGCCAGCCGCTCGCCCTGGTCGCGGACACGGCCCTGCTCGCCGTGCCCAACGAGTGGGGCAAGCGGGTCCTGGAGGGCCGGCTCGCCCCGCTGATCAGCGAGACCCTCAGCCGTGAGTGCGGCCGGCCGATCCGGATCGCGATCACCGTCGACGACTCCGTCGGCGAGCCGACTCCGCCGGCGCCCCCGGTGCAGCAGTCGCAGCAGCCCCGCTACGACGAGCGCGCGCAGCCCGAGCCGTACGAGAAGTACGACGGCTACGGCCACCGGCCGATGCCCGACGACGGCCTGCCCACCGCGCGCCCGGCCTACCCGGACTACCAGCAGCCGCAGCGGCCGGACCCCGGCGCCTGGCCGCGCACCCAGGAGGACCTCTCCTGGCAGCAGCCGCGGCTCGGCGGCTACCAGGAGCGCGCGCCCTACACGGGTCCGGAGCAGTCCCGGCAGACCCGGTACGACGAGCCCCCCCGCGGCTACGAGCAGCAGCGGCCCGAGCGCGCCGAGCTGCCCGACCCCCAGAACCACGGTCCCCGTCCGGGTCCCCGCCCCGGCGGTGTGCCGGGCGGCGGTCACGGCTCCTCTTCCTCCGGGCAGGGCGCAGGCGCTCCGGGCGAGCAGCACGCGCGGCTGAACCCCAAGTACCTCTTCGACACCTTCGTCATCGGTTCCTCGAACCGGTTCGCGCACGCGGCGGCCGTCGCGGTGGCCGAGGCGCCGGCGAAGGCGTACAACCCCCTCTTCATCTACGGGGAGTCGGGCCTCGGCAAGACCCACCTGCTGCACGCGATCGGGCACTACGCGCGGAGCCTCTACCCGGGCACGCGCGTGCGGTACGTGAGCTCCGAGGAGTTCACCAACGAGTTCATCAACTCGATCCGCGACGGCAAGGGCGACGCCTTCCGCAAGCGCTACCGCGACGTGGACATCCTGCTCGTCGACGACATCCAGTTCCTCGCGAGCAAGGAGTCGACGCAGGAGGAGTTCTTCCACACGTTCAACACCCTGCACAACGCGAACAAGCAGATCGTGCTGTCCTCGGACCGGCCGCCCAAGCAGCTGGTCACCCTGGAGGACCGGCTCCGCAACCGCTTCGAGTGGGGACTGACCACCGACGTGCAGCCGCCGGAGCTGGAGACGCGCATCGCGATCCTCCGCAAGAAGGCGGTGCAGGAGCAGCTCAACGCCCCGCCGGAGGTACTGGAGTTCATCGCCTCCCGGATCTCGCGGAACATCCGCGAGCTGGAGGGCGCGCTGATCCGGGTGACGGCCTTCGCGAGCCTCAACCGGCAGCCGGTGGACCTCGGGCTCACCGAGATCGTCCTCAAGGACCTGATCCCCGGCGGTGAGGACAGCTCGCCGGAGATCACCGCTCCCGCGATCATGGCGGCGACCGCCGACTACTTCGGCCTGACGGTGGAGGACCTCTGCGGGTCCTCCCGCAGTCGTGTCCTGGTGACGGCCCGGCAGATCGCCATGTACCTGTGCCGTGAGCTCACGGACCTGTCGCTGCCGAAGATCGGCGCGCAGTTCGGCGGCCGCGACCACACGACGGTGATGCACGCGGACCGGAAGATCCGTGCCCTGATGGCGGAGCGGCGCTCCATCTACAACCAGGTCACCGAGCTCACCAACCGCATCAAGAACGGCTGACACGGGGCCGCCGCCGGCCCTTCAGAGCCTCTCCGAGGGCGCTCCGGGACACCTCCCGGGGCGCCCTTCGGCGTTCCCGGGAGCCTCCGAGGGGCGGGAAACGGGCCCCGCGCACGCCCCGGACGGACGGGGGACGGACGGGGGACGGACGCCCGCTGTTCGATTACTCCGTTCCGGTGGCAGGTTCTCCACAGATTGGGGGATGATCTCCCGTCCACAGGGTGGGGACTGTCGAGTTATCCGGATCGTGTCCACAGGCAGGGCTGGTGACAGATCATCACCCCAGGTCAGACCCTTGTGGAATTGTTGGCAAACGATCTCCACAGGCTGTGGATGAATCTTTCGTCCACAGGGGGTCCCGAAAGTTGTCCACCGGCTGCCCACAGGGGGCGGCCGGTTGCCCACAGCTTCTCCACACCGCTGTCCACTGTTCGGCAACGAAACACCCCCGCTCACTGGCCCGAGTGAAAGCGGTCACACCAAGGGAGACGTTTGGGCTGTGGGGAACGTGGGGAAAGCTGGGGACAGCGCTGGGGAGAACTCCCCATGGCCTGTGTACCGGCTGTGCAGAACTTTCGGGTGTCCACAGAAACCCCTGGTTGTCCACGGGCTCCACCCACAGGGTCGGTGGACAAAAAACCGGGCCTGACCTGCGGAAACAACGTTATCCACGGTTTCCACAGGCCCTACTACTACTCCCACATAGAGTTAGCCCGGAATTCGCTTCGAAGTGGGACGTGTGGACAACTCGGCGCCGGACCTCCGACGCGCTCTCGTCGCGACTTGACCCCGAGCAGCACCGAGTGTCGGCGGCGTACGTCAGACTGGTTCCCGCAGTCGACGAAGAGCCAGCAACAAGCAGGAGGCGGTTCCGGTGAAGATCCGGGTGGAGCGCGACGTACTTGCCGAGGCGGTGGCCTGGGTGGCCCGCAGCCTCCCGGCCCGTCCGCCGGCCCCCGTTCTCGCGGGCCTTCTGCTGAAGGCCGAGGACGGCGCCCTGAGCTTCTCGAGCTTCGACTACGAGGTCTCCGCCCGCGTCTCCGTCGAGGCCGAGGTGGAGGAGGACGGCACCGTCCTCGTCTCCGGCCGGCTGCTCGCCGACATCTGCCGCGCCCTCCCCAACCGTCCCGTGGAGATCTCCACAGACGGTGTACGGGCGACCGTGGTCTGCGGCTCCTCCCGCTTCACCCTCCACACCCTGCCCGTGGAGGAGTACCCGGCGCTGCCGGAGATGCCCACCGCGACCGGCACCGTGCCCGGTGAGGTCTTCGCCTCCGCCGCCGCGCAGGTCGCCATCGCCGCCGGCCGTGACGACACGCTGCCCGTCCTCACCGGTGTGCGCATCGAGATCGAGGGCGACACCGTCACCCTGGCCTCCACCGACCGCTACCGCTTCGCGGTCCGCGAGTTCCTGTGGAAGCCGGAGTCCCCGGACGCCTCCGCGGTCGCCCTGGTGCCCGCGAAGACCCTCCTGGACACCGCCAAGGCGCTCACCAGCGGCGACACGGTGACCCTCGCGCTCTCCGGCTCCGGCAAGGGCGAGGGACTCATCGGCTTCGAGGGCGCGGGCCGCCGCACCACCACCCGCCTCCTGGAGGGCGACCTCCCGAAGTACCGGACGCTCTTCCCCACCGAGTTCAACTCGGTCGCGGTGATCGAGACCGCCCCCTTCGTCGAGGCCGTGAAGCGCGTGGCCCTGGTCGCCGAGCGCAACACCCCGGTCCGGCTGAGCTTCGAGCAGGGCGTGCTGATCCTGGAGGCCGGTTCCAGCGACGACGCACAGGCTGTGGAGAGGGTCGACGCGCAGCTGGACGGCGACGACATCTCGATCGCCTTCAACCCGACCTTCCTGCTGGACGGCCTGAGCGCGATCGACTCCCCGGTCGCCCAGCTCTCCTTCACGACCTCCACCAAGCCGGCGCTGCTGAGCGGCAAGCCCGCTCTCGACGCCGAGGCGGACGAGGCCTACAAGTACCTGATCATGCCGGTGCGGCTGTCGGGCTGAGGCCGGTCGTCGGGGTCGTCGCCTGAGCGGCTGACCCCACAGGTGTGCACCCGGGTCCGGGCGTAGGCTCGGACCCGGGTACACCGCACACGACGCTTAAGGAATCTCTGATGGAGCTCGGTCTCGTCGGTCTCGGCAAGATGGGCGGCAACATGCGTGAGCGCATCCGCCGCGCAGGCCACACCGTCATCGGATACGACCGCAACCCGGACCTCGCCGATGTCCACAGCCTCGAAGAGCTTGTGGGCAAGCTCAAGGGTCCGCGCGTCGTGTGGGTCATGGTTCCGGCCGGTGCCGCGACCCAGTCCACCATCGACGAGCTGGCCGACCTGCTCTCCCCCGGCGACATCGTCGTGGACGGCGGGAACTCGCGCTGGACGGACGACGAGAAGCACGCCGAGGAGCTCGCGGCCAAGGGCATCGGCTTCGTCGACTGCGGTGTCTCCGGCGGCGTCTGGGGCCTGGAGAACGGCTACGCGCTGATGTACGGCGGCTCCGCCGAGGACGTGGCGCGGGTCCAGCCGATCTTCGACGCGCTCAAGCCCGAGGGCGAGTTCGGCTCGGTCCACGCCGGCAAGGTCGGCGCCGGCCACTTCGCGAAGATGGTCCACAACGGCATCGAGTACGCGATGATGCAGGCCTACGCCGAGGGCTGGGAGCTCCTGGAGAAGGTCGACTCCGTCACCGACGTGCGCGAGGTCTTCCGCTCCTGGCAGGAGGGCACGGTCATCCGTTCCTGGCTGCTCGACCTCGCGGTGAACGCGCTGGACGAGGACGAGCACCTGGACAAGCTGCGGGGCTACGCTTCGGACTCCGGCGAGGGCCGGTGGACGGTCGAGGCCGCCATCGACAACGCGGTCCCGCTGCCGGCGATCACCGCCTCGCTGTTCGCGCGGTTCGCCTCCCGTCAGGACGACTCCCCGCAGATGAAGATGATCGCCGCGCTGCGCAACCAGTTCGGCGGCCACGCGGTCGAGACGAAGAAGTAATCCACAGGCTGTGCACCCCGCGGTGCACAGCCGCCGGGGGAAGAAGGTCGGCGCCCACCATGCACGTCACGCACCTCTCGCTGGCCGACTTCCGCTCCTACGCCCGGGTCGAGGTTCCGCTCGACCCGGGCGTCACCGCTTTCGTGGGCGCGAACGGCCAGGGCAAGACCAATCTGGTCGAGGCCGTCGGCTACCTCGCGACCCTCGGCAGCCACCGCGTCGCCTCCGATGCCCCCCTCGTCCGCATGGGGGCGGAGCGCGCGGTCGTCCGGGCCGCCGTCACCCAGGGCGAGCGCTCCCAGCTCATCGAGCTGGAGCTCAACCCGGGCCGCGCCAACCGCGCCCGCATCAACAGGTCCTCGCAGGTCAGACCGCGTGACATCCTCGGCATCGTCCGCACCGTGCTGTTCGCCCCCGAGGACCTTGCGCTGATCAAGGGAGATCCCGGCGAGCGCCGGCGCTTCCTCGACGAGCTGATCACGGCGCGCACGCCGCGCATGGCGGGCGTGCGCTCCGACTACGAGCGCGTGCTCAAGCAGCGCAACACCCTCCTGAAGTCCGCGGCGATGGCCCGGCGCCACGGCGGCCGCGGCATGGACCTGTCGACCCTGGACGTGTGGGACCAGCACCTGGCCAGGGCCGGTGCCGAGCTGCTCGCCCAGCGCCTCGACCTCATCGGCGTCCTGCGGCCGCTCGCCGACAAGGCGTACGAGCAGCTCGCCCCCGGCGGCGGACCGGTCCTGCTGGAGTACCGGCCGTCCGCGCCGGGCGCCGGGCACACCCGCGAGGAGCTGTACGAGCAGCTGATCGCCGCCCTCGCCGAGGTCCGCAAGCAGGAGATCGAGCGGGGCGTCACCCTCGTCGGGCCGCACCGGGACGAGCTCCTGCTGAAGCTCGGCGACCTCCCCGCCAAGGGGTACGCCAGCCACGGCGAGTCCTGGTCGTACGCGCTGGCGCTGCGCCTGGCCTCGTACGACCTGCTGCGCTCCGAGGGCAACGAGCCGGTCCTCGTCCTCGACGACGTGTTCGCCGAACTGGACGCGCGGCGGCGCGAGCGGCTCGCGGAGCTGGTGGCGCCCGGTGAACAGGTACTCGTCACGGCGGCGGTGGACGACGACGTCCCGGGCGTGCTCGCGGGCACGCGGTACGCCGTGTCCGGAGGGACGGTGGAACGGGTATGAGCGAGGGATCCTCTCCCCAGCCTGTGGACAAGCCGGCCGTCCCCGAGGCCTCCGGCGTCGACCTCGCGCGGGTCGCGCTGCGCGCCGCCAAGGAGCAGGCGAAGGCGCGGGGCGCGGCGGCGGCACAGAAGAAGCAGGCGCGGCGCGGCGGCGGCCTGCGCTCCGGCGCGCGCGCCGACGGACGCGACCCGATGGCGCTGGGCGCCGCCATCAACCGGCTGATCACCGAGCGGGGCTGGGAGACCCCGGCGGCGGTCGGCGGGGTCATGGGCCGCTGGCCGCAGATCGTCGGCGAGGACCTGGCGAAGCACTGCGTACCGCTGAGGTTCGACGACGATCCGGACGCGCGCGTGCTGACGGTGCAGTGCGACTCGACGGCCTGGGCCACGCAGCTGCGGCTGCTCGCGCCGACGCTGGTCGCCCGGCTCAACGAGGACCTCGGGCACGGGACCGTGCGGATGATCAAGGTCCTGGGGCCGGGTGCGCCCCGGCGGGGGTACGGCCCGCTCAGGGCGCCCGGAAGCGTGGGGCCCGGGGACACGTACGGCTAGAGCGCCGGGCGGAGCGGTACCGGCGCTGCGAGGAGGCGCCGGCCCGACCGGCCGGGAGCCGTCGCGCCCGCTGTGCGCACCCTCCCCCCTGGGCGCCGTCGCGCGGGGGCCGTGCGCGCCCTCCCCTCCCCCCCGGCGCCGTCGCGCGTGAGCCGGCACACCCTCCCTCGGGCGCCGTCGCAACCGAGCCGTGCCCACCCTCCCCCCGACTCCGTCCGGGGGACCCCGCGCCCTGCGGAACGACAGCCCGCGGGGTCGGGGAGCACGCGCCCACAGGCTGCTACCGCCCGAAGCGCTGGGTGGCCGTCAGGGGGCTCTGGAGCCCCTATCCGAATATGGGGAGTCGTCTCGCGCCCGCTCAGGGCGGCACATGCGCATTCAGGTACCGGCAAACCCCCATGAGTGTCAGTGGTACCGGTAGACTGGGAGACAATCCCGCCACCCTGCGGAACATGTCGAACGACGCAGCCGCTCCCGTATGCCCGGAGAACGGCCTGTGCTGTGCCAGAAAGGGCGCTTCGTGGCCGATTCCGGCGACCCCAACGAGAACTCCCAGTACACCGCCAGCAATATCCAGGTCCTCGAAGGCCTGGATGCCGTGCGCAAGCGCCCTGGCATGTACATCGGCTCGACCGGCGAGCGCGGTCTGCACCACATGGTGCAGGAGGTCGTCGACAACTCGGTCGACGAAGCCCTGGCCGGCCATGCCGACACCATCGACGTGACGATCCTCGCCGACGGCGCCGTACGCGTCGTCGACAACGGCCGCGGCATCCCGGTGGGCATCGTGGCCTCCGAGGGCAAGCCGGCCGTCGAGGTCGTCCTGACCGTGCTGCACGCGGGCGGCAAGTTCGGCGGCGGCGGCTACGCGGTCTCCGGCGGTCTGCACGGCGTCGGCGTGTCCGTCGTGAACGCCCTGTCCACCAAGGTCTCCGTCGAGATCAGGACGGACGGCCACCGCTGGACGCAGGACTACAAGATGGGCGCCCCGACCGCCCCGCTCGCCCAGCACGAGGCGACGGACGAGACGGGCACCTCGGTCACCTTCTGGGCCGACCCCGACATCTTCGAGACCACCGAGTACTCCTTCGAGACGCTCTCGCGGCGCTTCCAGGAGATGGCCTTCCTCAACAAGGGCCTGACGATCACGCTCACCGACGAGCGCGAGTCGGCGAAGGCGACCGTCGGCGCCGACGACCCGGACGCCGAGGCGGCCTCCGCGCCGACCGCCCGCACGGTCAGGTACCACTACGAGGGCGGCATCGTCGACTTCGTGAAGTACCTCAACTCGCGCAAGGGCGAGCTGATCCACCCCACGGTCATCGACCTGGACGCCGAGGACAAGGACAAGAGCCTGTCCCTCGAGGTCGCGATGCAGTGGAACAGCGGATACAGCGAGGGCGTGTACTCCTTCGCCAACATCATCCACACCCACGAGGGCGGCACGCACGAGGAGGGCTTCCGCGCCGCGCTGACCTCGCTCATCAACAAGTACGCGCGCGACAAGAAGCTGCTCCGTGAGAAGGACGACAACCTCACGGGCGACGACATCCGCGAGGGTCTGACGGCGATCATCTCGGTCAAGCTGAGCGAGCCGCAGTTCGAGGGCCAGACCAAGACCAAGCTGGGCAACACGGAGGTCAAGACCTTCGTCCAGAAGGCGGTCTACGAGCACCTCAACGACTGGCTCGACCGCAACCCCCTCGAGGCCGCGGACATCATCCGCAAGTCGATCCAGGCCGCCACCGCGCGCGTGGCCGCCCGCAAGGCGCGCGACCTGACCCGCCGCAAGGGCCTCCTGGAGTCGGCGTCGCTGCCGGGCAAGCTCTCCGACTGCCAGTCGAACGACCCGTCCAAGTGCGAGATCTTCATCGTCGAGGGCGACTCCGCCGGCGGCTCGGCCAAGTCCGGCCGCAACCCGATGTACCAGGCCATCCTGCCGATCCGCGGCAAGATCCTGAACGTCGAGAAGGCCAGGATCGACAAGATCCTGCAGAACACCGAGGTCCAGGCGCTGATCTCCGCCTTCGGCACCGGTGTGCACGAGGACTTCGACATCGAGAAGCTCCGCTATCACAAGATCATCCTGATGGCGGACGCCGACGTCGACGGTCAGCACATCAACACCCTGCTGCTGACCTTCCTCTTCCGCTTCATGCGGCCGCTGGTCGAGGCCGGCCACGTCTACCTCTCCCGCCCGCCGCTCTACAAGATCAAGTGGGGCCGGGACGACTTCGAGTACGCGTACTCGGACCGGGAGCGGGACGCGCTCGTCGAGCTGGGCAAGCAGAACGGCAAGCGGATCAAGGAAGACTCGATCCAGCGCTTCAAGGGTCTCGGCGAGATGAACGCCGAGGAGCTGCGCGTCACCACCATGGACGTCGAGCACCGCGTGCTCGGCCAGGTCACCCTGGACGACGCGGCCCAGGCCGACGACCTGTTCTCGGTGCTGATGGGCGAGGACGTCGAGGCGCGCCGCTCGTTCATCCAGCGCAACGCCAAGGACGTTCGCTTCCTCGACATCTGAGTCGGTCTCAGCTGACCGTACGAAAGGACTGACGACCAGCAATGGCCGACGAAAACACTCCCGGCACCACCGAAGAGCAGGAGCCTGTGCTGCGGATCGAGCCCGTCGGGCTCGAGACCGAGATGCAGCGCTCGTACCTCGACTACGCGATGTCCGTCATCGTGTCCCGCGCGCTGCCCGACGTACGGGACGGCCTCAAGCCCGTGCACCGGCGCGTGCTGTACGCGATGTACGACGGCGGCTACCGGCCCGAGAAGGGCTTCTACAAGTGCGCCCGCGTCGTCGGTGACGTCATGGGTACGTACCACCCGCACGGCGACTCCTCGATCTACGACGCGCTCGTCCGCCTCGCCCAGCCCTGGTCGATGCGCATGCCGCTCGTCGACTCCAACGGCAACTTCGGCTCCCCGGGCAACGACCCGGCCGCCGCCATGCGTTACACCGAGTGCAAGCTCATGACGCTGTCGATGGAGATGCTCCGGGACATCGACGAGGAGACCGTCGACTTCCAGGACAACTACGACGGCCGCAACCAGGAGCCGACGGTCCTGCCGTCCCGCTTCCCGAACCTGCTGATCAACGGCAGCGCCGGCATCGCCGTCGGCATGGCCACCAACATCCCGCCGCACAACCTCCGCGAGGTCGCGGCCGGTGCGCAGTGGGCGCTGGAGCACCCCGACGCCAGCCACGAGGAGCTCCTCGACGCGCTGATCGAGCGGATCAAGGGCCCGGACTTCCCCACCGGCGCGCTCGTCGTCGGCCGCAAGGGCATCGAGGAGGCGTACCGCACCGGCCGTGGCTCGATCACGATGCGCGCGGTCGTCGAGGTCGAGGAGATCCACAACCGCCAGTGCCTGGTGGTCACGGAGCTGCCCTACCAGACCAACCCGGACAACCTCGCGCAGAAGATCGCCGACCTGGTGAAGGACGGCAAGATCGGCGGCATCGCCGACGTCCGCGACGAGACCTCGTCCCGGACCGGCCAGCGCCTGGTCATCGTGCTCAAGCGCGACGCCGTCGCCAAGGTCGTCCTCAACAACCTGTACAAGCACACCGACCTGCAGACGAACTTCGGCGCGAACATGCTGGCGCTCGTCGACGGCGTGCCGCGCACCCTCTCGCTCGACGCGTTCATCCGCCACTGGGTGACGCACCAGATCGAGGTCATCGTCCGCCGGACGAAGTTCCGGCTGCGCAAGGCCGAGGAGCGCGCCCACATCCTGCGCGGCCTCCTGAAGGCCCTGGACGCCATCGACGAGGTCATCGCGCTCATCCGCCGCAGCGACACCGTCGAGGTGGCCCGCACGGGCCTGATGGGCCTGCTGGAGATCGACGAGATCCAGGCCAACGCGATCCTGGAGATGCAGCTCCGCCGGCTCGCCGCCCTGGAGCGCCAGAAGATCGTCGCCGAGCACGACGAGCTCCAGGCGAAGATCAACGAGTACAACGCGATCCTGGCCTCCCCGGAGCGCCAGCGGGCGATCGTCAGCGAGGAACTGGCCGCGCTGGTCGAGCGCTTCGGCGACGACCGCCGCTCCAAGCTCGTGCCCTTCGACGGCGACATGTCCATCGAGGACCTGATCGCCGAGGAGGACATCGTCGTCACCATCACGCGTGGCGGCTACGTGAAGCGGACGAAGACCGAGGACTACCGCTCGCAGAAGCGCGGCGGCAAGGGCGTGCGCGGCACGAAGCTGAAGCAGGACGACATCGTCGACCACTTCTTCGTCTCCACCACCCACCACTGGCTGCTCTTCTTCACGAACAAGGGCCGGGTCTACCGGGCCAAGGCGTACGAGCTGCCGGACGCCGGCCGGGACGCCCGCGGCCAGCACGTGGCCAACCTGCTGGCCTTCCAGCCGGACGAGCAGATCGCCCAGATCCTGGCGATCCGCGACTACGACGCCGCGCCGTACCTGGTGCTCGCCACCAAGGCCGGCCTGGTGAAGAAGACCGCGCTGAAGGACTACGACTCGCCGCGTTCCGGCGGTGTCATCGCGATCAACCTCCGGGAGCGCGAGGACGGCAGCGACGACGAGCTGATCGGCGCCGAGCTGGTCTCCTCCGAGGACGATCTGCTGCTCGTCTCCCGGAAGGCGCAGTCGATCCGCTTCACCGCGACCGACGACGCGCTGCGTCCGATGGGACGTGCCACCTCGGGTGTCAAGGGGATGAGTTTCCGCGAGGACGACGAGCTGCTCTCGATGAATGTCGTCCGGCCGGGTACGTTCGTCTTCACCGCGACCGACGGCGGGTACGCGAAGCGCACCCCCGTCGACGAGTACCGCGTCCAGGGCCGTGGCGGCCTCGGCATCAAGGCCGCCAAGATCGTGGAGGACCGCGGCTCGCTCGTGGGCGCGCTGGTGGTCGAGGGGACCGACGAGATCCTCGCCATCACGCTGTCCGGCGGTGTGATTCGTACGCGAGTCAACGAAGTCAGGGAGACCGGCCGTGACACCATGGGCGTCCAGCTGATCAACCTGGGCAAGCGCGATGCCGTCGTCGGCATCGCACGGAACGCCGAGGCGGGCAGCGACGACGAATTCGTCGACAGTGCCGACGACGCCGAAGGCGTGGTCGATTCGGTCGAGGCCGAGGCAGTCGAGGGCACGGAGCCCTCGGCCGGGGAGCACGAGGAGTAAGAGCGTGAGTGGAGCCACGGGCGCCGGATCGGCGGCTGCCGGAGCTTCTGCTGGTGCTGGAGCGAACGGCGCCCGTGGCCCCGCCACGGACTCCCAGGGGGTTGCGGTGACGGACACTCGGGGGCAGCAGCCCTCGTACGAGACGTACAACGGGCCGCTGCCCGGCGAGCGCGCGGGCGCGCAGCCGGGCGGGCCCTACCACCCGCCGCAGGCGTACGGAACGCCTGCGGGCGGTACGGCGGGCGGGCAGACCGGGGCCGTGCGCAGGCCGCGGACCGGGGCGCGCACGACGCCCAGGACGCGCAAGGCGCGGCTGCGGGTGGCCAAGGCCGATCCGTGGTCGGTGATGAAGGTGAGCTTCCTGCTCTCCATCGCGCTGGGCATCTGCACGGTCGTGGCCGCGGCGGTGCTGTGGATGGTCATGGACGCCATGGGCGTCTTCTCGACGGTCGGCGGCACGATCAGCGAGGCCACGGGCTCGAACGAGTCCAACGGCTTCGACCTGCAGTCGTTCCTGTCGCTGCCGAGGGTGCTGATGTTCACCTCGGTGATCGCCGTGATCGACGTGGTCCTGATGACCGCGCTCGCGACGCTGGGCGCTTTCATCTACAACCTGTCCGCAGGTTTCGTGGGCGGTGTCGAGCTGACGCTGGCCGAGGACGAATGACGCGCGCGGGGGCCGGGTAGGTAACCGATTTTGGGACTGGCCCCCACGTGCGCTAATGTTCAGGAGTCAGCGCGGCGGGGACACACCGCAGAGCGCGGCGGGGCTATAGCTCAGTTGGTTAGAGCGCATCCCTGATAAGGATGAGGCCACAGGTTCAAATCCTGTTAGCCCCACAATTCAGATCGACCCGGATGGTTCCTCCATCCGGGTCGTTCTGTTTGTGCGAGGTTTGAAGCTCGTACAGGTCACCGATCGGTATCGGTCGATGTGTAGAGTGGGCGTCAGATGTCTCCTACGTCAACGAAAGACGAGGTCGCGCGGTGAAGAAGCTTCTCCTGGTCGCACTGGCCGCCATCGGCGGGCTCCTCGTGTACCGCCAGATCCAGGCGGATCGCGCCGAGCAGGACCTGTGGACGGAGGCGACCGACTCCGTGCCCGCAGGTTCCGGTGTCTGAGACACACACTCTGTGGGTGAAGCCCCGGCCGCGTGAGCGGACCGGGGCTTCGCTGTTCTCCCGGCCGGGGCGTTCCCTCCCCCGATCCCGCCGGCGCGCATGCCTCCCTTGCGCGAGCAAAGTCGCCTGAACTCGCACAAGAGACCGGTGCGCCGGACACCGGTGGTGCGGGCGGGGCAGGATGGACCGGCACCACGGTCGGCGCGGTGGACGGCCGGGCACCGAGCGCCCCCGGACGCGGCGTGGGGCGGGAACGGAGGGGAGACGCACGTGAGCACGCAGGCCGGGAGGCGGACCGGAATCGGCCGGACGGCGGGAGCCCTCGTCGCGGTGGCGGCGGCCGCGGGCGCGGTGACGGCACTGCCCGTCCAGGCCCGGGCGGCCGAGGGGGCCGGCGGGACGCCCGTACCGGCGTACGCCTTCGACGGGACGGCCCAGCGGATCCAGGGCGCCGCCTCCAGCCTCGACGCGAAGCCCCTGACGGCAGGCCGGACCTACCGCGACACGCTCCGGAAGGACGGCAAGGTCTCCTACCGCCTCGACCTCGACACGCTGCGGAACGCGTACGTCTCCGTCGTGGCCGTCCCCAAGCCCGGCGGCAAGGTCGAGTACGGCGACGGGTTCAAGGTCAGCATCCAGGACAACTCCGGCACCGACTGCGGCTACCAGGACGTCGACTTCGGATCCGGACAGTACGCCAGGCCGCTCGCCGCCTACGCCCGCCGCATCATCGACCCGGAGTCCTCCACCTGCCAGAAGCAGGGCGCCTACTACGTGCTCGTCGAGCGCGAGTCGGCGGCGGCCTCCACCCCGGACGACTGGGAGCTGGAGCTCCGGTACGTGACCGAGCCCCTCCTGAAGCAGCCGGGCCCCACGGCGCTCCCCTCGGCCTGGCCCTCGGCCACGCCCCCGCCGCCGGCCGGAGGCCAGCAGAAGCGGCAGGGCGGCGCCGGGTTCCACGAGGCCGTCTCGCTGCGCGAGGGCGAGTGGCGGGCCGACATCCGCCCCGGCCAGACGCTCTTCTACCGCGTGCCCGTGGACTGGGGGCAGCAGCTCTTCGCCAGTGCCGAGCTCGGCAGCGGCGCCGAGGGCGATTCGGTGAGCAACGCCCTCACTCTCTCGCTCGACAACCCGGCCCTCGGCTTCGTCGACATGGGCACGGTCCGGTACGACGGGAAGCCCGCGACGCTGGCGCTCGACCCGCTGCGGCCGGTGGCCCACGAGAACCGCACCTCGTACGAGGAGGCCACCAGTGGCATGCGGTTCGCCGGCTGGTACTACCTGTCGGCGACGCTGAGCCCGGAGGTCGCCGCCTCGTTCGGCGACAAGCCGGTGCCGCTGACGCTCCGGGTGAACGTCAAGGGCAGCCCGAAGCAGGCGCCCGCGTACGACGGGGACCCCGGGATGTTCTCGGTGACGGCGGACGACCGGGAGGCCGCGGCGAACGGCGCGGCGGCGGCGACGGCGCCGTCGGACGGCACCATGAAGGCCGTCGCGGCCGCCGGCATCGGCACCGGGACCGTCCTTCTCCTCGGCCTCGGGGCGTGGACCCTGCTGGCCAGGCGGCGGGCCTGAGTCAGATCTGCGTCAGCGCCCAGAAACCGACCGCGAGCGACACGAGCGCGAGCAGGAGCACCGGGACCGCCACCTTCGGGGGCGGTCCCGGCCGGCGTACGGGAGCGGGAGCGGGGGCGACGGGGGTCGTGAACGGAGGAGCGGGGACGGGGCCGTGCGGGGCCGTGGGGGTGGGCGCCTGGGCGAACGACGGGGCCGGGCGCGTGACCGGTGGGGGCAGATGGAAGCTGCCGGTCTCGGAGGGCCCGGGCAGCGGCGCGGGGGTGGGGGAGGGCGCGGGGGCGTGGGCGGCGGGCCGGTACGGCTGGTGCGGCGGCTGTACGGGCCGCGCCGGGGGCTGTACGGGCCGTACGGGCCCTTCGGGCCGGGCGGCGGGCTCTGTGGGCCGTACGGGCTCCGCGGGGCCGGTAGCGGCCGCGGTGTCCGTGCTGTCGCTGGGTCCCGTCGGGCCCTCGGGGCCGAAGCCGGTGGGGAGCGGGCCGAGACGGTCGAAGATCCGGACCGGCTCCTCGTCGGGCCGTGACTCGGGCAGCATCTCGACGGCGGCGCTCAGTGCCTTCCGCACTCCCGTGGCCGTCCGGAACCGGGCCTGCGGATCGGGCTGGAGCAGGCCGGCCAGCACCTGCCACAAGGGCTCGGGAATGCCCTCCGGGGCGCCCGGGGTGCCGTGCGCGAGGAAGTGCTCGACCAGGGCCCGGGAGTCCGGCTTGCGGCCCTGGAGCAGATGGAGCGCGACCAGGCCGACGGCGAAGAGGTCGGCGGTGAAGTCCGGCTCGGCGCCGAGGAGCTGCTCGGGCGCGAAGTAACCAGGTGTCCCCACCACGTAGTTGGTCTCGGTGAGGCGCGGCTCGCCCTTGCGCATGGAGATGCCGAAGTCGGACAGCCGCAGATGCGGCCGTCCGGCTCCGGTGACCTCCATGAGGATGTTGGCGGGCTTGATGTCCCGGTGCACGACCCCCTCCGCGTGCACCGCGGCCAGGCCCGACAGCAGCTGGTCCAGGAGGGTGCAGACGAACCGCGGCGGCAGCGGTCCGCAGTCCCCGACGACGTGCGCCAGCGAGCCGCCGGCCACCAGGTCCATGGTGAAGAGGACCTTGTCGTCGTCGGCGGCCCAGCTGGCCGGGGCGAGGACGTGCGGATGGTCGATCCGCAGCGCCTGCTCCCGGACGAAACGGAGCAGGGTGTGGGCGTCGCTCTGCAGGAGCACCTTGGCCGCCACGTAACGGTGGCGCCGGTGGTCCCAGGCGCGCCACACGGCGCCGGCCCCGCCGCGCCCGATCGGGTCGGTCAGCTCGTACCGACCAGCGAAGACCTCACCCATCGCGCTGCGCCCGCTCCCCGTGTGCGTCGTCTCTCCGTGGTGCCGGCCGGCTGCCGGCCCCGCGTCAGTTCTGGTGCGACTCGTAGTGGGCGACCGCGTCGGCGGTGCGCCCGGCGCCGTACACCCGGAGGAACTCTGCCAGCTCCGGGTGGGCCGGGGCGAGCGAGTCCGCGGCGTCGATGATGTCGCCGGCGGCGGCCACGGAACGGAGCAGCGACTGGATCTCGCGGACCACCCGGCGCACGGTCGGACCACCGGAACCGGTGCTGGGCTGGCCGGTGCCGTTGCCGGTGAGGACGGAGCCGCCCTGCGACTTCTTGACCTCGTCCATCCGGTCGGTGGCCTCCGCGGCGCTGACGCTGCCGTCGGCGACCTGGACGGCGAGCTCCTGGAGAGCCTGGACACGCTGGACGACGGCCGGATTTCCGATCTTGGCCCGCTGGCCGCTCATCAGCTGGGACAGCATGGGCGCGGAGAGCCCGAGCACGGCCGCCAGCCGGGCCTGGTTGAGCCCGAGATCGTCGATCAGGCGACGGAAGAGCGCCCCCAGCGGCTCTCCGTACCAACTGCGCTGAAGCTCTCTGGCTCTTGCCGTGGCTTCCTGCTGCGCTGCGTCCATTACTTCTCCCCATCCCTTAGGTTCGCCACTGCGAACCTCGCTCAGCATCTTACGGAGCGTGGTCGCGGACCGGGAGTCCCAATCCTTTTGCCGGACATGGGGGGTGACCCGGTACGCTGTCCTCGTTCCGGGGCCTTAGCTCAGTTGGTAGAGCGCTGTCTTTGCATGGCAGATGTCAGGGGTTCGACTCCCCTAGGCTCCACTCCTCAGCACCCCCTTGACCTGCGGTAAGCGGTCAAGGGGGTGTTTTTGCGCCGTCGGCGCGACCCGAGGCCGACCCGCGTGCGCGGGGCGGGCGAGATGCGGTCGCGCTGGTGGACCACCTGTGCGGATCACCCGTGCGGATCACCCGTGCGGATCACCCCGAAGGTCCCCTCGGGACGAGGGCGGGCGGAGATCGCCGTCGTCACCGCGCCGGCCGTCGAGCCCCGTGACGTGATCGTTCGACTCCTCGAACGGGTGGGCCGGGGAGGGTCTGCCACCTTCCCTACCTCGCGTTTGACCGCATTCGGGATTTGCGCAAAGGCGCCTGGGAGGGACGGGGGGCCTTGTGCCGCGCCTCATGGCAGCCCCTACGGTTCTCGTTCGCAATGCCTGAGTCCGAGTGACATGTGACACAAACCAGAAGTTGTGTCGGAGCTGTGAGCAACCTATGCCCACCTCGCTGGTCTGACGGTGTCGGGGAGCCGGGGGAGTACTCCGGTCGCAGTTCTTGTGCACGCAGGGGGACTTCCAGATGCTGAACCAGCTGCAGCCTGTACGGCGCAGGCCACGCCTGAGGCGGCTCGACACGCGTGACACGTCGGGCCCCGGGGCGAAGCGTCCGCCGCGGCTGCACGCGCTCGACGGGATCAGGCTGCTGGCGGCGCTCATGGTGGTCGGGTACCACTACACGGCGCGCGGCGGCGGCTGGCCGACACCGGTCAGGGAGATCTTCCCCGAGACCTTCCGCCTGTCGGCGTACGGCTATCTCGGTGTCCAGCTCTTCTTCCTCATCAGCGGCTTCGTCGTCTGCCTGAGCGCGTGGAACCGGCCCGTCAAGACCTTCTTCGTCTCGCGGGTGGTCCGGCTCTACCCGGCGTACTGGTTCGCGGTCATCGTCACCACCGTCACCGTCATGGTCATCCCCGGCGGCCGCCGCCACCTTCCGTGGAACGACATCCTGACCAACATGACGATGCTTCAGCAGGCCTTCTGGGTGCCGCACGTCGACAGCGTCTACTGGACCCTCTTCACGGAGCTCCGCTTCTACCTGCTGTTCACCCTGGTCGCCTGGTGGGGCCTGACGTACAAGAGGGTCCTGCTGTTCTGCTGCGTCTGGGGCGCCGCCACGCTCGTCGTCGCCAAGGCGCCGCCCGGCCCCCTGCGGATGCTGCTGATACCCGAGTACAGCTGGTTCTTCATCGCCGGAATGGCGTTCTACCTGATGTACCGGTTCCGTCCGAACCTGATGCTCTTCGGCATCGTCGGCATCTGCTTCTGCGCCTCCCTCGCACCCACCATCAGCGAGTTCAAGCACCTCACGCCCTTCCTCGGCCGGCGTGCCGCGTGGCCCGTGATCGTGCTGCTCGCGGTGTTCTTCGGGGTGATGGCGCTCATCGCCACGGGCAGGCTCAACCGCGTCCAGTGGCGGTGGCTGCCGGTCCTGGGCGCGCTGACCTACCCGCTGTACCTGCTCCACCAGGTGATCGGCTGGGAGCTCATCGGCTTCCTCGCACCGCGCGAACTGGTCTCCCCGTGGGCGCTCGTCGGCCTGCTGGTCCTCGGGATGCTGGTGCTGTCGTACCTGGTGAACAAGCTGGTGGAGAAGCCCCTGAGCAGCTATCTCAAGCGAGGGCTCGCACAGCTCTGACGCCGGGTTGATCCGGACGGGTGGTGTTCATCGGAAGAACTGCGCGGCGGCGGCGGTGCTCCGTGGAAATCGGGCGCGCATCCACATCATGAGGAAAGTACGTAAAGCGCGCAAACCGAAATGAACCATCCGGGAACATCACGAAAGTGAGGGGCCATGGCCACCGCCAAGGTCAAGCAGTTCTGGACCGCCTTCATCTCCGTCCTCTTCGCCCTCCTCGCCTCCGTCGGCCTGGCGAACACCGCCGCCGCGGCCGGGCAGCCCGCCGTCCAGCAGCCCGAGGAGCCGGCCGCGCCTGCCGCCGCCCGCGCCGCCGTCACGGCAGGGGAGCGAGCCCTCGCCTCCGTACCCGCACCGCGGACGCACCGGTGGCCGCTCGCCGGGGAGCGCTCCCTGCCGCCGACGATCAAGCAGCGCATCGCCGCCGAGGCCCACGGTTCCTCGCCCTCCTCGCGCCAGCGCTCGTCGGCGACCGCGGGTGTCGAGAGCGACCCGGTCGCGCTGACGGAGCAGGCGCTCGCCGCTGCGGCGTAGGTGTGGGGAGACCACGACGCGTGCTCCCCGCACCCCACGCCCCACGCCCAGGACGGGCCGGGCAGAACCTCAGCAGCACCGGAGCAGGACCCAGAAGGAACCAGAAGGACCCCAGCAGGACCCAGCAGGACCTCAGCAGAACCCAGAAGGACCCAGAAGGACCCAGCAGGACCCAGCAGGACCTCAGCAGAACCTCAGCAGAACCCAGAAGGACCCCAGCAGGGCCGGATCGGATCAGGCAGAGCCCGGCGGAACCCGGCAGGGCCGGATCGGATCAGGCAGAACCGAGCAGACCTCAGCAGGACCGGATCAGACCAGG
Source organism: Streptomyces sp. NPDC059695 (assembly GCF_042733785.1). NCBI lineage: Bacteria > Bacillati > Actinomycetota > Actinomycetes > Kitasatosporales > Streptomycetaceae > Streptomyces > Streptomyces sp. NPDC059695. Next base: position 6,174 of record NZ_JBHWFF010000008.1, on the reverse strand, counting down.
CAGGACCCAGCAGGACCGAGTAGACACCCAGCAGAACCGAGCAGAACGGAGCAGAACCCAGTTCGACCCCGGTAGGACCTCGGCAGAGGGCGGTCGGTCAGCGGCGTTCGTCGCGTTCGGCGGCTTCTGCGGCGGCCGCGGCATCGGCCTCGGTCTCGGTCTCCACCTCCGTGTCGTGGGACGCTCCACCGTCGTCGACGGACGACAATGAGGAGCCCTCGCCCATCTCGGTGGGAGCGGGAGGTTCGACCAGCCAGTCGGGATTGGCCTGCTTGTCCCACCACTTCCAGGCGGCGAAGGCGCCGCCGACCAGTAGCCCGAGGACGACGAGTCCCTTGGCGAGGCGTCCGGCCCTGGCCCGACGCTCATGATGCTTCGCGATCCTGTGAATGTCCTCCGGTGTCACCTGTCCGCGCAGCGCGGCCCAGGCGGCAGTGGAACGCGACCCGGCCTCCTCAAGGACGGGAGTGGTCGCGGCGACCGCGCTCTCGACGCGCGGAACGGTGTAGTCGGCCGCCTGACGGGCGGCCTTGCGGGTCTTGACCGCCGCGGTGTGCGCGGCCGCGTCGACCCGCGGTGGTACATGCGGTGCGACGTACGAGTCGTACTGCACGCGAGCCTGCGTCCGGGCCTGATGCGCGGCCTTCGAGACCTTCGGCGCGACCCACGTCCGCGCCCCGTGCGCGTAGTACGTGGCCTGGTCCCTGGCCGTCTCGGCGTACGGCGCCACCACTTCCGCGGCGTGCAGGACGCTCTCCTTCGCCGAATCTGTAGCGGCGCGCACGCTGTCCATGCGGGTCACGGGATTCCTCCTCCTCGGTGGCGATGTCGGTTTTTCACCTTTCCATCCTTTTCGGAATCATGCCCGCCGGAGCGGGGTCCGGCATGTGGGGCTGGCATCCGGGGCATGCGAGGATCGGAGACGCCAGAGACAGACGTGACATGACGCGACACGACGCGTCTCGACGTGGGACGGAAGGCGACCGTGGCCGAGCAGCTGTACGCGACCCTCAAGACGAGCCTGGGCGACATCAAGGTGCGGCTGATGCCGTTCCACGCCCCGAAGACGGTCCGGAACTTCGTCGAACTCGCCTCCGGCGAGCGTGAGTGGACGCACCCCGCCACCGGCACGGTCTCCTCGGACCCGCTCTACGACGGAACGGTCTTCCACCGGGTCATCAAGGGCTTCATGATCCAGGGCGGCGACCCGCTGGGGAACGGCACGGGCGGGCCCGGATACGAGTTCGCCGACGAGTTCCACCCGGAGCTCTTCTTCGACCGTCCCTACCTGCTCGCCATGGCCAACGCCGGCCCGGGCACCAACGGCTCGCAGTTCTTCGTCACCGTCGGCCCCGCGACCTGGCTGAACCGCAAGCACACCATCTTCGGCGAGGTCGTCGACAAGGAGAGCCGGAAGGTCGTGGACGCGATCGCGACCACCGCGACCGACCCCCGCACCGAGCGTCCGCTCCAGGACGTCGTCGTCGAGTCCGTGGTGATCGAGAAGCGCTGAGGCGGAAGGGAGGGGCATCCGCCATGGACACGCAGCCCGGTCTGCTGCGCTGCTACCGCCACCCGGAGGCCGAGACCGGCATCCGCTGCGCGCGCTGCGAGCGGCCCATCTGCACGCAGTGCATGATCTCCGCCTCCGTCGGCTTCCAGTGCCCCGAGTGCGTCCGGGACGGCTCGGGGACGGGCCACGCGGCCGACGCCAACCGGCCCCGGACGCTCGCGGGCGGACGGGTGGCGGAGGACGGGCGCCTGGTCACCAAGATCCTCATGGCGATCAACCTGGCGCTGTTCGTCGCCGTCCAGGTGGTCGGGGACCGGCTCGTCGACCATCTCGCGCTGATCGGCGGTGCGTACCTGCCGAGCGGTGAGCTCGTCGGGGTCTCGGACGGCGAGTGGTACCGCCTGCTGACCTCCGCCTTCCTCCACCAGGAGCTCCCGCACTTCCTCTTCAACATGCTGGGCCTGTGGATGATCGGCGGGATCGTCGAACCGGAGCTGGGGCGGATCCGGTACACGGCCCTCTGTCTGCTCTCCGGGCTCTCCGGCTCCGCGCTCGCCTATCTGCTCTCCCCGCAGAACCAGTTCTCGCTCGGGGCCTCCGGCATCGTCTACGGCCTGCTCGGCGCCTGGATCGTGCTGGCCCGGCGCAGGCGCCAGGACATGCGCCCGGCGCTTCTGTTCGTGGCGCTGAACCTGCTCATCACGTTCACCCGTCCGGGGATCTCCTGGCAGGCGCACGTCGGCGGTCTGGTCGCGGGCGTCCTGCTGACGTACGCGATGGTGCACGCGCCCCGGGCCCGGCGGGACCTCGTGCAGTACGGGGCCTGTGGGCTGGTGCTGCTGATCGACCTGGGGATCGTGCTCGCCCGCTCGGCCGCGCTCACCTGAGCGCAGGGGGCTCTGTAAGAGCTCTTCTCTGAGCTTTCCCCAGAGTTATCCACAGCGCGTGGCGGATCCTCCCCACTGTGTGGGGAAATACCTCGCCCCTCGTCTCTGACCTGGCGTTTCTCCAGGGAGGCGAGGGGCGTTGGGTGTTCTGTCGGGGGTGATTCCGGTCATACCGGCGTCAACCCCGTGCGAGTTATCCACAGATCTTCGTAAGTTATCCAGTGCTGTGCACAACGCTGTGGATAAGCTCGGGGGAGAGCTTGACGAGGGGCCGCCGCGACCGCTATCGCGACCGCTCGGGCGACCGGATCGCCGCTACTTCCACTGCGTGGAGACGCCGAAGCCGGCCGCGATGAAACCGAAGCCCACCACGATGTTCAGGTTCCCGATCGACTTGACCGGCATGGAACCGTCGGTGACGTAGAAGACCACGATCCACACCAGCCCGATGGCGAACAGCGCCAGCATCACCGGTGCCACCCAGCTGCGGTTGGTCAGCTTGATGTTGGTGGCCTGCTTGGCGGGCGGAGGCGTGAAGTCGGCCTTCTTGCGGATCCGTGACTTCGGCACGAGGGACTCTCCTGTCGATGCGCTGCGTGACCGCGCAGGGAACTGTGGCTGGCGCCGGGATGTGACGAAGGAGGACGACTGCGTCCCCCAGGCGTCCGTTAGCGTAGTGCTTCCGAGGCACCGAAGGGGATCAGGGTACGTTGAGCAATTCCGCCGACACTCCCGGAGGGCCGGGCCGCACCACGAGGTGGCGCCCCGTCCGCGTGCTCACCCTTGCCGTTTTCGCCCTGGCCGGACTGATCTTCGTCACGAGCTTCAACACCGCCAAGGGCACCAACATCCGCACGGACGCGTCGCTCCTCCGGCTCTCCGACCTGATCGAGGAGCGCAGCCACAAGAACGCCGGTCTCGACGAGTCCGCCGCCGCGCTCCGCGCCCAGGTCGACTCCCTCGCCGCCCGCGACGACGGCTCCACGCGCGCGGAGGACGCGAAGCTCGACGCGCTGGAGGCGAACGCGGGCACCACCGAGGTCGCCGGACCTGGCCTCACCGTCACCCTCGACGACGCCCCGCCGAACGCCCAGGCAGCCCCCGGCTACCCCGAACCGCAGGCGAACGACCTGGTCATCCACCAGCAGGACCTCCAGGCCGTCGTCAACGCCCTCTGGCAGGGCGGCGCCGAAGGCATCCGGGTCATGGACCAGCGGCTCATCTCCACCAGCGCCGTGCGCTGCGTCGGCAACACCCTGATCCTCCAGGGCCGCGTCTACTCCCCGCCGTACAAGATCACCGCCGTCGGTGACCGGTCCAGGCTGACGAAGGCCCTGGCCGACTCCCCCGCGCTCCAGAACTACCAGCTGTACGTCAAGGCGTACGGGCTCGGCTGGAAAGTCGACGAGCACAGGGCGGTGACTCTTCCCGGGTACTCGGGCACAGTGGACCTCCACTACGCGAAGCCGGTGAGCTGACGGCGGGAGGGCCGCTTGCGTCTCGTCGTCAGGACCCTCAGCGAACTGTGCATCACCGCCGGCGCCCTGGTCGTCCTCTTCGTCGCCTACCTCCTGTACTGGACCGGCGTCCAGGCCGACAGCGCGAGCGCCGCGCAGATCGACACCCTCCAGCGCGCGTGGACCGACGCCCCCGTCGCCCCCGCGCCCGCCCCCGCGCGCGTCCGCCCGCCGTACGCGACCGGCAAGGGCATCGCCGTGATGTACGTCCCCCGGCTCGGGCGCGACTGGAAGTGGCCCGTCCTCGAAGGCACCGGCCCCGGCGTCCTCAAGCAGGGCCTCGGCCACTACACCCGCACCGCCGCCCTCGGCGACACCGGGAACTTCGCCGTCGCCGGTCACCGCCGCACCCACGGCGACCCGTTCAAGGACTTCCCGCGACTGCGGCCGGGCGACGCGATCGTCCTCACCGACGGCACGACCTGGTTCACCTACCGGATCGACCGCGGCCCGTACCGGACCGTCCCCGGCGACACCGCCGTCGTCGACCCCGTCCCCAGGAAGTCCGGCTTCGACGGGCCCGGCCGCTACCTCACCCTCACCACCTGCGACCCCGAGTGGGGCAGCAGCCACCGGCTGATCGTCTGGGCGCACCTCGACGCCACCCGCCCCGTGACCGACGGCCGTCCACAGGCTTTGGACAGCTGACCCCCCACGGCCCGCTCGCCCCGTACTCTGGTCCCCGTAACGAACGGAAGGGGCGGTCGACGTCATGTACGGCTGGATCTGGCGGCATCTGCCGGGCAACGCGTGGGTACGGGCGCTGCTCTCGATCGTGCTGGTCCTCGCGGTCGTCTACGTCCTCTTCCAGTACGTGTTCCCCTGGGCGGAGCCTCTGCTTCCGTTCAACGATGTGACGGTGGACGGCCAGTGAGCGCGCGAATTCTCGTCGTCGACAACTACGACAGCTTCGTCTTCAACCTCGTTCAGTACCTCTACCAGCTCGGCGCCGAGTGCGAAGTCCTCCGCAACGACGAGGTCGAGCTGAGCCACGCCCAGGACGGCTTCGACGGCGTCCTGCTGTCCCCCGGGCCCGGCGCCCCCGAGCAGGCCGGCGTCTGCATCGACATGGTCCGGCACTGCGCCGACACCGGGGTGCCCGTCTTCGGCGTCTGCCTCGGCATGCAGTCGATGGCCGTGGCGTACGGAGGCGTCGTCGACCGCGCGCCCGAGCTGCTGCACGGGAAGACCTCCCTCGTCACGCACGAGGGACAGGGCGTCTTCGCCGGTCTGCCCTCGCCGTTCACCGCGACCCGCTACCACTCGCTGGCCGCCGAGCCCGCCGCCCTGCCGGCCGAGCTCGAGGTCACCGCGCGCACCGAGGACGGCATCATCATGGGGCTGCGCCACCGTGATCTCCCGGTCGAGGGCGTCCAGTTCCACCCCGAGTCGGTGCTCACCGAGCACGGACACCTGATGCTGGCCAACTGGCTTGAGCAGTGCGGCGACAAGGGGGCGGTCGGCCGGTCGGCCGGGCTCGCCCCGGTGGTGGGCAAGGCCGTCGCGTGACGACGGGCTCGCCGTGGTTCAGGCCGACGAACGGTCCCGGGCCCGAGCCGATACCCGAGGACCCGTACGCACCCGCCGAACCGTACGCGCCGACCGAGCCGTACGCGGGAGCCGAACCCTACGCGGGCGGTGTCCCGTACGCCCCCGCGGAGCCGTACCCGGGCGGCGAGGCGTACGCGCAGCCCCCCGCCGCGTACACGCCCGCCGAGTCGTACACACAGCCCGCCGAACCCTACGTACCGGCCGAGCCGTACGCAGCGCCTGAGCCGTACGCAGCGCCTGAGCCGTACGCGTACGACGAGCCCGCGTCCCGTCGTCGGGCCGCCCCTCAGGAGAGCCCCTACAAGCCCCCGTACGGGGCGTACGAGCCGGAGGAGCCCCAGCGGGACCAGAGGGGCGAGACGATGCCCCTGCGGGCCCTGGAGGACGTCTCCGAGCCGCCCGTCGAGCCGGGTTCGGGCCCGGGCCGCGCCGAGCGTCGCCGTGCCGCGAAGGGCGGCCGCGGCAGGAACCGGGGCGGCGCTCCCGCGGGCACCGGTCCGTCCGCCGGGTCCTCCGCCGCCGAAGGGCGGCCCCTCTCCCGCGTCGAGGCCCGCCGCGCGGCCCGCGCCGCCAAGGAGAGCGTCGGCGTCGTCGCCAGCCGCGTCGTCGGTGAACTGTTCATCACCTTCGGCGTCGTCATGCTCCTGTTCGTCACCTACCAGTTGTGGTGGACGAACGTCCTGGCCGGGCAGGAGACCGACAAGGC
>NZ_JBHWFF010000007.1:206180-273643 GCF_042733785.1 Streptomyces sp. NPDC059695 | reverse complement strand
GCAACCCGGTACGACAAGACCGCCGAGTCCTACGAAGCGGCCGTCACTCTCGCATCACTCCTGATGTGGGCGTGACATTTGACGACAGAACCTAGGGGGTTGGACGCATCCAGGAGTGGCATGAATCCCTGGACGAAAGAGAGGGAAAGCATGCCGATTCCCCTGATCGCCGCAGCTGGACTGATCGCGAAGATCGCCCAGAGCGTCTACACCTGGAGCACGAAGACGCCTCAAGGCCAGGCCACCATGGCTGCGGCGACCGCGGTCGCCGCATACCAGCAGAACAAGACGAACCCCCACAGCAAGTGGACGGAGACCGCCACCGAGGAAGCGACCAAGCGAGTCGGGGAGCACATCGTTCGCCCTGCGGCCGACAGCCTCTACAAGCACATACGCAACGATCTCAACAAGCCCTGATCTCACGGGGCGAGGACAGCTTCTGAGCTGATGTCCGTCACCGTGTGGGCCCGCACCTCGGGCCCACACGGTGTGCGGGTCCGGACACACCCGGAGGCGTCTGCTCTCTTCCTCAGTGCACAGCGCGGGCCGCTGCGGCCCGTTCACCGCGCGGTACCGCGCTGTTGCGCCTGGGCGAGCCGACACGAACGTCGGTCACGTGGCGGGCCGGCCTCGATGTGGAGTTGCTGCTGCGCGGGCGCTTCTCTCCCGGCTGTGTCCGTGCGACCGGTCCCGGAACGGGATTCCGCACGTGCGGCGGTGGTTCGGTCAGAGGCCGTTGGTGAACAGCAGCCGGTTCGGGCCGTTGCCGCTCAGGTTCTGGACGACGTCCTTCGTGGACTTGTCGGTCAGGAAGGTGAAGACCTCGGCCGGGAGCGCGTTGGGGTGTTCGGCCTTGTACAGGGCGGCGACTCCGGCGACGTGCGGGGCGGCCATCGAAGTGCCGTCGAGCGCGACGCTGCCGCCGCCCAGTCTCGCGGAGACGATGTCCTTGCCGGGTGCGTAGAGATCGAGGCACTCGCCCCAGTTCGAGAAGTCGGTCTCCTCGTCGAAGCGGTTGGTCGCGCCCACCGTGAGGACGCGAGAGGCTGACGCCGGGGAGACCCGGCAGGCGTCGATGTTAGAGTTGCCGGCCGCGATGACCGGCAGCACGCCCCGGTCGGACAGCGCCGTCGCGGCGTCGTTGACCGCCTGGACACGGTCTCCGCCCAGGGACGCGTTCACTACGGCCGGCTGCTGGGCGTTGCGGGCCACCCAGTCGAATCCCGCGATGATGCCCGACCACGGCCCTCGCGAGTCGCAGCCGAGGACCCGGACGCTGACCAGGTTCACCTTGCGCGCCACGCCGAACGTCGTGCCGCCGACCGTGCCCGCCACGTGCGTGCCGTGGCCGTTGCAGTCCGCACCGTTGCGGCCGTCACCGATCGCGTCGAAGCCGGGCCTCGCCCGGCCCCCGAACTCGGGGTGCCCGAACGCGATGCCGGTGTCGATGATGTACGCGGTCACGCCCTGGCCACTGCCGAAGGCGCTGAAGTCGTTGTCGAGCGGCAGAGCCCGCTGGTCGATCCGGTCCAGCCCCCAGGACTGGGCCGGCGACTTGGGCTGAGCCCCTCGTACCGCAGCGGGCAGGCCGTTCGCCCACCCGTCCTCCTGGACCGACTCCACACCCGGAGCCTTCCGGACCGCCTCCAGCTGCTGCGAGGTGAGGGGCGCGGCGAACCCGTTGACCGCCTGGGTGTAGGTGAACGTCGGCTTCAGTCCCATCGGCGCGGTGAACTTCGCCGGATCCAAGGTCTTGCCGAGGGTGACGATGTAGCGGCCCGGGATGGCATCCGCCGACTTCAGCAGCGGCACCGGAGTCGGCTCCGGCGGCGCCGTGGAAGCGGAGGCGGAGCCGACTGCTACAGAGCTGAGGGTGAGAGCGGCGGTGGCGCTCAAGCGCACGGCCGTGGCGAACAGACGCAAGGAGGACTCCCTGGGGTGCGGACGGTTCGATGGGCGGCCGTGCCCGGCACCGGTGCGGACACCTGGGACACGGCCATGGTCTGCATCGGCTGGCTCGCGCCCGCCGCTTGAGCCGCCCGCCGCCGCCTGGCCCATGCCGTACACCAAGCACACCCTGGTCGCGGAAACGATCACTCTCTCATCGCGCAACGTCCCTTGCCTCAGGCATGGACGGCCCGGCGAATCCACCCGCACGAATGACACTGCGCCCACGCTCTCAGCACGTCGTGGGCCTGCGAACTGCCTTTGGCGTGGCCAGCCGGCTCGCCCTCGGTAGCGGGAGTTCCGTTCTTGCTCCGGCAGGTGACAGCGCTGATGCCCTCCTCCTTCTTCTCCGGCCGGGCCGTACATGTGACGTGCTGGTGGGCCCGGTTATGGTCGAGTCGACCGCGACCGTCCAGTCGAGGCACCGGGCGTGTCCCTTGCTCGTCGGTGAGCGGGCATATGCGCCCGCTCGTGGTCACCGCGGGCGGTAGGCGGTGGCCAGCACAGAGACAGTGACCCGATCAGGCAGGACGCCGCCGGCAAGGTCTGCTGGACTCACGTGGCGTGCGCTCGGCGTCATCCCCACCAGATCCAGGGCATCCAGCTTGGTCAGGGGAACGGCGTACTCCACCTGCTCAGTGACGACGGTCTCGAAAAAGGGGTTGAGCGCCCGGTGCAGGCGCTGTTCCTTGGCCGGGTCGACCGTGACCATCGCAGACATCCGGCCACGCAGCTCTGCCAAGTGCCGCCCGGAGGGTCGGACCACGATCAACCGACCGGTCGGGCGCAGCACGCGGTGGAACTCGGCCGGGTTGCGCGGGGCGAACACGTCCAGCACGACATCGGCCGCCCCGTCGGCCAGCGGGAAGGGACGGAACAAGTCCCAGGCCACCGCGGCGGCTCGGTCGTGGGCACGGGCCGCCAGCCGCAGTGCCCGCACCGATGTGTCCACCCCCAGGCCACGGGCGCCAGGCAGCTGGTCGAGTACGCCGGCCAGGTAGTAGCCCGTGCCGCACCCCACATCCACCACCGTGCCCTGCTCGGACTGGGCATCGACCGCCAGGCGGGCCCCCACTTCGAGGATGGGCGCATAGGCGCCGGTTGACAGGAATCGGTGCCGCGCCTGGACCATGGCCGCGTCGTCGCCGCTGGTGGCGCGGGTTCCCGTCAGCAGGCTGGCATAGCCGTGCCGGGCGATGTCGAAGGTATGGCCCACCGGGCAAAGCAATGCACCGTGGCCGGGGCGCAGGCGGCGCGTGCGGCACGTCGGGCAACGCAGCAGATCGAGGGACAGATCGAGGGCAGGGGGAAGCGAGACCGGCACGAGGCACTCCTGGCAAGGGTGAAGGGAAGGGATCGTGCCTGCGCGGTCAGAGCGTCCGTGCCTCTACGAAGAACGGGCAGCATCGGGACGGGACTCGCGCAGCAGGCACACCGAGGAGGGCGGCGCCGTCCGGCGTCGCCCTCAGTGCCTTCCCCTTACAGGAAGCAGCAGTGCGGGGTGCTCATGAATGCCACGTGATCAGTCTACGAGAGCGGCGGAGACCCTCATGCCTCAGTGGCCAGGAGCAGTTGGCAAACATGGCCTCACGGGTGTCCGCCACCGGCCGCGGAGCCCGCTCCCTCGCCAGCAGCGGACGGAGCCACTGGATGACCCGGAGGACGTCGCCGGCGCGATACGGAACGGCGGCGCGAGCTGCCGCATCGTGAGGTTCGTGCGGTAGTACACGGCACCAGCAGTACCCGGGCCGGCAGCGACAGACATCACGGCCGGCCGTCACCGGGCCCGTACCCGCCCCGTTCGCGCGCGTACGGAGGAGCAGGCGGTGCGGGGGCTCAGGCTTCCTGGCCCGTCGCTGCGATGACGATCTCGCGAACGGTGACGTTCGGCGGCTGGCGGTAGGCATAGACGATGGCCTCGGCGACGACTTCGGGGGCCAGAGCGCCGCCTGCGGAGGTCTTCCATGCCTCGTAGTCGCGCTTGATCTGTTCGTCGCTGGTGTGGGAGAGCAGTTCGGTCTCGACTGCACCGGGAGCGATGGTGACGACTCGCACGCCCTTGACGGAGACTTCCTCCCGCAGGTTCTCCGAGAGGGCGTGCACCGCGAACTTCGTCGCGACGTACGCCGTGTGGTTCGGGAAGGTCTTGCGGCCGGCGACGGAACTGACATTGATGACCGTGCCACTGCCTCGGGCCACCATGCCGGGCAGCACCGCCCGCGTGCAGTACAGCACTCCCTTGATGTTGAGGTCGATCATGCGGTCCCACTCGTCCACCGGCTGATCGACGATGCGACCCAGCAGCATGGCGCCCGCGTTGTTCACCAGAGCTTCGACCGGTCCGTACCGCTCCTCCGCTTCGTGCACCGCCTGTTCGACGGCCGCACGGTCGGTGACGTCCACGCGGCGGCACATCGTGTCCGGCAGGTCGAGCTGCTCCAACCGGTCCACTCGCCGAGCGAGCAGCAGAAGGGGATGGCCCAGGCCTGACATCAGCCGCGCGGTCGCCGCCCCGATCCCCGAGCTGGCGCCGGTGATGACGATCACGGACTCGGCCATGGCGCTTCCCCTTCGTCGTGAGGCGGGCGTCCTCGCGCCCCCGGTCCAGGTAACCACCCGCAACGGCGGCGCGCCCTGGCGGGACGACAGGCGACCCGGCACTCCCCGTCGGCGGAAGCGGCCTGGTCGGCGCGGTGCGTGTCCTGGCAGGAGGCGGTCGCCTCGCCGTATGCGTCGGCTGCCTCTGTCCGGTGCTCTCGGTGGCGCGGATCGATGATGCTCCGGTGTGACGCTGTGAGCGTTCACCCCACGCTCAACCAAACGGGTGATGGCGCTCGCCATGAGGCGTTGTCGGACCTCGTCAGTACACGCCGATGCCCTGGTGGCTGCCGCTCCCCTATCGCCCGTCCCGGTCGCACCGGCTGGATTGACCAGCCGGGCCGAGAGGTTCGTCGTGTGTGAGGGCATCCGTGTCGCCCGGCATGACATCGAGCGTCACCGCGACGTCTGGATCGAGCACGGTGTCCCGGCCGGGGAGGTCGATCGTGCCGTGGCCTTCGACGACCGTCGGGTCGGGATTCAGGGCTACCACTGGGCACCCTTGCACGCGTGTGCAGAAGGCTGGATGGAGTCCTTGGCCTTGGCCTGCCATGCGAGACGCTGGGCCAGGAGCATCACGAGGATCACCGGCGAGGCCGTCGGCTCCTTGGGCCTCGAAGGGTACGAGCCGGTACCTGAGGTGCAGGGCTTGACCGACACCTGGTGGCGGGGCAAGGACTCGCTCGTCGCCCTGTACCGGGGCGAGGCGGTCGCCATGGACGCTTCAGGATGCCTTGAAGCCCATGTCTACGGTGGCCTCGACGAGTGGGGTCTTCACGGCGGCTCACGATCAGTCGGCGCTGCCGAACCTCCCCACTGGCCGGACGAGTCAGGCGCGTATGCCGAGCTCGTCCAGGACGACCGGTGGAGCCGGTCGGTCGCGGTACGCGAGGGTGGATGTGAACGGTGCCGAACCGAGCGAAGCGGCGTGCGGCGACCAGTCAGTCCTCGTCACCGTTTGTGTAGCGGGAACGCGCCCAGAAGGGCAGGACGAACCAGCAGCACAGGTACCAGGCCACGACTCCGGCCACCAGCCACGGTACGTAGGAGTCGTGCGTCGCCACGCGCAGAATCAGGAAGAGCGAGCACGTCAGAGTGGCGAGGAGCAGTACAAGACCCGTGAAGGTGAGCCGCGAGGCCCATGCGACGCCGTGGGGCTTGAGGTTGCGTCCCGACACGATGCGGTGAAACGCCACCGGTGCGATGAGGGCCCCGGTGGCCAGGGAACCGAGCACGACCGTGATCAGGTAGATCGTTTTGTCGGTCTGTCCCAGACCCCGGAAGGTCGGTGTGAAGACCACGGTGAGCAGAAAGCCCAGCATGATCTGGACTCCGGTCTGAGCGACCCGTATCTCTTGCATGAGCTCGGTCCACCGGCGATCCGCACGTTCTTCGTGCGTCTCGTCACGGGTCGTTCTGTGTTCGTCCGTACCGCTCACGTCTGTCGCCTCGGTCGTAGCCATGGCGCCCGTCTGCCCCGACCTGCGACCGCCAATCGTTACGGTGCTCGATGCGGACACGTGAAGGGCCCAGCGAGGTGGCGGAGTACCTGCGGTCGTGGCCGGCCTCGAGGTCAGGGAGTCGACCGAGCCCGTTGTCCTCGACGAACCACGAGCTAGCGGGCGCCGCGTCGGCGGCGGGCGCGCTCGAACTCGGCGACGTCCGATATCCAGGGACCGTGCTGTTCGAGGGCGGCACATCCGCCGCGTACGAAGGCGCTCACCAGGTTCCGGTAGCCGCTGATGCCGTCGACCAGTCGGTACTCGACTCGGTACTGAGGCTCTGCCGTGCCTTCGCCCCGGCGCACCGTCGTGATCCGGGCGAGGGAGTCCGCGTAGAAGTGGAGCTGGATCCCTTCGCCCATCTCCTCGTCCTCGATGGTGAACACCTCGTTGTCCCCGGCGGAGCGATCCTCGACGAAATCCCAGAACTCCGCGGCCGCGGTGCGGCGACCGTCGTGTCGCCACTTCCTCTCGACGTCCTTGTCGTCAGTGAACGTCAGGGCAGTCTTCCCCCTGCTCCCGCCCGGGTCGGTGCGGGGGCCGGCGGCCTCCTCGGCGTCTTCTACGGGGGTATTCCTGGAGCGGTCCGTCGCTTCCGAGCACATCAGGAAGCTCACGGAACGCACCGCGTCGTCGACGAGCCCGGGGTGGGCGCGGCGCACGGCCGCTTCGGTGGTCGCCTTCATCCGATCCCAGTCGCGTCGGTCCGTGCCGCGCTTCCCCCGTCGTGGATCGCGGCCGATCCGCATCCCGGCGCATGCCTGCTCAGCGGTGGCGATCACTCGCATGACCTCGGGCAGCAGCGCGGGCTCGACGGCATCCGGGCTCCGCTTCGGAACGCTCGCGCCGTGCAGGTACTGGCCCGTGTACCTCAGAACCGCGGTGTCGAGCGGACCGAGCACCGTTCCGCGCTCGGCGCGACGGCGCCGCGCGTGGTCCTCCTGAGCTCGCTTCCCGTTCGGCGTCTCCGTCGCCGCGTGCATCGCCGCGCACACCTGACCGCGCTCGAGCAGACCGATGTCGGCCCCGTGGGCGACGAGACGGCTCCTGTCCCATCGGATGCGCCGGAAGAACGCGTCGACGTCCGCAGCCGGGGCGAGGAGAATCGGGCCCAGGAGCGCGACGGCGGCGTCCTCATCGAGCCGGCCGCGGGTTCCGGCGTCATCGCACAGTGGAAGGATCGCACTCCACAGCAGCAGGTGCCGGGCGAGGTCCTCCTGGATCACCGCAAGATGGGATTCGCCTATCGGGAACGTGAAGGTGCGGGGCTCGTGGTTCGCGTCGGCCCCGGCACCGAGCATCAGCTTCAGTTCGCCGGCCTCGCGGATCACGCTCGGGATCCAGCCACTCATGCGCGTGAACACGATGTCTCTCATGGGCTCAGCCTTCCGCCGGGCCGCTGCACCGGCTTGCCCGGGCGCCGGAACCGTTCCACGCCGCAGCGTCCGTTCACGACCATCGCGCACATGCGATGTCGAGACGCGGGTCGGTGCGCACCCAGACTTCGCCCCCGGCGGCGCCGGCCGGCGCCTCGACCCGTTCGATACCGAGGAACTCGATCAGCTTGAGCAGTGCGGCTCGTTCCGCTCGGTCCTCGTCCGTGCCATGCGAGTCGAAGAAGACATAGCACTGGTCGCTCGGGTCCACAAAGCCTGAATTGGCCCAGATCCGGGCGACCTCCTCGATCGCTTCCGCTTCCGTCGTGATCGCGGCGGCGCGGGCCGATCCACGAGTTTCCGGTGACGCGTCGAGGTCCCCAAGATCGGAGAACCACTGGCCGAAATGGTCGAGACCGGCATATCCGTTCTCGAAGAACAGCATGGCGCTCGGGAGGTAGCGGTTGGCCCTGTCGACCCGGAGGTGTTCCGACCGGTGCCGGTCGGCGTTCTCCATACGAGAGATGACGCCTTGTCCGGGCTTGAGTACCAGGCTCTGCCCCGACGCATCATCGGTGATGGTGTAGGTGTCGGAGTCTCGATCGCGGAAGAACGCGGAGAACGCTACGTAGGCTTCCTGAGCGTCGCCCACGGAGACGTGCTGATCGCTGCCGTCGCCGACTGCGAAGACGAACTCTTTCGGTCCGGGTGCGTAGAGGCGCGCCATATCTGTCCTTCGTTCGCGTGCGACGGCGCCATCAGCCTAACGGCCCCCTTTCGCACTGCCTGGGCCCGGGCCGTGCCCCCCTCCGGTACTGGCTGAGGCGTCTGATGCGGCGGGCAAACGGGAGGCAGCGCAGGAAGCGATGGGCGACACTCTGCCAGTGATCGTGATGCAGCCCGTCCTGGAGATATACGACCCTCAGCAGTTCGGCCTGTGGCCCGTTGAACGAGGTGAGCCGTTCGCGTACATGGCGCTCCACGGTGAACTGACTCCCACCGAAGTCGGGACAGCGGTGATGCGCATCGCTCAGTGCAACGACATCGACCCCGATCCCCATGCGGGGGATGACCGCCCGCCTCGGCCGTCGGACCCTGTTACGTCGTTCCTGCACGGACTACTCACCTTCGACACCCCCTTCGCGGCCGGAGGCCTGAGGGTCATCGACACCTCTACCGGCGTCACCTTTCTTCCGGGCTGCTGCAATGGGCTGGAGGACTGGCGTGCCTGGGACACGGTCGCAAGTGGCAGTGGTTCCGCCTCCTTCGGCCATGACCCTGACCCACTTGCCGAACGCGTGGGCGACACCGTCCGACTGACCGTCGACGTCGAGCAGAGCGACAGCCCGGTCATCGAGATGCGAGCCGGCGAACTGCGTCACCTCCTGAGCGGAGTCGAGCGCGACCTGGCGCGCTTTCTCGTTCTGGCATCCGGCTGGGGCTCCGGATATCTGCGGGACAGCTCTGCCCCCGTCATGGCCGCCCTCGCCCGCGCTCTCGATATGCCGCCGCCGGTTGCACCGCCAGGCCATTAGGTCCTCTCCAGTCGATCCCGTTCGCAGCCACATGGACAGAGCCTCTGCTGTGGGGATCCGCTGCGGCATGGCGGCCTCCTCGCAGGTCGTGCAAGACGGCCCGTCACAGCGGACCTTGTCCGACAGGTCGCGAGGAAAGTTCTCGCGAGGCTTCTCAGGAGGCCGGACCGAAACCTTGATGGTGCCACGGTCGACAGCGAGGTCCTGCTCTGGGCAGCGGCGGACCAGGAGACGCGGTCCGTCGCGCGGCTGCGGCGCCTTGCGGTGGCGGTCGGCTGCGCCGGTCTGTGCGTGCCGGTGCTGTGGGGACTCGCCGACGCCTCATGGGCGGCCTCGGCTGCTGTGGCCCGCTGGCGGAGGAGGTCCGGCAGCGGCTGACGGCGCTCGACACCGGTGGGAATCCCGAGCCGGGAGCCTGACCCGGGTCACCCTCCCAGTCGGCGTCGCGGGACGCCGACCGGGAGGCGCGAGGAGCGGGGCTCAGTGCTCGCAGAGGGAGAACTCGGGCTCGTAGAGCCGCTCGTTGTGCTCGTCGACGAAGAACTTGCGTTCCTGCATGCACTGTTCGCGGAAGGCTCGGGCCTGGCCGAGGGGCATGGTGGGGATGGCGGACCACGGCTGCTGCAGGGGCACGTCGAAGGTGGAGACGAGGCTCTCCGAGGGGTCGACGAGGGAGAACACGAGGATCTCGCGGTGTCCCGGGCGGGCAGGGACGGCGAGGCGGAACGAACCGACGCGGTGCAGGTAGACGTTGGGGAAGGCCAGGCAGCGGCCGGCCGGGGTGGAGGACGAACCCGGGAGCTGGTTGAGCGCGTCCTCGCCCTCCAGGCCGAAGACCCCCACGGAGACCGTTGTCGTCGTTCTGCTCGTATTCGGGGTCGTCGAGGGTGGCCCGGAAGCTCAACCGGCTTTCGGTGATGTTCTCGCTGTCCCAGGAGGAGATGCCGGTCGAGAGGATCCGCTCGTTGAGCATCCCCTCGACATGCCAGGAGCCGCCGGCGTTCTCGGGCTTCTCCAGGGTCGAGTGGATGGTGGCGAGCTTGACGATGACCTGGAGGCGGCGGCCGCGGGGGGGCGTCGGGCACCTCGGGCGCGGTGAACGCGAGGGCGTCCGGGACGACCGGGCGCGGTTCTCCCACCACTCCTCGTGGGCGTCCGCCCACACGCGACGGGATTCCGCGTAGGTCGCGTCGTCTTTGAAGGAGGCCCTGACCGGATGGGCGGGCTCCGAGTCGTACCACCCGTACGGGTCGGCCGCGATGCGCGGGCGTCCTCCAGGACCCGGACCGCCTCGCGGAGCCAGGGCGCGAGATTGTCGTCGATCAGCGTGTCCGACTGCCACACGCCGTCGACGGCGGACACCTCGACGCCGGTGCGCGCGTCCCGCAAGATCGCGTGGTGCGCGAGCTCGGCCAGCACGTACCGCACCTGAGCCTCGGTGAGGCCCTGCTCCATCGCCTCACGCGTCCACCGGGCGACGATGTCGGGGTCGTGCATCTTGTCGAACCACCCCGCCTTCGCCCGAAGGGTGCGCGCTGCACTCTGTCATCTGAAGCTCGCGGAGCGTCCGGGGTGCGGCGAACGTCAGGGAACGCGCGGCTTGGAAGGGCAGCGGGAAGGCAGACAGCCGGTCAATTCTCTCGGCCCACACGGGTCGTTGTGCGGTGCCGGGAAGGATACTTCGCCGCACTGACACCACCGGGGCGGTCCCCGCGGTCCCGCTCCGGACGGGCTGTCTACCCTCGGGTCATGGAGATCGACTGGACCGCGGAGTACCTGCGCCTGACGCGGGGGCACCGCCACGAGCGGCTGGACCCCGAGGTCGTGCGGCGGGACGGGAATCCGCTGGAGCGGCGCCTGGCGGAGGCGGACGTGCGCGAGGCGGAGCATGATCTCGGGATCACGTTCCCCTCCGAGTACCGCGAGCACCTGCTGCGGTTCGGTGACGTCGGAAGTCGCTTCAGGCAGCTGTGGCGCGGTCCGCGGGGCTGGGGTTGGTACGGCGACGTCGACACCAACTACGACCTGCTGACGCAGCCGTTCCCGCACCCCGACTCGTACCGTGCCTACGACGAGGAGCACGACGAGCGCGAACCGCCCCGGGAGGACACGGCGGCGTGGGAGGCGTGGGATTCCGAGGGCGGGGTACTCCACGAGCGGGTGACGGCCGGCGCGGTGTTCATCCAGGAGGGCGGCTGCGGCTTCTCCACCCTTCTCGTCGTCACGGGCCCGCACCGCGGCGAGATGTGGTTCGACGGCAGGGCCAGTTGCGACCGGATCCTCCCGCTGAGGCTGGGCGGCCGGCCGGTCACCTTCGCAGACTGGGTCGACCAGGGCATGAGCATGACGCCGTGGTGAGACGGGGCGCCTGACGGGTCCGGGTGCCGGTCAGCCGCTCTCGCCCGTCTCCAGCGCGGCATCCGCCCCCGGCCCGAGAGGGGATGGTCGCCGCTGCTCGGTGCGGCCCGCCGGGATCCGTACCGTCGCGACGACGACCCTAGAGGCCACGGCCCCCAGCGCCGCCGCGACGACGAGC
Organism: Streptomyces sp. NPDC059695; assembly: GCF_042733785.1. Lineage (NCBI taxonomy): Bacteria > Bacillati > Actinomycetota > Actinomycetes > Kitasatosporales > Streptomycetaceae > Streptomyces > Streptomyces sp. NPDC059695. The sequence goes on along the minus strand of NZ_JBHWFF010000007.1, from coordinate 262,149 downwards.
ACCGCGTTCGGGCCGGAGGCGAACGCCTCACGCACCAGGTGCGCCATCGCGTCGCGGTCGGCCTCTGGTCGGCCGGCCACCACCGCCCGCGCCTAGCGCTCAGCGCCACGGCCGCACCGTGCGGGTCCGGGACCCCGCCGTCGGCTCGCAGGACGGTCTCGGTCCGCCACTGGCAGATCACGCCGAACACGGCGATGCCGAGGGCGAACCCCAGCGGGCGGAAGGTGTTGACCGCGCCGCCCACGGTGCCAGCAGGTGGACGAAGAAGGTCCACCGCCGGTCCAGGCACTGGGTGAGGAGTCCGCCGACCAGGCGCCCGGCGGCGGCCACCGAGTTGGTGGCGCCCCACACGGCGAAGGCCAAGCCCCGGTCCCGGCCGCCGTAGTGCATGCCGAGCAGCGCGATCGTCGTATCGACCCGTACGTCGCCCTCGACGGCCCTGACCTGCTACAGCTGATCCCCCACGGTGGCCGGTTCCGGAGGATGCATCCCGCCGCCGTCCTTGACGTCCGTTTCACAGGTCCGTCGGTCGTAGGACTGGTCGTTCGGGACGAACAGCACTCCGGCAACCTGCTCAGGATGCTCGATGGCGAGCCAGCCGTCGCCCGTGCGGGTACCGTCAGGCTCGGGCCAGGCCCCGGACGAATGGATCGTCTGGCACCCCAAAGCCACGCGCTTCTTGTCGACCGCGCAGGCATCCACCGCAGGGCCGGAATGTTCTTCGGCGCCCTCGAAGCGGTAGTCGAAGTGGACCTTGTCGCCTCTGGACGGCTCTTGCGGGTGGGGCTCAAGGCGCCAGCCGACGACCTCGACGGTGACGCCGAGACGCTGCCCGTACGTGTGTACGATCTCCACCCGGGCACCGGCCGTTCCGCGCTCCGCCGTGGTGTCGGTGCAGACCCAGGACGAACAGCCGGACAGGGCGAGCACCACGAGCGCCAGCGGGGCAACGGCGAGTACGCGTGCGGGTAACAAGGCGATGGTCTCCTGTCAGGGTCGGGCGGAGCAGTGTATCCGGGAGCCCTCGGGCGGCTGCGGATGTGCCGCGGGGATCGCCCAGTTCTTCGGCCGGGACGTCCTCGGCCTTGCCGCCGGTCCAGGCGGCGCCGACCTGGTGCAACTCTTCCGCTGCCCGCGTACTCACGGCCCGCGCCTCGAACGCCGATACCTCCTGAAGTGGAGGCCGGCGGCTCGGACGGAGCGCGGGGGCCATCCCCCCTGCCGTGCCTGAAGCGCCGTTGGTCCAGTGGGAGCACGCACTCCCCAGCGCTGTGGCGGAGGACGACACGCTGCCGGCTGCTCTGATCGCCCGCATCGACGCCTGGGGCAACGCCCGGATGGCGGAGGGCGGACGCTGCGCACCGAACTACCAGGGCGCGCTGTCGATACCGCCCGGCTGGCGAGTCGGCGGTTTCCCCAGCTGGGCGTCCACGGGACCAATGGACGTCGTCTGCGAATCCTGTGCGGCACCGATGCGGGTTCAGCTGACGGCCGGGGGCGACGAGATGGACCCCGACTCGGGAACTGTTCCTAGGACTCGCCGACATTCCCCACCGCAACCAGACACAGCCGTTCCCCGAATTGCCGCCTGCGGCGGCTTCCGCGAGTCGCCTACGCCTTGTCACGGAGGACTGGACGGCGACGAGCGGGGAGCGTTCCCCGCGACGCGGCCCGCTTCTTCCCCTCGGCTGAGGCGAACTAGAGGCACTACTGAACGACGAGCCGCTCCACGCCGATCTGAGTCGGATAGTAGGTAAGGAGAATCTCGCCGACCGCAGACTCGGCGTAGGTGTTGACGACGGACTCGGCCATGATGGGCCTGGCTCCCTCGTTCAGCTCCTCGGCGAGGAAGGAATGCCCCGGAGGGGGCTCCTTCTGCCCTTGGTGTTTCTGGTACCAACCGGCCCATGAAGCTTGCGGGTCATACCCGGGGGTCTTCGAGTGCCATGTCGGGCACACTTCGTTGAGGCCCCAGGCGAACTGGCGGTAGGCGCTTGCGGCACCCCGGTCGTACACCTGGAACACCGCGCCGGGACTGCCCGCCGTGGATCCAAAGTAGATCTTGAGCGATTCCTCGCGCTGTTCGTCTGACGGAAGCACGTCCGACAAGGTGTTCTCGTTCAGGACCACCCTGCCCTTACGGGCGCCTCCGTAGAGGAACTCGGGGTGGAAGGAGGGATCGCACGTCGTCACCGCGTACGTCCTGGCAGCGTTGTTCTTGTCGGAGATCACCTCGACCCAGTACTGCTCCCTGGGGCGGTAGACGTTCGTGACGAACGGGCCACCGCTGTCGAGTGCCCTTCGGAAGACGGGCGGACCCAGCTCCTTCTGGAACTTCTCCAACGTGTAGCCCGCTCGAAGCTGGCTGAGTTTGCGGTACTCCGCGGCATGCCAGTCCGTTCGAGACTCTCGCAGGACGGTGACAGCCGTGACGAGAGTGCTGACCGCGGTCAGCAGATTGGACAGGAAGAAGACGGAGACCAGCAGGATGTTCCGCTTGGTGAACGTGCTGAGCCGTTCACCCGCCGTCCCGCTCCTGCCCTCCGCTTCGGGCCCTTCCGAGTCCTCCACAGCCACTCCACGAGCGTGTCAGCCCCGATCTGCTCCCCGTACCCGACCCTAGGCCTGGAAGCGGACCGGCGCACGAGCTCCTCACCCAGTCGACTGACCGACGGCCCCGTCACCACCTGCCTCGCCCAGGCCTTGGCCGACGCCCGCAACGGCTGCCCTCCCGGATCCGGCTCGGCCTCACCGCCGTCGCCTTCGGAGACTCCGCCTTCCTCAACCCCCTCCTGCGCGCCGACAAGGCGCTCCCCACGCTCGTGCTGACCGGCACCTTGCTCCACCACCTGCACTGCCTCATCGCTCTCAGCAGCATCACCGGCCTCTGCCACTTCGACGCCCGTTGCGGGAGCCTTGGGCGAGGACTGGCGTCGGACCCCGTTCCGTACCTCGTGGAGGGCGTTCACCGGGCCCCGTAGGACTCTGCGGCCCGCCACGGGCATCAGACCAGCGCTGGAGTGGGCGCGGACAGGTAGGGGGAGATGTTGCGCCAGGCGCGCTCGACGTACTCCTCCTTCTCGCCGACCGGGGCGACGTAGTGCATCGCGTCTTCCGCGGCGTCCTTGCCCTGAAGACGGGCGATGATCCACGCGGCGAGGTACTGCGAGGCCAGGCAGCCGCCGGCCGTGGCGGTGTTGCCCTGGGCGTAGAAGGGCTGGTTGAGCACTTCTACGCCGGCTGCGACCACCCAGGGCTTGGTCGTCAGGTCGGTGCACGCGGGGATGCCGTCGAGCAGGCCGAGCCTGGCCAGTACGAGCGCGCCGGAGCACTGTGCCGCGATGAGCTGGCGCGTGGGGTCCAGGCCGCGCAGGACCTTCATGATCGCCGGGTCTTCGACGACCTCGCGGGTGGCGATGCCGCTGCCGACGATGACCGCGTCGGCGGCGCACGCGTCCTCAAGGGTCGACATCTGCTCGATGACAACGCCGTTCATCGACCTCACCTTGGGGCTGGGGGTGGCGATGGTGACACGCCAGCCCTCGGTCTTGACGCGGTTGAGCACGCCGAGCGCGATCAGGGAGTCGAGCTCGTTGTAGCCCTCGAAGGTGAGGATGGCGATGTGCACGGCGACTGCCCTCCGGATGGGTGAACTGGTTGACCCTGACGGTAGGAAGCCGCGACCAGGACGGTCAAAGAATTGTCATGGATACAATTCCGGTCATGGCAGCTCCGCGGTACAAACAGCTGGTCGACACCCTCGCTGCCGACATCCGGTCGGGACGGCTCGCCGCGGGTGCGCGCCTGCCGACGCACCGCCGGCTCGCCGCCCGCGAGAACATCGCCGTGGTGACCGCGACCCGGGTGTACGCCGAGCTGGAAGCGATGGGCCTGGTGAGCCGGGAGCAGGGCCGCGGCACCTTCGTACGCGACATCACGGTTCCCGCCGGGCACGGCATCGATCAACAGGCGGTCGCCGCGGACGCGGTCGACCTGAGCTTCAACTACCCCTCGCTGCCCGGCCAGGCCGATCTCCTCCGGCACGCTCTGCGCGAGGTGGCCGGCTCAGGTGACCTCGACTCCCTGCTGCGCTACCAACCGCACGGAGGGCGCCCTCAGGACAGGGCCTCGATCGCACGGCACCTGAGGCTCCGGGGCATCACCACGGACGCGGAGCGGATCCTCATCGCGGGCGGCGCACAGCACGGCCTGGCCATCACCGTCATGGCCATGCTCAACGCAGGCGACGTCGTCGCGGTCGACGCGCTGACCTATCCGGGTTTCAAGGTGCTCGCGCATGCCTTCCATCTCGACCTGGCCCCCGTCCCCCTCACCGCCGACGGACCGGATCTCGACGCCCTGGAGAGGCTGTGCGCGACCCGGCCCGTGCGTGCGATCTACACCATGCCCACCCTGCACAACCCGCTGGGCTGGGTCATGCCGGCCACCGACCGCGCCCGCCTGACCGAGATCGCCCGGCGGTACGGTCCACTCATCATCGAGGACGCCTCCTACGCCTACCTCGTCGAAGACCCCCCGCCGCCGCTGGCCGCCACGGCCCCGGACGTCACCCTCTACGTCTCGGGCCTCTCCAAGAACATCGCCACCGGCCTCCGCGTCGGTTTCGTCGTGGCCCCGCCGTCCGCCGTGCCGTCACTCGAACGTGCCATCCGGGCGACCACGTGGAACACCCCCGCCCTGACCACCGCGATCGCCTGCCGCTGGCTCGACGACGGGACGGTGAACCGCCTGGAAGCGCAGAAGCGAGACGACGCCAGGGCCCGCCAGACCGTCGCCCGAGAGGAGCTGGCGGGTCTGCGCCTCATCAGCCATCCGTCGTCCTACTTCACCTGGCTGCCGCTGCCCGAAGACGCACGCGCCGACCGCCTGACCGCCGCGCTCGCGCGTCAGCACATCTCGGTGTCCACCGCAGAGCCCTACAGCACCACGACCCACACACCACAGGCCCTCCGCCTCGCTCTGGGCTCGACCGATCTGGACCGGCTGCGATCGACGCTTCGGACGGTGCGGCACGTGGCCATCGAGGACTCGTACGCCTGAAGTCCGCGCGCGTACACGGTTCCTGGGCGGCACGGAGAAGACTGCCAAGGCGTGGCGTCGTCCGTCCTGACAAAGAGGGCGGGGAGGGCGGCCCCGGTCTTGGGACCGCCCTCCCCTTTCGGATGCTCGTTACGGCTTGCGCCCGCACCAGGCCACGAGGCGGTCGATGGCCGGCGCATCCGGGTCGACGTCCACGGCGGCCCCGAACGGCGCACCGTCGCGCGGCCCGGCGGGCAGTCCCCGCTGCATGGCGGCGTAGGAGATCGCCACGAGCTCGGCGTCCCAGTCGGGGAGTTGGCCGGTCGCGGTGGCGATGTCCCAGGTGTGCACGGTGAATTCGGAGGTCCAGACGGCGGCGGCAGCAGCACCCGGAATGCTGCCGAAGGGCAGGGTCAGCGTGCGCTGCAGGATCGCGGGGTCCGCCCACGCCGCCTCGACCTCTCGCACTGCGGCGTCCCATGCCTCCTGCCACTCGGTGTCCGCGAGGTCGTCGGCGGTCGTGGGGAGACTCGTCACGTCGCCGCCGCGTCCGGCGAAGGCGATCCGGCGCAGGACGGCGACGAGGTGCTCTGCGAGTCGACGGACGGTGAACTCGGTGCAGGGCGTGGGCCCGTCGAACTGCTCGGGCCGGACCGCGGCCACGGTACGTCCGGCCAGTGCGATGGCCTTCAGCAGTGCCTGTCGGGGGTCGGCGGCGGCGTCAGGGGCGTCAACGGAATGAGGGGTGTTCTGGATCTGCGTCATGGCTTCATCCTGGACGCCGAATAGGTCAGATTCTGGCCTATTTCCTGGAGACGTCAGTCGGTATGAGGGCCGATCTGCTGCTGCCGGAAGCGGCGTGCGGACCGTTCAGTCGCCGCTGTAGCCGTAGGTGGTCCAGTTGTCGAGTACGTACTGCTGGAGCGCCGGCGGAAAGGAGCCGCGGAAGGAGGCGGTGGTACCGCGGAAGTCTTCGGGAAGGAGACAGTCGGTGATGGACTTGCCGCCCTTGGCCGCGCGCACCTCGTCCGGGGTGAGGTAGGGGACCATCGGGATGCCCGGGGCATCGGGGAAGTAGTGCTCGCCCGTCCCCGGGTGGCAGCGGGTGGCCATCGCCCACACCACCTGGTCGATGTCGGTGATGTCGATGTCGTCGTCCACCAGGATCACCTTGGGGACCAGCCATCCGGCGTGGGAGCCGAACAGCACCTTCGCGATCCGGTCGATCAGCTCACGGCGCGTCAGCCCGAGCCGCCTCCGCCGTTCCCGGTCGATGCTGAGGACGATCCAGCAGGTGGCGGCCTCGTAGGAGCACCAGGCCAGCTCGATGGGCAGGCCGGCGGTACGCAGCACTTCGAGGGCCGCCGCCGAGATCATCGTGCCCCAGATGGTGTGGTTCTCCTCCGGAGGGAGTCCGGCGACGCAGACCGGCAGGACCGGGTCGTCGCGCCAGGTGACCGCCTCGACGCGGAAGACGGGCTGCTCCTTTCCGTCCGGGAACGCGTACCCGTGGTACTCCCCCATCGGTCCCTCGGACGCCGTGGCGTCGCCGTCGATGTACCCCTCCAGGACGATCTCGGAGTGGGCCGGGACGAACAGGTTGTTGGTGCGGGCCCGCACCACCTCGACGGGAGTGCCGGTGAGGGCACCGACGTAGCCGTCCTCGCTGACACCTTCGGGCAGCGGCATCCCGGCCGCGGCCAGGGCGGCCGGCGGGGCGCCCAGCACCATCGCCCACGGGGTGCGTTCGCCGCGCCGCCGCCACATCTCCCGGATCATGCCGATGTGCTGCTGGGGCATGACGGGGCCGACCAGGGAGTTGCGGTCGTGCAGCATGGTGCGGGCGACCGACCAGCTGGTCCAGGTGCCGTCCGGGCTCCGCACGATGTGGAACCCGTAGGTGCCCACGTAGCGTCCGCCGTCTTCCTGGTGCAGCAGCGGTACGGGGAGCGTCTCCAGGTCGACGCCGTCTCCGATGCGGACGTTCTGCTGGCAGGGGCCCTCGGGCACGACGACCGGTGCCAAGGGCGGTGCGCTCATGGCGGCGACCAGGTGTTCCAGGATCGTGCGCGGGTTCGCGGTACGCGGCAGACCCAGGTGCGCGGCGAGCCGGCCGTACCGGGTGCGGGGGTCGCGGTTCAGTCCGGCGGGTGCCCCGAGTATCCGAAACCCCGGGGCGGTTCCGGTGAGGGAGGTGAAGAGGGGTGCGGGCGACCGCGTCTCGTAGGCCCGGCGCGTGACCGCCCCGACTTCCAGGTGGGGGTCGACGGTCTGCTCGATGGCCACGGCATCCTTGTCGGCCAGGAGTTGGGCGAGGAAGGTGCGGAAGTCCAGGGCGGGGTCGGTGGACTGGCTCATGGTGTGGGGTCGCTTTCTTCGGCCGCCTGCGGGCGGGCCGGGCAGTTTGAAGGGTGTCGAAGTCGCGGGGCGGTCGCGCGGGGCGGTCGGTGGCGCCTGCGCGGATCGGCTAAACGGTTCGTTCGGCGCCGATCTGGCGGATCAGTCATGTGGTTCGTTCGGCACGGACTTGGCTGATCGGTCACGCGGTCCGCTCACTGCGGCCGTCGCCGATCGGTCACATGCTCCGTTCAGAGCGGCCGTCGCCGATCGGTCACGCGGTCCGTTCCCCGCGGCCGTCGCCGATCGGTCACGCGGTCCGTTCCCCGCGGCCGTCGTCGATCGGTCACGCGGTTCGCGCTGCCCGCATGCCGTTCCAGCGGCGGGCGGAAGGGGCCGGAAGGCCGAGCTGGTCGAGGATGCGCGTGACGATGTGGTCCACGATGTCGTCGACGTCGTGCGGGTGGTTGTAGAAGGCGGGCATCGGCGGCACGATCCGGACTCCCATGCGCGCCAGGTCGAGCATGTTCTCCAGGTGGATGGGGCTGAGCGGAGTCTCCCTGGGGACCAGCACCAGGGGCCGGTTCTCCTTCAGGGCGACGTCGGCCGCGCGCTGTACGAGGCCGCTGGCGTAGCCGGCGCGGATGCCGGCGAGGGTCTTCATGCTGCAGGGAACGACGACCATGGCGTCGGTACGGAAGGAGCCGGAGGAGATCGAGGCTCCCTGGTCCTCGGGGTTGTGGACGACGTCGGCGAGCACGGAGAGGTCCCGGGCCGTCCGGCCGGTCTCCAGCTCGATGGTGGCGCGGGCCCACGGGGTGAGGACCAGGTGCGTCTCCACACCCGGGTCGTCCGCGAGGCGTTCGAGCAGGCGCAGTCCCAGGGGGGCTCCTGTCGCCCCGGTCATGCCCACGATGATGCGCCTACGGGAAGCCCCGGGAGCTGCGGAGCCCTCCGGGCGCGCATGGGGTTTTTCGGTCACCTCGATTGTCCTGTCAGTTCGATTGGACCCCCACGGTTCGAGGGCCTGTGTACTGGTCAGGCTAGGTACGGTCAGGCAGGCGTCCGGGGTACTCTCGGGCAGATCATGAGCAGAATCGGACAACTCCACGACATCGCGGACTTCCCCTTCCCCGTGACGCCGGGCGGCCCTCCGGGCATCGAGGTCACCGACCTCGCCGGGTGGCGGGCCCGCGTCGAACGGCTGGGCCGGCGCGCCGGGACAGCGGTGCGACCCGGCTTCCACCTGCTGGTCACGGTCCGGTCCGGCGCCCTGGAGTGCGACGTGGATCTGACCGAGTGCCGCATGGACGCGGGCTCCTGGCTCTGGCTGCGTCCGGGCCAGGTCGTCCGGCTGCGGGGCGACGCGGTGGAGGAGGGTCTCGAAGCCCGCGTGTCGCTGATCCTCTTCCAGCCCAGCTTCCTGGACACGGCGACCGTCGCCTCGGCCCGGCTGGACCGCCGCGCGTGGCGGCTGCCGCTCACTCCCCCGCCCGGCCCGAGCGAGCCGATCACGCAGACGCTCGACCTGCTGGAGGACGAGTACCACCAGCTGCGGAACCTGCCCCTGGAAGTACACGTCGAAGTGGTCCGTCACCTGCTCGCGGTCCTCGTGCTCCGCCTCTCCCACCTCCCGGGCGGCCACCGCCGGCAGACGGCGGGGGACGAGACCTTCCGCCGCTTCCAGCAGGCGGTGGAGAACGACTTCACCCGCCTGCACCAGGCCGAGCAGTACGCCGCCGGACTCGGCTACAGCGTCAGGACGCTGACGCGCGCCAGCAACGCCGCCGTCGGGCGCGGCGCCAAGGCGTTCATCGACGACCGGCTCGTCCTCGAGGCGAAACGGCTGCTCCTCCACACCGACCTGCTCACCGCGACCGTCGGCGAACGACTCGGCTTCCCCTCGGCGACCGTGTTCACCCGCTTCTTCCGCAAGCGCACCGGCGAGACCCCGGCCGGGTTCCGAAGCCGGGCCAAGGCGCTGCGCGCCGGAGAGGGGCGGTGAGCGCCTCGCGCGGTCCTGTCGCCTCCGATCGGGGCCGCGATGCGAACCGCCTTGGCGGCGTGCGGGGGCCGTCCTGTGCGGCGCCGCCGTCGTGTGCGGCGATCGCGGACTCGGCCTCCGGCGGGGCCTCGTGGCGCGTGGCCGGGGGACGTGGCTCTAGGGTGACGGGAGGACAGGGGGACTTCCATGGTCATGACCGTGATGCTGGACTCGGCCGATCTGACGCTGCGTCCGTGGGAGCCGGGTGACGCCGACGTGCTGGTGGCACTGGCCGGCGACGAGGAACTGCGCCGCTGGACGTCGCATCGGGTCGACGGGCCAGAGGACGCGGAGCGCTGGATCGCGGGACAGGAGGCGGGCTGGAAGTCCGGTGAGCGACTCAGTTTCGCCACCCTGGCGGCTGGTCGGGTCGTGGGGCACATCGTCCTCACGCCGTCCGGGGACCGACCGTGCGGCGAGATCGGCTACTGGACCGGGGCTCCGGCACGGGGCCTCGGCGTGGCCTCCAGAGCCGTGGAACTGTTGACCGCCTGGGCCTTCGACACGAAGACGGGTCCCGGCCTGAGCCGTCTGGAATTGATCCACAATGCCGGCAACCCCGCCTCCTGCCGGGTGGCGCAGAAGACGGGCTACGCCTTGGAGAGCATCCTGCCGCCACGCGGGGCACACGAGACGGAGGGGCACCTCCACGCGCGCGAACGCGGAGCCGCGCCTCGGTCGTGACGCCGCGCGCCAGGCGGGGTGCGCAGGTGCCGGACACGAGAGCTGGGCAGTACCGCTCCGCGCAGTGGGGCGACGGTGCCCGCTCCGGCCGCCGGACAGCGGCCCTTCCGGCCCGGCCGGTCCGCCTTGGCCGGAATTGACGTGCGGACCTGCGGGACGGCGCGAGGACCCTCGTACACTGCGGAACATGATGAAATCGAGTAAATCCGGGCATGACGACGCCTGGGAGGGCGTGGTCGTGGGCAAGTCTCGAGGCATGCTGGACGGCTCGAACATGTACCACTTCGTGGAGGTTAGCCTGACCGACGGGGAACTCAGGAAGTTCAGAATCGACCGTCGGCTCTGGAAGTCGATCGCCATCGACGACCGCATCGTCAAGGAGCCGGGAAGCGACCCCGTCAAGGGATAGCCGACGTTCGGCAGCGCGTTGCGCCGGGCTCGGCCCAGGCGATGCCGTGGAGCCCGGCGGTGCGGCGCGTACCCGGCACCGGGCCCCCGCTCGGCGGGGGCCCGGAGTCGGTCAGGCGTCGGCGATGGGCGAGGCGCTCAGCCTGATGTTGTCCACCGCCCAGAACCAGTTGTTGCCCGCGTGGTGGATCCGGAAGCCCACCTTCACCGAACGCGCGTCGGCCGGCACGGCGAAGGACGCGGTGACGAGACGGTTCTGCTGGTCGCGGCCGCCGTTGCTGTTCCCCGACGCCGCGCTGGAGTAGTACAGCACCCTGGAGGTGGCGCCGGTGTCGAAGACGACGGTCACCTCCGCCTCCTGCGGGCTCTCCTGCCGGTAGTGGGAATCGAAGCCCAGGTGCAGTGTCGGGGTCCCCACCGGGATCGCGACGGCGGGCGTCGTCAGCGTCGAGTCGAAGGTGCCACGGCTGGAGGGACTGCCCGTGTCGTCCCAGTCGTCCGGGTCGGCGACGGCGACGATGCCCAGGGACCGGCCGAACGCCGCGCGCTCCTGGCCGGCCGGGAACCAGAACTGCCGGGACAGGAACGACCAGCCGTTGAGCTCCTCCGTGCCCTGCGGCATCCCGGCGGCGTTGGTGACCGTCCAACCCTCGGGCGCGGTCCGCGTCCAGCCCCGCAGCCCGGGACGGCTCAGATCGGTGGCGGGGGCCAGCCGGTCGGCGAGGGACTCGAAGTCCTCGGCGAGCAGGTAGCCGGTCATCACCGGCCCCACCCGGGTGGCCAGCGATCCGGTCTGCTCCACCGTCGTGCCGGCCGCGGTGCGCCCGCCGACGGTCGCCGTCAGCGTGGCGGAGGTGCGGGCCGCCGACGCGGGCGCGGTGACCTTCCAGACCACCTTCACCGACGCACGGGCCGGAACCGAGGCGGGGGTCCCCGCGGTCACCTCGGCACGCCACCCGTCCGGTACCGCGAGCCGGGCGGACAGGGTCGTGAGCGGAGCGCTCCCCGCGTTGGTGACGGTCGCGGTCACGGACAGCGGCTTCTCCGGGGACAGCGCGCAGCCGTCGGTGTCGGGAGAGCTCGCGGGCGCGGTCAGGGTGAGGCTCACCGCGCGGGCGACCTCCGCCCGGACCCGCGCGTCCGCGATCCGGAGCAGGCCGTCGCCCTCGGCGCGGGCGGCGACGGTGAGCGTGGCGGCCGTGGCGTCCGCCGCCGGGGTGACGGTGAACCGCAGGTCCGCCGTACCGCCGCCGGGCAGGCTGCGCGGGACCGGCCCGGAGGACTTCACCGTCCAGCCGCCCGGTGCCAGCAGGGACACGGCCAGGTCCCGCAGCCGTCCCTTCTCCTCGTTGCGTACGCGGACCACCACTTCGGCGGGACTGCCCTGCACGAGGGGGGCGGTCAGCGGGGGCAGGGGCTCGGGCAGCTCGATCGCCGCGCTCAGCGCCGGCGCGGTCCCGATCGCCGGGTCCGTGGTGCCCCGTCCGCCGTCCGCGGGCCTGCCGGACATCCGGCGCAGGAAGCGCGGGTCCTCCTCGTCGAGCACCACGATGTCGTACCAGCCGTGCCGGGCGAGCGGTACGGACACGGTCCGCTTCCCGCCGGGCGCCAGCCGGACGGTCTGCACGCGGCCGTCTCCGCGCCGCTCGTGGGTGGACTCGCCCACCACGAGGGTCCGGGTGCGCCGGGTGGGGTTGGTGCACTCCACGTCCACGTGGCGGGCGTGGGCGTGCTCCACCACGTGCGCCTCGGCGCCGGTGCCGGCGCCGCGCAGCTCCCACAGCGCCCAGCCGGGGCCGTGCACCTGGAGGTCGTAGCCCTCGGGACCGTACGGCAGGCTGCCGGTGGCGCTGTCCCGGCCGGCGACGGTCCAGGCGCGCGGGACGGTTCCGTCGCCCGGGTACGCGGTGATCGCGGCGGTCCGCCGACCCTCGTTGCCGAGCGCCAGCCGCACCTCGGTGTCGGTGACGGTGGCGCGCAGCGCGAGCCGGTACGGGGAGGGCCGGGTCGGGCGGACGCCGGTCTCCTGGACGGGGCGCTCCTGCGTCGACGGAGGCACCGGGTTCCAGCGGCCGATCGGTGCCGGAACCGCGCCGGGCCGTTCCACCTCGGGCCGGCGGTAGGCGCGGTCGAAGTCGAACACGGAGGTCAGGTCACCGAAGACGCTGCGGCGCCAGGCGCTGATGTTGGGCTCCTGGACGCCCGTCCACTTCTCCAGGAACCTGATCACCGACGTGTGGTCGAAGAGCTCCGAGTTGACGAAACCGCCGACCGTCCAGGGGGACACGACGGTCATCGGGACGCGCGGGCCCGGCCCGACCGGGCGGCCGCCCACCCAGTCGTCGCCGTCGCCGCTCTCCGGCCGCGGGGCGGTGGGGGCGGGAACGTGGTCGAAGTAGCCGTCGTTCTCGTCGAAGTTGATGAACAGCGCGGTCTTCGACCAGGTCTTGGGGTCCGAGGCGATGGCGTCCAGCAGGTCGTAGACGAGGCCGGCGCTGCCGACGGGCGTGGAGGAGCTGGGGTGTTCCGAGAGGGCGGCCGTGGGCACCACCCAGCTGACCTTCGGGAGGGTTCCCGCCTTGATGTCGGCCTTGATCCGGGTGAGGAGGGTGCCCGGTTCGGAGCGGTGGGCGCCGCGCAGGAACAGCCGGCGCTCGTCCTCGGGAAGGGCGTCGACCGCGGCGCTGAACCGGGCCAGGTCCGCCTTCCGCTGGCTTTCGCTCTTCGCCCACAGCTTGTCGTAGAACTCCTCGGTGGTGGCGTGGGCGAACCCGGCGGCGCTGAGGATCTTCCGGCCGATCCGCTTCCACGGCTTGAAGTACTCCACCGCGTTGTCGGTGAAGTTGTCCCACTCCTGGTAGATCTGCCAGGACACCCCGGCGGCCTCCAGGCGCTCCGGGTAGGTGGTCCAGTCGTAGCCGGCGTGGCTGTAGGAGTACGCGGCGTTGGTGACGGCACGTCCCCCGCCGTTGGGCTCGAACCCTGTCGTGCCGGTCCACAGGAAGTTGCGGTTGGGGTTCGTGGAGCCGAAGACGGAGCAGTGGTAGGCGTCGCAGATGGTGAAACGGTCGGCGAGTTCGTACTGGAGGGGGATGTCGCGCCGGTCGTAGTGGGCCATGGTGCTCTGGCCCTTGGCCGCGATCCAGTCGTTCCACCAGCCGTTCGCGCGGGCCTGCACGCCGTCGTTGAAGCCGTGCGGCAGCGAGCCGAGGTACTGGATGTCGCTCTCGGGCCGTCCGGCGTCGACGGCCGCCCGGCGGGCGGAGAACGGCAGGACGGAGGGCCCGCCGGAGCGAGGCTGCTCGAACACGCTGGCACCGTCGGGCAGTCGCAGCGCCCGCCGGTCGCCGAAGCCGCGGACGCCTCTGAGGGTGCCGAAGTAGTTGTCGAAGGAACGGTTCTCCTGCATCAGCACGATGACGTGCTCGACGGCCCGGAGTCCCCCGCGGGGCAGAGGAGCGGCCATGGCCGTCAGGAGGGAGGGCGGAAGGACGGAGAGTGCGGAACCGGCGGCAAGGGTGCCGAGGACCTTACGGCGTGAGAAGTCGGACATGGCCGGGAGGCTAGGGCGTGGCACAGCGCCTCCGAAACCCATCGCGCCAGGGGTTCGCCCACTGTTCACGCCAGGGACGCGTACGAAATCCGCAGGTCAAGGCCATGATCACGCTGTCTCGGCGCGGAAGGCGCCGCACCGGGCCCGGTGCGGTTCGCGCTCTCCGGCGCGTCCGCGGAACTCCGAGGAGTACTCCCGGGACCGTCCGCCCGGCCGTCGGAGCCGCCGCGGTCCGGACGGCGGGCCCCGGGGAGGACCGCCTGGGTGTTGTCCCGCCGTCTCCTGCCGTATACGCCGTGCGTGGAGGGTCACCCGGGCGCGGCCCGGCGGCCTCGCGGACCGTCAGGCGGGCGGCTCCGGCGCGCCGGGGTCTCCCGGGCCCGGCGGCGCCGGGATTCGGGGGCTCGGGGTCGGGCGCGCCCGGATCCGGCGGCCCGGGCGGGACCGGTTCGGGACCCGGCGGTACGGGGTCGGGCCCGGGCGGTACGGGCTGGGGGCCCGGCGGCACGGGCTCCGGCCTGCCGGGCGGCGGCGCGACCGGGTCGGGCGGGCCCGGCGGTCGCGGCGGTGCGGGCGGGGGTACCGGCGCGATGTCGGGGTCGGGCGGCAGCGGAACGGCGTCCGCGGTCAGCGGGACGCGTCCCCCCGGCCCGTACCACCGGTGCGGGACGGCGCTCGTTCCTCGGTTCATGGTCACACCTTCCAAGTGCGGTCGTGCGGGTGAACCTCGACGGTGATCACCTCGGCCGCGCCCGCCCGCCTGCTCGGCGATCCGGGACGCGCCGTCGGGACCGGCGCGATCCGCGCGGCCCCGGACGGTCGGTGGCGGCCGGTCGCCGCGGGTGGCGAACGCCACCGCGCAGGCGCGGCCGATGCCGCCGCCGACTGGGCCGATCACGACGGTTCGTGGTGCGGTTTCCACATCGTCCATGTCCGTCCGGCTTTCCGCGATCTCGGGTCGCAAACGGCCGTCGCCGGGTGGAGAGCAATCGGGCTCAGCTGCTCAGGGCCGGAAGGACGAGCTCCTGGCAGGAAGCGAGGAATCTGGGCGGGCTCCCCCGGCAGCAGTTCGGTCGGCCACCCTCGAACCCTGGGGCGACGGAGCGGGCGCGGGATGCTCGTGGGGCCCTCGCCGCGCTGGAGACGAGCCCACCGCCCGTCGCCTCCGGGTGTCCCGCTGCCAGGCCGTCGGGTCACGAGCGGCCGGGTCCAGCCCGCCGGGACAGCGTCGGTCGTGCGTGAGGAGTCCGGCCGGTCGATTTCTCGGTTCTCCACGGCGCGGCCGATGAGTTTGCGGCTCCGGGGCGGTCCAAGCTCGTGACACGCCAGGAAAGGACACCGCCATGTCGGAGCTTCTCGTCGACTTCATCACGTCCCTCGACGGCTACGCGTCAGGAGAGGGATGGCCCGGGTTCTGGGGCCTCGAGGGCCCGGAGTACCTCGCCTGGCTCGGCGAGCAGCCCGAGGTCACCTACCTGATGGGGGCGAACACCTACCGCCTGATGTCGGGCTTCGCCGCCGGCGAGGTGCCGAGCGGTCAGGACGAGTTCAGGCCCGAGGAGGAGGCGTCCGTCGACGGGCTCACGCGCGCCTCCAAGGTGGTGTTCTCCAGCTCGCTCACGGCGCCGCTCACGTGGGCCAACGCCACGCTCGTCCAGGACGACGCCGTCGAGGCGGTCCGCGCCATGAAGGCGAGCGGCTCGGGGATCCTCAGCACGATCGGCAGCCTCAGCCTCTCCCGGGCCCTGCTCCGTGCCGGACTCGTCGACCGCTTCCGGGTCGTGATGTTCCCTGTGATCACCGGAGCCACGGGCGAAGAACGCATCTACGACGGCTACCCGGACGTGGCCCTCGAGATGACCGAGCACCGCACCTTCGACGACCGCATCCAGCTGGTCGAGTACCGGCCCCGCGTGCTCGACCACCCGCCGCTCGGCTCCCCTGCGTGACGTCGCCCCGCCCGCCGGTCCGGACGAGGGCGGGCCGGCGCGGACGGGGGCTGAGCACGAGGGATCGCCGATCGACTCCTGCCGAACGAGCGACGGCCCGCGCCGCTCAGCGGCGGGAGAAGTGGATGCTGAGGACGTTGGCTCCGACGACGGCCCCGATGGCGGCTCCGTCGGTCCACCCGAGGCTCTGGCCGAGACCGATCCAGCCGACCACGGCCGCGAGCACGGGGTTGACGCTCATGAACAGGCCGAAGGCGGCGGCCGGCACGTGCCGCAGCGTGTACAGGTCCACCAGGTACGGCACCGCCGAGGCGAGGACGCCGGCTGCGACGGCGTACGCGAGGGACGCGGCTGTCGGCGGGTGACGCAGCACGACGTGGAGGCCGACCGGCAGGAACATGACGGCGGAGAGGAGCGCGGCGGCGGCACTGCCCTGCGCGCCCGGGACGCGGCGCCCGACCTCCTGGTTGAGCTTGATGTACGAGGCCCAGCACACGGCCCCGAGCAGGCCCGACGCCATCCCGACGTAGTCGGTGGAGGGCTGGGGCCGCATGAGGGTGACGACCCCGGCGGCAGCCAGCAGGGCGCACAGCACGTCGGTACGGCGGCGGGTGGCGGCCAGGGCGATGGCGAGCGGACCGAGGAACTCCAGGGTCACGGCGAGCCCCAGGCCGACCCGGTCGATGGCAGTGTAGAGCGAGAGGTTCATCGTCGCGAAGACGACCGCGAGCAGCACGACGGGCCGCCACTGCCGCCAGGTGAAGCTGCGCAGCGCGGGCCGGCCGACGGCCAGCAGCACGGCGGCGGCGACGTACTGGCGGACCGCGACGACTCCGACGGGGCCGATGGCGGGAAAGGCGAGGGAACCGGTGGCGGCACCGATCTGGTTGGAGAGGCCGCTGCCGAGCATGGCGGCCACGCCGGCCGGGGAGGCCTGGGGCGTCGGCGGGACGCTCGTCGCCAGGGTGGGTTCGGACGGGGCTGTTCGCATGCGCTGATGCTGGTGCCGACGCGTCCTTGCGCAAAATGCATGTACGCAAGCCAGCTATACGCTGACGTCATGGATATGGAGCTCCGGCAGCTGCGCTGTCTCGTCGCGATCGTCGACGAGGGCACCTTCACCGACGCCGCGCTGGCGCTCGGCGTCTCCCAGGCGGCCGTCTCCCGGACCCTGGCCTCCCTCGAACGGACTTTGGGCGTCCGGCTGTTGCGACGCACCTCCCGTTCCGTGGCTCCCACGAGCGCCGGCGTGCGCGTGGTGGAGCACGCGCGGCGGCTGCTCGCCGCGGCGGACGAACTGGTCCGAGAGGCGACGGCGGGACAGCACGTCCTGCGCATCGGCTACGCCTGGTCGGCCCTCGGCCGCCACACCCCGGCGTTCCAGCGCCGGTGGGCCGCGGCGCACCCCGGCACCGAGCTGCACATGGTGCGGGTCAACTCGGCGACCGCCGGGCTGGCAGAGGGCTCGTGCGACCTGGCCGTGCTGCGAAGGGGGCTGGAGGACCGCCGCTTCGACTCGGCGATCGTGGGTCTGGAGCGACGGCTCTGCGCGATGGCGGCCGACGACCCGCTGGCCAGGCGTCGTTCGCTGCGCCTGGCGGACCTGAGCGGCCACACCCTGCTGATCGACAGGCGCACCGGCACCACGACACCGGAGCTCTGGCCGCCCGACTCCCGCCCCGCGACCCAGGAGACGTACGACGTGGACGACTGGCTCACGGCGATCTCGACCGGGCGATGCATGGGCATGAGCGCGGAGGCCACGGCCAGCCAGTACCGCAGACCGGGCGTGGTCTACCGACCGGTCCGCGATGCCGAACCCGTCGCGGTACGGCTGGCCTGGTGGCGCGACGACCCGCACCCGGCGGCCCCGCACGTCATCGAGCTCCTCAGCGACCTCTACCGAAAGGCGTGACGTCTGCATCGCATCTGCCGAGCGAGCTCAGGCAGAACGATAGGCACAGGCATTCGCAGGGACACTCAGGAACGGTGAGGTCGGTTCATGAACGACGTGGACGGCGAATCGGTCGGCTTCACGGCGCGGGCACGGCCCAAGGAGTCGGTGTGGGACTACCCACGGCCTCCGAAGCTGGTGGGCGATGACCGCCGCGTGACGGTATCGGTGGGCTCGGTGGTCGTGGCGGAGACATGTGCGAGCCTCCGAGTTCTCGAGACGAGTCATCCCCCGGTCTTCTACCTGCCCCGAAGCGACGTGCGCGAGGAGCTTCTGCGGGCGCGGCCGGGGGGAACCCACTGCGAGTGGAAAGGGGAGGCGTCCTACTGGGACATCGTCGTCGACGGCCTTGTGATCCACAGGGCTGCCTGGAGCTACGAGCGGCCGCTCACCCCTTACCAGGCTCTCCGGAGCCACCTGGCCTTCTACCCGTCTTCTGCGCACTGCACAGTCGACGGCGACGTGGTGACCGCCCAGGAGGGCGACTTCTACGGTGGGTGGATCACGGCCGAGATCGAGGGCCCTTTCAAGGGTGGTCCCGGCACCTGGGGCTGGTGAGCCGCCCGGCGTGGAGGGGCATCACGTTGAGCATGGCGGCACGTTGTGGCATGGGGTGGTCGTCGTTCCGGATCAGAGTGCTCCTGACGCGTCGTGCGGTTACCCCCTCCGGATGGACTCCTCCTCGATGCGCCCTCCCGTGCCCAGAAGCCCCGTCTGTTCGAGGGAGTCCGCACGGGTGAGGTGCGGTAGCGTCCGGCTGGACAGCAGGGAGACGGCCGCGGGAAAGACCGGACGGGCCAGTTGCGCGAGACGAAGCCACGGCGGTGCGTAGACGGAGGTGGCTCGTCGGTCGATGCCTCGCGCGATCCACGAAGCGACCTGGCCGACGGGGTAGACCTTCCGAGCCGGTGCGGGCATGTGCTGGCGCAGTTCGCGCAGGACCGTGTGCCGCTCCACGTCGCGGATCATGTCCGTGTCCGTCCAGTGCAGGTAGGCGATTCCCACAGACACATCCCGGTGTGCGAGTTCCGCTCTGATCGAGCGGGCGAACGACTCCGCTCCGGCCTTGGAGGCACAGTACGCGCTCATCATCGGAGCTGCCCCGAAGGCCGCCGTGGAGGCCACCTGGAGAAAGTACCCGTGCGTCTCCAGCAGGTGGGGCATGAAGACGCGTGCCGTGACCGCACTGCCGATCAGATTCACTTCGATGACTCGTCTCCAGGTGGACGGATCAGAGCTTGTGAACGGCCCTCCCTCCGCAATGCCGGCGTTGGCGACGACGACACTCGGGGAGCCGAGATCGAACTCGATCTGGGCCGCCACCTGCATCATTCCGGAGTCGTCCGTGACATCTACCTCGTAGACGCCGGATTCCGTGGGAAGCCGGGAGGCCACGGCGTCGAGGGTGGGCGCCTCGCGTCCGAGCAGGGCGACCCGCATTCCTCGTGCGGCCAGCTCGCGGGCGACTCCGGCGCCCAGGCCGCGCGCCGCTCCGGTCACCACCGCTGTACGTCCCTGGAGTGCTGCCGAGTAGTTCACAGGTCCTCCGTTGCTGCACGAGAGGGGAGGTAGGGGGTCCAACCGCGGCTTCGACGCCGAAGCAGCTTCAGTCCCCGTTACCTCTGCTTGTGCGTTCGCTGGCCCTACGGATGCACCAGCAGTGATTCCCTCGATTCTCGTGCGCGGCATGGAGACCGTACGATCCGGCGCGACAGCGCGGTCCGCCGTCAGTCCCGGCAGCCGTACGCCGCGGCCAGCTCCGCCAGCCCCTCCACGCCTCCGTCGGTGACGCCGCCCTCGCCTTCTCGGGCGAGCAGGAGCACCCGGGCCGGCACGCCGGCGGCCGCGTACGCCGCGAGTCGGTGATGACCGTCCAGTACCGCTCCCACCAGCCATCGCTCCTCGTGCTGGGCCCGGACGTACCGGTCGTCGATCCAGCCGAGGACGACGGCAGCGGGCCTCTTCCCGGCCGCGATGGCGGCCGCGTGCCGGGCGACGGTCGCCGGGTCGAGCGCCTCCGGCGGCTGCGAGGGCATGAGGGCGCCGTACGTGAACGGCACCCGGCCACCCGTGACGGGCGCGGTGAGCTGAAGATGAGCGACGCCTGGCCAGAAGTCTTCGGGAGTGTCCTCGCCGAATTCGTCCTCGTCGCCGTCCTGCTGCGCCCGGGCCGCCACGCGGCGGTACCACCACGAATGGGCAGGCTCGGAGACTTCCTCCAGAGGGAGGTCGAGCAGCAGGGCACGGTAGTGGCCGGTCTCCAGCTCGCCGAGGACGGGGCCCCATTCTGCGAGCAGCGCGGTGTCGAGCCGGTCCAGGTCGGCCAGCCGTCCGCGCATCCGGGCGGCGATCCGGGCCGCCTCCTGGTCCGGCCAGTCCAGCAGGGTCAGACCCAGCTCGCACGTGTCGCAGACCGAGCCGACCTGGTACAGCGGCTTCCCGTCGAACGTCAGGGACCGGTTCCAGCGCGGCCAGGAGGAGCCGGGCGACGGAGGGTCGAAGGCGACCCTGATCCGGCCCGCGCCCTCGTCGACGGAGAATCGCGCCAGCGCATCGGACTCGACCACCAGGTCCCGCACCACCTCGGGCACGCGCTCGGTACGGCTCTCGGCCCAGGCTGCGCGCACGGCCGACGCGTACGCCGCACCGCTCGCTCCCTCGGGCAGCAGCGGGTCGCGCCGGGTGAGGCGTACGAGCGCGAGATGCACGTCGTGCACGCGTTCCTCGCCGCTCTCGGCCAGCCATCGAAGCAGGTACGGCACTGCGACGGGATCGTCCAGGAGCTCCAGGGCGACGGCGAACGCGGTGTGCTGAAGCCCGCTGACCGCGGACAGCCGTGCGGCTATCGGGGCTGTCCACTCACGGGCGCCGAGGCGGCCCAGCGCGAGCGCGGCGCGGGCGCGCACGGCGGGGTCTTCGAGGAGGGTGCCGAGGTGAGGGGCGAAGGACAGGTCCCCGGAGAGTCCCATCGCGTCCACGAGCGCCGGGGCGACCGGGCTGTCGGCGCGCGCCTCACTCCCTTCGGCGGCCTGGGCCTCATCCGCAAACGAGCGCACGAGCGCCGCGGGCAGCCGTAGCCCGCACGTGACGGCGGCCCTCAGCAGGGCCTGGCGGTCACGGGGGGCGAACGCAGGCTCGGCGAGCAACCGCAGCAGCACCTCGCCCCCTGCCTCGCCGAGCCCCTGGAGCAGCGAGGTGAGGTAGGGGCGGAAGGCGTCCCGGTCCGGGTCCGACCGGTACAGCTCCTCGGCCGCCGCGGCGAGAGCGACGGGCCGGTCGGTGTTCAGCATGTACAGCGCGGTCCACGGGTCGCCGGCGCACAGAGCGGCGCGCAGTTGTGCCTGCGTGGTGTCGTGATCCCCCATGGAAGCAGTATCGGCCATGGGCGGACGGCGGCAGCGGCGGGAGTGCACGCGGCGCACGGCATCCTGCCGTCGGCGTCGGCGAGCTCAGGCCTCAGCGCCGACGCCGGTCGGAGATCCGACGCGGCACAGGTGCCTCGGACGGTTCGGAGAAGGCCGTGGGTTCGGTTTCTCGCGCGCGGTGACCGTCGCGTGCTTCCCCGGAGGCGGCCTCGGGGTGACGGCGCTGCCAGTAGGGGTTGTCGTGCGGAAGCCTGCCGGAGACTCGGCCGTACATCCCGAAGGTGAGGATCACCAGCCCCATGACGAAGCTGAAGATGACGTTGGTCATGCCGAAGTCCAGGAAGTTCGCCGGCCGGTCCAGGACGAAAAGGTGCCAGAAGCCGCTGAGGAGGAACAGGGAGCCCACGGTCATGTTCAGGGACGAGGCGAAATTCCCTCCCACCACCGCCCCACCCAGAAGGGCCACGCCGAACACGACCGAAAGGGCGCTGAGAGCGCTGTTGGTGGTCATGCCGGCGATCTTGTCGCCCGACGTATTGAAGGGGCTCAGGAAGTCCGCGAATCCCAGGCAGCCGAAGCACAGCAGGATCATGCCGCAGAGAGCCGAGCCGACGCGGTAGACCCGGGCCAGGTGATGGTCGACGGGCAACTCGTCCTTCAGTTTCATGTTCTCTCCCGGAGAAAGTCGGGCCGGCCGGAGAAAGTCGGGCCGGCGGGAGACAGGCGCGGGCCGGTGGGAGACGGGCGCGGGTCGGACATTCACGAGAATCACCGGGGAATCGCCGCACTCCTCGCGGCGCGTGGATCCCGGCCTGAGCACCGCTTGCAGAGTCTTTCTCGTCAGTTCCGGATTCGGATGCGCCGAGAGGCGATGGGGTCTCTGGGAATCCGTCGAGTGAGAGGGCTCCGGCGCGCCAGATCGAGGTATTCACCGGCGAGACTTCGCGCCATCGCCTCGACCGAGTAGGACGTCCGGACCAGAGCCTTCCCCTGCCGGGCCATTTCGGCGGCACTGTGGTCATCGACCTGCAGGAGACGTCTGAGGCCGGTGCCGAGGGATCGCGCGGACGACGTGTCGAGCAGCAAGCCGTTTTCGCCGTCTTTCAGGTAGTTCGGAACGCCGCCGCGCGAGGGGGCCGCGACGAGCATTCCGGCCTCCATCGCTTCCAGAACGGCCAGTCCGAATTCCTCCTTCGCACTCGGGCAGACGTAGCGGGCGCGTATGCCGCTCGCGGGGTCGGCCAGAGTGCGCTCCAGGAGTCTCACGTCGGCGTTCGACAGCGCGGGGATGAGCACGAGACGTTTTCTGGCGGCCGGGCAGGAATCCAAAGCCCGCTCGATGCCGTCCCGTACGGGTGTCTCCGTGGGGCCGGGGTTTTCGGGGGTGCCGCCCACGATGACGAGGAGGGAGGCGTGGTGGCAGCCTGATTCGATCCACGCGCGGACGAGGACGTCTTGTTGTTTGACCGGGTGCAGGCGGCCGACGCTCAGCAGCACGGTCGGTACGGCCAGGTCGGCGGCCGCGACGGCTGCGGAGACCTGTCCGGCCAGTCTGCGCCGACGGACGGGTACGTCAGGCCCCGGCCTGTACGGAGCGATGCCCTCAGGCAGCGCGGCGATCTCTGCTCTCCCCCGGTCACCGGCGAGCTGGGGGAAGTGGGTGAGGAGCTCGCCCACTCCCCCGTCCTGCCCGGCGATTCCCACGACGTGGTCGGCGCGGGCGACGAGCCAGTCGGCCAGGAAGACCCGGTGCAGGTCGTGCCGGACGGCCTCCGGCTCCGCCTGCGGCGTGTCATGGCGTTCCGTCATCTGCCGGTGCGGGTCGGGCGTGGCGGTGAAGACCACGCGTGCCCCGATCCTGCGGGCGGCTTCGGCCATCGCGGCGGAGCCGTCGTCGGAGTAGCGCACATGGAGCACGTCGACCGCCGGTCGCAGTGCGCCGAGGAGCCTCGCCGACCACCACGACAGCTCCTCGCGATGTCGTCCCATGTCCTGCGGCCCCAGGGGCTGGTCGCTGTCGACGGGAAGCCGCAGCACCCAGTGGTCGGCCGTTCGACGGCGCAGCAGCACGGGGTCGGCCTCGAGTTCCGGGCGGCACGCGGTCACCACCGTGACGACGCCGGCGATCCCCTGCGTCTCCGCGAGGGCGTCGCCGAGTCCTCCGAGCAGCACGCCGAGCCCGCCGCTGAGCCCTTCTCCCGGCCGCTCCAGGTCTCCCATGAGCATGGACTGGGCGAGGAGGAGGCCGGGGCGTTCGGGAGCCGTCTCCCAGCGGCTCGCGTCCGTGGACCGGAGGGCGTCGAGAAGCAAGCGCTCGTAGGCGTCGAGCTCTCCGACAGCCGCTACGAGGTCGAGTTCCTCGTGTCCGGACCGGGCCAGATGGCGCCACGCGGCGTGCCTCAGCCCCCGGTCCGGGCTACGGGCCAGACGGGCCGCTTCCACGTGCCGAAGGACGGGGAGCCTGCCGGCAGTGGACAGATCCATGAGAAACGAGGTGGTGTCGGCGTCCCGGCTCGTGAGGAACCCGTTTCGTACGGCGGCAGCGGCCCGTGCAACCCCGTGGCTTCGCAGGCTGTACGGCCAGACCGCCGCGACGGTGGCCCGTGGGAGAGCGCCTCCCGCCAGGAGACGTACGCATTCCTCGGGTGACGGGATCTCGCCGGCCCGGACCCTGCTGCGCACCCGAGCGAGCTCGAGGTCCAGAGCGGTGGCCAGGACCGGCCACTCACCGGCTCTCTCGGCCCGGCCGTCGTACTCCGCGTCGACCAGCTCGGTCATCAGAGTGTCGTGCTGTTCACGTCGCGTGCCCGGGTGGGTTCGCGGTGTCGTGCGGACCTTGCGCCAGAAGCGCTGTCGGGCGTCGACGAAAGCGTCGCGCCGGCCATCGTCAGGGACATCGGACAAGGTCGCCCGGCTACGAGCGTCCAGACCTGGATGTTCCATGAGGGCTCCTCGGGGCAGATGGTCGACCTGCTGTGATTCGGCTGCTCCGCGGCACTTGGATGCGCGACCTCGTCGATTCCGGGAGCCCCCACCTCGGCGGCGGGGTGGTTCGCATCCGCCGCGGCGCGGGTGACGCCCCAGGCCGTGGATCCCTGCATCCACGGGGCGGGCGTCGAGCGAAGGGAGGCACAGCAGAGGCTCCGGAAGGGGCCTGTCTCGCAGGAGGTCGCATGCCGCGCGTCGTCGTCGTCAGTCCCCCGTTCCACTCCCACGCTCAGCCGATGTCAGTCCTGGCCGGCTCCCTCGGGCGGGCGGGCGTCGACACGTACCTCGCCTGTGCGGAACCCTTCGCTCCCATGGCTGAAGCGGCCGGTGTCGGGTTCGCCCCGCTCACCGTGACGCGCAACGCCAACACCGGAGTCGCACGCAGTACGGCGCAGGGCGCGCGCGAGGCCGCGCGATTGGACGAGTTCCTCACGTCGACCCGCGAAGGGGCCGTCGCGGCGCTGCTCACGCAGTCCCGCCATCGCGGGGAGGACATGCTGGCCGACCCCGATCTCGTACTGGCCGAGATGCGGGCTCTGCACGAGCGCCTCACTCCGGACTGGTACGTGGTCGACCAGCTCAGTTTCCCGGTGACTCTGGCCTTGCACTGCCTGGGCCTGCCGTTCGCCACGTTCTGCCCCGGGCATCCGTCGTATCTGCCGCACGAACCGCAGGCGCTGTTCGGAGTGCCGTACGCGTGGCCCTCGGCCATCCGCCCGGCCAAGGAGGATCTGGCCCGACTCCGTCTGGCCGCCTCCGCCAACGACGTCGCCTTCACCCGGCAGTTCGCGAGCGTCGCGCGCCATCACGTGTCCAAGGGCGGAACACCCGGCCGGGCCTTCGCCCTCGCGTCCCGTCGGGCGGTCGTCTTCAACTATCCGCCCTTCCCGTGGCTGCCCGCCCGTCGTCCGACCGGGACGCGGTACGTCTACGGAGGACACTGCGTACCCCAGGAGGCGCAGAGCCCCGGCAGCGTGTGGGAGGCGGTCCTCGCGAAGCTGAGGACCAAGGCCCGGCACGTCGTCCTCATCGCTCTCGGTACGTTCCTGTCGGCACGCGACGACGTGCTGGCGGTGCTGGTGCGGGGCATCCTCTCCCACGTCCCGGACACATCCGTGGTGGTCGCGGCCGGTGACCGTGTGTCCCGCCTGTCGCGACTGGCGGGGCCGCGAGTGCACGTCGCCGCGACGGTGCCTCAGCGCTGGTTGCTGAGGCACGTGGACGCGATGGTGCATCACGGCGGCAACAACTCGTTCACCGAATGTGTGGCCTCCGGCGTCCCAGCGCTCGTGCTTCCCTTCTCCAGCGACCAGTTCTCCATCGCCCACGACGCCGAGAAGGCACAGCTGGGCGTGTGCCTGGACCCGGCTCGGCTCACCGAAGCCCAGGCGGGTGCCGCGGTACGCCAGCTGCTCGACCGAACGCCGCGGGGACTGTCCCGCTGGGCCGGCGACTTGTCCGGCAGAGGCCCCGACTGGACGGCAGGCCAGCTCCTGGCCGCCATGCGGGAGCAGCCGCGCTGACAGGACCTCGCATGGACGGACCGAAGTCACGCTTCCGGTGTCCGGGCTCTGGTGTACGTGAGGGGGACCGGCGCAGCCTGCGGGCAGTTTTCGATGCAGGATCAATGCGAGTGGATATGCGTCGTTTGTCGCGAGATGATGATCTGGGAATGCGGCTGCTATGCCGCTCGACCTACGGGAGGCGTCATGGCCGCCGAGAAGTCCGTACCGCCCCAGGAAACTCCGCCCGCCGAAGGCTCCACCTCCTCCGCCCATCCCGAGCGCCCCGACGGCGGCATCTGGGAGCACCCCATGGTGTGGCTCTCCCTGATCGTCATCGGGTCGCTCATGATCGCGTTGTTCTTCGGCCTCCGCATAGCCGACCTCGTGTGACCGACACCCCGTCGCCCGCACGCCGGGCGCGGCCGCCGCGCCCCTCCGACGGGGCGCGGGGACACAGCGACATCCGATGCCGCCCGCGTCTTCTCCCGCTCGAGTACGGAGAAGGGGCTGTCGGCGTCGCCCACGGTGCCGTCCCGGATCGTTCAGTCCTCCGGGTCAGGCCCTGACAGACAGACGGGATCCCTCCATGCACACACACGTCTATGGCGCCTCGGAGCTCGCGGCCGGAGTCTGGCAGTCCGGACTCGCCCAGGTCCTCGGTGGTCTGATCGTGGTCGCCGTCCTCATCGGCGCCTTCGTCTTCGGCATCAGGGTCAAGAACAAGGAGCTCCCGCCCCCGGACCCGGAGTCGCAGCCGCACCGGCCTGACACGGGTCAGCTGCCGGGCGAGGTCGCGGAGTACCGCAAGCCCACCGAGATGCCGGTCACCGACGGCGAGCACCGCCTCATGCCGTACAACCTGAAGAACACCGGCGAGCCCGACACCGACCCGCCGAGCGAGGAGAAGCGCAAGTGGCGCGGAATCTCCAGCGGCGGCTTCGGCAGCGGCGGAACCGGCCACGGCGACTGATCGACGGCCGTCCCGGCGATCAGGGGGCGGTCGCCGTCCGCCGCTGCGTCGCGGGGGGGGGCGGCGGGATCAGCGGTGGACGAGCTCCCGTACGTGCTCCAGGCGGCCGCAGTCCGATGCCAGTTGCTTCGCGCGCGCCGCCTGGAACGCGTCGCCCAGTTCGGCCCTCCGCTCGTCGGGGACGTTCTCCCGGGTTCCGTTGAGGATGGTGCGCTCCTCCTCGTCGACGTGGTGAGTCACGGCCTTCACCAGGTCCTCCAGGCGGTCGTCCCATTCTTCCGAGCCCACGTCCTTCACCTCGAGCAACGCGAGGAGGGCCTCGTTTCCTTCGGCGTGCTCCTCCGAGCCGTGGTCGACCTCGTCGTTGTCGACGCCCCTGAACCGCTTCAGCGCCCCGTAGACCTCGGTCTCCTCGGCCTCGCCATGGGCCACGAGCAGCGCGGCGAACTCTTCCAGGGCGGCGGCGCGGTCCGCCTCGACGCTGCGCATCCGGCGGAACAGTTCCTCCATCCTGCGGTGGTCCTCAAGGATGACCTCCACCACGTCACGCCCGTTGCGGACCTCGGCCTTCACCATCGTCACTCTCCTCCTTCGATCTGCGGACATCCCCGTTTCGTCCTTCACCGTTCAGGGCGCTCGTCAGGAGTCGCCCACGAGTCCCTCCTCGCCTCGGCAGACGGCGGCTGGGCGGCGACACCGGTGGTGGTACGTCGGCGCGCGACCCGCCGGGCACCCCACCAGAATGCGGCGACCAGCAGGACGGCCACCACCACCCCGACCAGGATCAGAAACAACGCGGGCGAGCCATCGGCGGCGAGTGCCGCGGCGGAGACGCTGGAGGCGGTCATGGGGCGCGTCCTTCCTGTCGAGAACGGATCAAACCGTCTGGTTCGCGCTGCTACCCCGCATCCCCGGGACCATTCACGCAGCTCGCCTCCAGCGGTCTTTCGGGGCCGGGGAAGCGCGGCGACAGGCCGCACCGGCAGTGGCCGTTCCCTGTGGATCTCGCCGCAGGAGCCTCCGCCCTGCGCCGCGACCAGCAGGATCCGGTCCTCCAGGGGCAGGGCCCTCCGGGTCAGGCGACGCCTTCGACGATGCGGAAGTCGCGCTCGAAGCCGTCAGGGAGGGCCTCCAGCGCCTTCTTGTAGGCCTCGCTCTCATATGCCGAGGCGGCTTGTTCGAAGCTGTCGAACTCGATCAGAACGACGCGCTGCGTGATTCCGGCCTCGTGGGCGACGACGCGACCGTCGGTGGACAGGAGACGGCCGGTCCGGCCAGGTTGTTGTAGGCGGTCAGACTCTCAGGGTCGGAGATGACGGGGTAGACGCTGACCCAGTAGCCCTTGGGCATGGAACCTCCAGTGTGAGGATGAGTGCATCCAACTTAGATGGGTGCATCCGACGTTCGGATGGGTCTCGACGAGCGTCGGCGGGCTGCGCGCCGCCGCGGGTCACGCCGCTTCCGGCGGTCAGGCCGTGGTGGGGTCGGGAAGCAGGCGGGAGCGCAGGAATCCGAGCACTTCGTCACGGGCTTCCACGGTGGGGTGCCCCTCCTCGTCGACGAGGTGCGCGGTGAGAACGCTGTGGGGGGTCTGGACCAGATCGCGGAAGAACGGCGGTGGTTCGGGGTTCGCGGACGCGCCGGGCAGCACGCGGCCGTCGAAGCGGTCGCCGAGCAGGTGGGTGTAGGCGGCGAAGCGCCGGCCGGTACACCACTTGTCGTTGTCGAAGCGCAGGCCGAGTGCGGTGAGTCCGTCGCGTTCGAACCTCTCGCGGATGGCGGCAGCGTCCTCAGGCGACAGCTCCAGGGCGCCCGGGTCGTCAAAGGGCAACGAGGGCTGGCCGAGGACCGGGGCGATGACGGCCGGCTCCAGCGTCATGCTCAGGGCGAAGTTGCCCGTGAAGCACATCCCCACAGCTCCGACGCCCGGTCCGCCGCATTCGTCGTGCGCGGTCCTGGCCAGCGCGCGCAGCCACACCGCCACCGGACTCGTACCACCGCCGGCGAACGCCCTGAACTCCGCACTGACGCAGGCCCGTTTGAGGATCGGCTCGGCGAGCTCGACGGTGGGATACGCCCCGTCGACCCCGAAGAGCGACGGCACGTAGACGGTGAACCCCGCATCGCACACCCACCTGGCGAAGCGCACGACGTCGGGGCTGATCCCCGGTATTTCCGGCATCACGACCACCGCAGGCCCCTGCCCGGCCACATGGACGGCCTTCTCGCTCCCGAACAGCGAGAGCACGCGCCTCTCGAAGCCGTCCAGCCCGGCGTCACTCATGATCCACACCCCGACTATGCGATCGATCGGTCGTATAGCCGGGGACAGTACACGACCGATCGATCGCATACAATCGCCACATGGCCCCCGACACCCCCGACTCCGCCGCGGACTCCCCCGCGCCGCGCACCGACGGTCGCCGCGCGCGCGGCGACCGGACACGGCACGAAGTCGCCCGGGAGGCAGCCATGTCCGCGACTGTGCACGGTCTGGACGCCATCACGGTGGGCGCGCTCGCCGCCCGGACCGGGCACAGCAAGAGCGGCATCCTCACGGTGTTCGCCAACCGGGAAGCCATCCAGATCGCCGCCGTCGCCGAGGCTCGCACCCTGTACCTGCGGCACGTCGTCGAGCCGTCGTGGCCCGCCGCCCCGGGGCTGCCCCGACTCCACGCCCTGCTCGACAGCTGGGTCACCTATCTGCGCGACGACGTCTTCCCCGGCGGGTGCTTCATCACGGCGACCTCGGTCGAATACGGACGACGCGAAGGCCCCGTCGCCGACGCGGTCCGCGACCTCGTCCGCGAATGGCTGCGCCTGTTGGAGTCCGAGCTGGCCGCCGCGGGCAGCCGCTTCCCGGCCGACGACGCCTTTCGCATCGACGCCTACCTGCGCGCCGCCAACACCCGCTACCAGCTCTTCGGCGACGATGCCGATCTGGACCGTGCCAGACGCCTGTCCCTGGACGTGCTCAGCGCCTGACGCCGACGCTCGACGGCTCCGTCTCCGGCAACCGGCAACCGGCAACCGGCAACCGGCCGGATCGTCCTACCGGCTCAAGACCACCGGCTTCCCGCTGTCGCTCGGGCGTTGGACTGGGCCCCGGTTCGCGGCGTAGGCGTGCGAGGGGCCCGGTCACGACCCCGCAGGAGGCAGACCCACGGTGTCGCGGCAGCCGCAACGGCTCCCCCTCCCGGTCTGTGCTCCCTCCGAGGGACAGCCGTGGGTGGCGCGTGCCTCCGTCGCTCGGCAGGGGGCGACACTCGACGGGTGCTCAGCAGCCTCCGCGACCGCGCGCTCCCCGACCACCAGCGAAGGACTCTGGAGGAGTTGGAGGAGGATCTGGACCTTTCGGCCGGGGACACCCGTGCGAAGCAGTCCGCGTTCTGGTCCATGCTGTTCCTGTCGGCGGTCATCGCGGCCGGCGGAGTGCTGACGGATTCGACGGCCACGGTGATCGGCGCGATGATCATCGCGCCGCTGTCCACGCCGATCATGGGGATCGCCCTCGGCGCCGTGCAACGCCGGCGCTCGACGGCGGCTCTGTTCGTCGCCGCCGGTGGGCTGCTGGTCGTGGCGCTCGGAGCCCTGTTCTCGCTGGTGCTGCCCGCCTCCTACGACCTGCTGTCCAACAGTCAGATCTCCAGTCGTACCTCGCCCGGCCTGATGGACCTGGTGGCGGCGCTCGCCACCGGTTTCGCAGGCGCTCTGGCCCTCTCCCGCCGGGACGTCGCCGCGGTCCTGCCAGGAGTGGCGATCGCCATCTCGCTGGTACCGCCGCTGGTGGTGACCGGCGTCTGCCTCGGGCAGGCAGCGTGGTGGCTGGCCCTGGGATCGTCCGTCCTGTTCGTGTCGAACCTCCTGGCCCTCGTGTTCGCCGGCATGGTGGTGTTCGGAGGCCTGGGATACGCGACGGCCGACCGCGGAACGGAGACGGGCGGCGCGCGCAGGACCTACCTGGCGCTCGGCCTGCTGTTCGGTGCGGTCGGCGTGCTGCTGGCGGCGAACACCACGGCCACCGTCCTGGTGCAGCTGTGGACCACGCGCGCCTCGAACAGCGCCACGCGGTGGCTGGCGGCATCGCCCGGCGCTTCCGTGGTCAACGTCAGCGCGCAGTCGCGAACGCTCTACATCCAGGTCCGTGTGCCGGGAGACCTGCCCCCGGTCGACACGCTCCTCGCCGACCTCCAGGGGCAGATCCCCGAAGGGGTGCCCGTCGTGGTCGTCACCAACGAGGGCCGCCAGGTCCAGGCCGGACGGGTCGGAGACTGACCCGCTGTCCGGCCGCGCGCGTCCATTCGGTGGTCTTCGGGTGCAGGCGTGAGGAACCTCGTCAGGGCCGGAATGCCTCGCCGAGCGTCCCGGGTTCGGTCTCCAGCGTGTCGCGGTCGGCCATCAGCATGACCAGGAAGAACAGCCCGCCGGCCAGGAGGAGGCCGGCGACGATCACGACGGACACGAAGGCCTCTCTCGGGGAGACCAGGACGAACAGGGCCAGGAGCGTCCACGCCAGTGCGCAGATCGCGACGGGCAGCTCGAAGCGCCCCAGATCGAACGCGCACTTCCTGCGGCTCAGTCGCCCCCGCACCACCAGGTAGAGGACGATCGTCGCACCGTAGATGAGCGCCGGGAGGATCGTCGACGCCGTGATCAGTTCCAGCAGGGCGGAGCCCGGCAGTGCGACCATCAGGAGGACGCCGAGGGCGAAGATCAGGGCGGTCGCCGGGACCGGGGTCCGTGTGCGCCGACCGACCCGCCGCATCAGACGGCCGGCCGGAAACCGGCCGTCTCGCGCCATGGCGAAGACCAGGCGCGCGCACGCCGCCATCGACACCAACCCGGCGCCGAAGAACGCGAAGGTGATCGCGACCAGCAGCACCCGTTCCATCACCGGACCGAGCTGGTCCCGCATGATCGCCGCGACAGGCGAGCCGTCCGCGGAGATGCGCGGGACATCCGTGATCGCGACCGTGAGTGCGATCAGGAACAGCATGCCCAGGACCGCGGCCGCCACGACCGACCCCACGATCGCACGCGGGACCGTGCGGTGCGGGTCCTTGGCCTCCTCGGCCAGGTTCGCCGCGGAGTCGAAGCCGACCAGGGTGGCCAGGCCCATGATCATCGCGAGCATCAGTCCGCCGCCCACGGCGAAGTAGCCGGGGGCGTCGGTGGTGATGCCGCGCGACGCGAGGTTGTCGGCCGCGCCGTCGCCGGTGGCCAGGACGGCGACGGCCAGCGCGATCGACACCACCACGACCAGGGCCACCTCGATGCCGACGGCGGCCGTGTTGATGACGCTGACGATGCGGGTGGAGGCGACGGCCAGCACCGTCTGCACGAACAGCACCACGAGCGTGATCACCCGCGCGGCGTCCTCGTCGGGGTCCATCCCGACGAGCGGCATGAACGCCTGGCTCGCCAACGCGTTGTCGACCGCGACCACGGCGACCGCCAGGAAGCAGAAGGACAGCCAGCCGAACCCCCAGCCCACCTTGGGGTTGGCAAGGCGCGAGGCCCATTGGTACGAGGAACCACTCAGCGGAATCCGGGCCGCGAACTGCGCGATCACCAGAGCCACCAGGATCTGCCCCACACCGGCGATCGGCCACAGCCGGATCCCGACCGGCCCGGCGGTCCTCAGCACGTCGTCGTACGTCCCGAAGATGCCGACCGCCACCGAGATGAAGGCGAAGGAGATCGCGAACACCTGGAAGGATCCGAGTGTCCGCTTCAGCTCCTGCTGGTAGCCGCCCAGCTCGACGGAGTCCGCGCCGTCCTCGTCGTCCCGCGGA
The DNA here is from genome assembly GCF_042733785.1 of Streptomyces sp. NPDC059695. Classification (NCBI taxonomy): domain Bacteria; kingdom Bacillati; phylum Actinomycetota; class Actinomycetes; order Kitasatosporales; family Streptomycetaceae; genus Streptomyces; species Streptomyces sp. NPDC059695. Next base: position 229,557 of record NZ_JBHWFF010000007.1, on the reverse strand, counting down.
TCCGCCGGAGCCTGCGCCACGTCGGCCACGTCCTCTCTCCTGGGCCGCTGCGGGTCCTGGGAGACGGCGGCTCGCCCAGTGTCCCCGCCCGGGTCCTCCATCACGGCCTTGACCACGGCTTTGACCACCGACGCGCGCGACCGACCGCCCGAACGGACGCCTTGTGGCTCCACGAGGGCACGTCGCCCCCCTTTCAGAGCCGGGAGCGGGTGGCCCGACGCGTCCCCCTTCCCCATGGGCCCCCGCGCCGCGCGCCGAGCCGATCCGGGCTACGACCGTCGCGCTGGGAGCCGTACGTCCACCCGGTACAGGCGGGTGATCTGCTGCGGGAACTCGTTGTCGTCGCTGGCCAGCAACAGCTGGAGACGGCCTCTGCTGTCCTCGTCTGTGACCGCCATGGCCTCGATGTTGTCCACCAGGGGGTGGTTCTGCGGCAGCTTCGACGGGGCGCCCAGCGTCGGGCAGGCGTCGAAGTCGCCGATCGGCGTCTTGCGGGCAGGCCGCAGCCCCGGTCCCCCGGTCAGGGATTCCAGGGCCGCGGTGTTGCTCGCGCCCAGCGGATCGGCCGCGTACAGCCGCACCGTGATCCTGAACTCGCGCGTGAACCCCCGCTCCAGGACGAGCAGTCGCCCGTCCCGGGTCGCCGCGAGCTCGGCGATCCCGTGGTCCGCGTCCACGGGATAGGCGTACTGCCGTCCCAGGACGAACTGACCGTCCCGGCGCCGCTCCCAGGTCTGGATCCGTTGGAGGCTGCGGCCCAGCCGGTCCTTGCCGTCCCCGGCCAGTGGGCCCTCCAGGGCCGCGACGAGGGTGCGGCCGCCCGGCAGCAAGGTCAGGGACTCGAAGGTCTGGTTGACGGTGGCCCGGCCCTGCGGGGCGATCCGGAACGCGGGCGGGACCGGAAGCTCGGCCACCACCCGGCCGGTGCGTGAGTAGCGGCGGATGGCCGGCGACGTCTCGTCGGTGACGAGATAGCTGCCGTCCCGGTCGACGACCACGCCTTCGGAGTCGAGCACCTTGCCCGTTCCGTCGGCGAGTGGCAGCCGGGCCGTGGCGGTCGCGGTGGGGGTACGGCCGGATGCCACCTCGAGCCGGTACAGCGCCGACTTGTCGGACACCGCGACGACCGTGCCGTCCCGGTCGAGCGCGAGGCCGGAGATCCCGCCGACCGGCTTCCCGTCGAGGATGGCCTTGTCGAGCGTGTCCGAGAAGCCGGCCACGGACAGGTACGGGGAGCAGGCGCGGTCCCCGGGGACGGCGGCAGCCGTCGGGGCCGGCAGCGTGCAGAGCACCGCTGCGGCCACCGTGACGGGCAGGAGTGTGCGAAGGCGCATGAAGCCTGTTCCTTCTGATTCGGCGGTTCGAAGGGTTCGACAGCCGGGTGCGGACGGCTGCCGAACAGTCATATGCCGAATCGAAACAAACAGGAAGGCGGAACGGGGAGTTGGCAACGCACTTGCCAACTCCCGTTCATGTGCTGACGTGCTCCCGCCGAGACGGGAGCACGTGGCGGAACGGCGTGCCGCCGTGCCGGCCGAGGGTCCGGTCAGTCGAGGGGAAGGGCGAGCAGGGTGTTCTCGACGAGTTCGGGCATGGCGGGGTGGATCCAGTACTGGCCGGTGGCCATGGCGCGGGCGTCCAGGCCGAAGGCCATGGCCTGGACGAGCGGCTGGATCAGCGTCGGGGCCTCGGGGCCGATGATGTGCGCGCCCAGGATCTCGCCCGTGGCCGGATCGGCCAGGATCTTGGCGAAGCCGGTGGTGTCCTCCATGGCCCAGCCGTACGCGATGCCGCCGTACTCCCGCGTCGCCGTCACGTACGGGCGGCCTGACGCCTGGGCCTCCTGCTCGGTCAGGCCGACACCGGCGATCTTCGGCGAGGAGAAGACGGCGTGCGGGACATGGCGGTGGTCGGTGGCGCGGAGGGCGCCGGGGTGGAGCAGGTTGTGCTGGACGGCGCGGGCCTCGTGGTTGGCGACGTGCTTGAGCTGCCAGGGCGAGGAGACGTCGCCGAGCGCCCACACTCCCGGCACCGAGGTGGCCTGGTGCGCGTCCACGACGATCCGGCCGTCCGCGTGGAGGTCGAGCCCGCCGGCGGCGGCGTCCACGAGGTCGGAGTTGGGCCGACGGCCGACGGCGACCAGCAGTTCGTCCGTGTCGACGCTCTCCGCTCCCTGGGGACCTTCCAGGTCGAGCCGCAGTGTGCCGTCAGGGGTCCTGTCGGCGCGCACCAGCTTGCGGTTGAGCCGGACGTCCCACTGCTCGTGGGCCAGTTCGGTGAAGCGCTGTGCGACATCGGCGTCCTCGTGCCGCAACAGGAGGTCTCCACGGGCGATCAGGGTGATCTCGACGCCGAGGGAGGAGAAGACGTGGGCGAGTTCGGTGGCGACGAAACCCGAGCCGAGGACCGTCATGCGGCGCGGCAGCGTCTCCAGGCGCATGACGCTGTCGCTGGTGTGGAAGCCGAGCGACTCGTCGAGGCCGGGCACGTCGGGCACGACGGGACGGCCGCCCGTCGCGACGACGATGCGATCGGCCGTGAGCGTGACGGGCCCGTCTGCCGTGGCAACGGTCAGACGGCGCTCGCCGATGAACCGGGCGGTGCCCCGATAGAGGCTGACTTTGTCATGTCCGGTCGCGCGGTAGCGTTCGCCGCCCTGCGCGATCGGGTCGATGCGACCGAAGACCCGGTCCCGTACGGCGGGCCAGTCCACACCCCGCAGGGCCAGGTCGACGCCCAGGGGCGCGCCGTGCTCGGGCGCTCGGGCGGTGTCGGCCGTGTGGACGAACATCTTCGTGGGAATGCAGCCGACGTTCAGGCACGTGCCGCCGTAACTGTCCAGCGGGCCGATGCCCTTCTCGACGAAGGCGACCTTCCACTCCGCGAACCGCTCGTCGACGATCGAGTTCCCGGAACCCGAGCCGACGATGACGAGATCGAAATGCTGCTCCACGAAAGGTCTCCTTATCGGATCGCCGTGACGGCGCTGTCAGGAAGGTCCGTGCCGGTACCGACCATCATGGCGTGCGCGGCGCGTGCCCCCCGCCGCGCGGGCTCCTGCCGAACACCCCGCATCCCGTGCCGGCGGGTCCGGCGTACGGGGTGTGCGGCGGTGTCCCGCCGGTGGCTCGGCGAGGATGCCGCCGCGGGCGCCCAGGCGGATGTGTGCGCGACCGGGGGCCGCTGGGTGGGGACGGTCAGAGCCCGGCCTGGAGGCGGAGGCCCGCCAGGGTGAGGTCCAGGGCGGAGCGGAACTGGTCGACGTCGTCGTGGCCGTCGAACTCGTCGACGATCTCGTGGACGAAGGGGAACTCCTCCGGGGCGAGCTCCCGCCAGGCCTGGGCGAATCGGCCGAGGAACTGGTCGCGGTCCACCGCGCCGTCGAGGACCTCCTCGGGCGGTTCCTGGCCCATGTCGACGGCCGAGCCGACGACGACGCCGACGACCGCGGAGACGGCGTGGAAGCGCTGGCGGGCGGTGAGGTCCATGCGCAGGGTCTGCCGGCCGAGCATCTCGTAGATGTGCAGGGAGTTGCTCTGCACGTCGGTGTTGCGCATGAAGTACGCGCCGAGCCACGGGCGACGGACGACGGCGTCGAAGAGGGTCACGGCCATCGCGCGGAGGTCGTCGATCGCGTCCTCGCCGGGCGGGAGCTTCTCGATGTCGGCGAGCACGCCGGCCATGACGTGGTCTGTGGCGAGGTCCAGGAGCTCGTCCTTGTTCGCGACGTACCAGTAGATGCTGGCGACGCCTCCGCCCAGGCGCTGGGCCAGGGCCCGGAAGGTCAGGGCCGGGGCTCCCGCCTCGTCCAGCAGGGCGACCGCCTCGGAGAGGACCGACTCCATCGAGTGCGAGGCGCGTCGGCGCCCTCCGCCCGGGCGGGTCTGCTGGCGTGCCATGGCGTCCACCTCTCACCTTTGCATCGGATCGAACGTTGTTCTATCGTACCGGATGGAACATCGTTCGATAACCGAACTGCGTTCGATCGAGAGGAGTGCGCCATGGCCACCGCCACGCTCACCAACCCGTCCCGCACCTACCCGTCGCTGCGCGCGGCGTGGATCCCCCTGGCAGCGCTCTGCCTGGCCTTCTTCGTGGAGATGGTCGACAACACCCTGCTGTCGATCGCGCTGCCCACCATCGGCCGCGACCTCGGCGCGGGCACGACCGCGCTCCAGTGGGTGACGGGTGCCTACTCGCTCACCTTCGGCGGGCTGCTGCTCACCGCCGGGTCCATCGCGGACCGGTTCGGGCGCCGCCGCGTCCTCCTGATCGGGCTCGCGGTCTTCGGCACGCTCAGCCTCGGCGTGCTCCTCGTCCAGTCCGCGGGCGGTCTCATCGCCTTGCGCGCCGGTCTCGGCATCGCCGCGGCCGCGATGGCGCCGATCACGAACTCCCTGGTCTTCCGGCTCTTCGACGACAAGGCGCTCCGCATGCGCGCCATGACCGTGATGATCATCGTCGGCATGTCCGGATTCGTCCTCGGCCCCCTGCTCGGCGGCACGGCGCTGGCGCACGTGTCCTGGGAGTGGCTGCTCCTCGTCAACGCCCCCATCGCGGTGATCGCCTGCGTCGGTGTACGGCTCGGCGTCCCGGCCGACCGTCCGGAGGACCTGACCAAGGACACGCTCGACGTGCCGGGCGCCGTCCTGAGCGTCACCGCCATCGGCCTCGCCTGCTACTCCCTGACCAGCGGCGTCGAGCACGGCTGGCTCTCCACGATCACCCTCGCGTCGGTCGTCGGAGCCCTCGGCGCGGCCGTCTGGTTCGTCCGTCACGAGCGCCGCACGGCCGCGCCCATGCTCGACCTGCGCCTCTTCTCGCGCGGTACCGTCCGGGGCGCCGCCATCGCGCAGATCGGCACGTCCATCGCCATGGCGAGCGTGATGTTCGGCCTGATCCTGCACTTCCAGTACGCCTACGGCTGGAGCCCCGTCCGGGCCGGACTCGCCAACCTGCCGATCATCGCGACGATGCTCCTGGCGACCCCGCTGTCCGAGTGGCTCGCGCGGCGCTTCGGGCATCGCGTCGCCTGCCTGGTGGGCGCCGGTTTCCTCGCGGGCTCGGTGGCCGGGCTCGCCTGGGGCGTCGAGCACGGCTACGCCGCCATCGCGGTGTGCATGGTCCTGATGACCATCGGCCTGCGTACCGTCATGACGATCTGCGCGGTCGCCCTCGTCGACGCCATGCCGAGCAACCGCACCTCCCTCGGCACCGCCCTCAACGACACCGCCCAGGAGGTCGGCTCCAGTGTCGGCACGGCCGTCGTCGGCACCCTCATCGCCGTCCTGGTCACCGCGCAGCTCCCCGCCGGCACCTGGAGCGGCGACCTGATCGCGTCCTTCTTCCGCGGCGAGCGCATCACCTACGCCCTTCTCGCGGCCGTCGTGGGCCTGCTCGCCGCCGGCGGAGCGCTGAGCCTCACCGACTCCCGCTCCGTGGAGGAGCACGCGATGGAGGAGGCGGCCTGAACGGGCCGCTCGCCGACGGGGCGACCGGCCGGGTGTCCTGAGGACGGCGAGGACGGTGGGCCGGTCCGGTCACACGGGGGCTGTCGTTGTGGTTGTCTGTGGGCCCAGCGCCCAGGCCGAAGGAGCATCCGATGAGCAGTGCCCCCGTTCCCTTCCAGGTGTACGAGGCGGGGACGTACCTGCACGGCACGAAGGCGGACCTCGCCGCGGGGGATCTGCTGGTTCCCGGATACGCGTCCAACTACGAGGAGGGGCGCGTGTCCCGGAACGTGTACTTCTCGGAGACCCTGGACGCCGCCGTCTGGGGCGCCGAGCTCGCCGCGGGTGACGGCGAGGGGCGGATCTACGTCGTCGAGCCGACCGGTGTCGTGGAGGACGACCCCAACGTCACGGACAAGAAGTTCCCCGGCAACCCGACCCGCTCCTTCCGCACGAGCGATCCCGTGCGGATCGTCTCGGAGCTCCGGGGCTGGGTCGGGCACTCCCCCGACCAGATCAAGGCCATGCGGGACGGACTGGACGGCCTTCGGCGCCGCGGCGCCGCGACGATCCTCGACTGAGGCCGGTCGGCTCCCCGGGCGGACCGCTCGGGTCCGTCATGAACCGCTCCGGTGGTCGCCCCTCCGAAGCGTTCCGGTGGTCGACCCGGAGCGCTTCGGGGAGTGGGACCGGCCTGCCGGCGGGAGACGGCGCCGAGCTCGCGCACGCGCTCGGCTACCGGGCGGCCCTTTCGGCCGGCTGACGGGTTCGATCCGTGTCATCGGCCGCCGGGCCGGCTCGCCGGCTCCGGGTCCTCCGTCACGATCTCGGGCTCCAGGCCCTCGGCCGGGGTGGTGAGGGGGCGGCCGGTGTCGCCCCGCCAGGCCTCGAAGGCGAGCGTCGTCGCCGTCACCACCGCAAGGCCCAGCAGCCAGCCCCCGACCACGTCGCTCACCCAGTGCACCCCGAGCGCGACGCGCGTGTAGCCGACGCCGAGTACCGCCACCGCCGCCAGGACCCACGGCAGCGGCCGCCAGGCACGCGGGACCAGGGGAAGCAGGACCAGCAACAGGACGGCGCACGAGGTGGTGGCCGTCATGGCGTGCCCGGAGGGGAAGGAGTATCCGGGCGCGTGCGCGACGGGATCCGGCAGGTGGGGGCGGGCACGCTCGACCACGTTCTTGACCAGCAGCCCCACCAGCCCGCCGGCCGTCGCGGTGACGGCCGCCCAGGCGGCGAGCCGGTACGCCCGCCGCCGCAGGAGCCACACCACCACGCCTGCCACCAGGAGCCGCATCGTCAGCGGCCCCCACGCGACGTGCGTGAGGAACTCCAGCAGCCCCACCCGGACCGGGCTGCCGAGCGCGGACCGGTGGAGCCGCTCGGCCACGTCCTGGTCGAAGCGGTACAGCGGGGCCCAGTGCGCCTCCACGAGCACCAGGGCGAGAGAGAACGGGACGGCCGCCAGGGCGGTGAGGGCCGTGCCCAGGGCCAACCGCGCACCGAACCTCGTGTCGGGCCCGCCGTGGCCGGCCACGAGCCGTCCGAGAGGGTGCCGCCGGGTCCGGGTGGAACGCTCGGTCATGGTCGGTACGGTTCCTTTCCGTCGGGGACGTGCGGGCAGGTCGCTCAGACCCCCGGGTCCTCGGTGATCGGGGCCGCCACCCCCGCTCGCACGGCTTCCAGCTGGGCGGCGAAGGAGAGGCCCAGGAACAGCGCGAGCGAGGTGAGGTAGGACCACAGCAGCAGTGCCACGAACGCGCTCAGGGGGCCGTACACCGTCGTGAAGGAGCCGACGGAGCCGACGTACAGGCTCAGGGCCCACGTGGCACCCAGCCAGAGCACGAGGTGGACGGTGGCGCCGAAGGCCAGCCAGGTGTAGCCCGGTTGGGCGCGTCGGGGCGAGCGGCGGAAGATCACGCTGGTGGCGATCACAGCGAGCAGGATCCCCACGGGCCAGCGCAGCACGTTCCACGCGCGGGACGTGGCCGGTTCAAGGTGGTAGACCTCGATCAGGGCCTGGTTGAGGTCGGATCCGAGGACGGTCACGCAGAAGGTCAGTCCGAGCGGTACGCCGACCAGTACGGCCATCGCCAGCCCTCGGCCGTACTTGCGGAGGAACGGCCGGTCGCGCTCCACGCCGTATATGCGGTTCGCGCCGCGCTCGACCTGGCACATGCCCGTGGTGACGTTCGCGACGGAGAACAGCAGAACGAGCCAGAAGGCCGCCGCACCGCCCTCGCCGGCGTGCCGTCGGCTCTCGCTCAGGGCGTCGTCCACCACGCCCTGGCTCGGACCGCTGATCCGGCGGATGGTCAGCTCGGCGATCCGTGCCAGGTCCTCGGTGTGCAGCACCCCGGACAGTCCGATGACGGCGATGGCCAGCGGAACGATCGCTAGGGCGGTCTGCAGGGCGAGAGCCCGGGAGTGGCTGAAGCCGTCGGCGTAGCGGAACCGTAGAAACGAGTCCCGTACGAGGGCCCAGCCTCCGTAGTGGCGGAGCGCCGCCCACGCCTCCTCGCCCGACAGGGTGTCCCCCCGCAGACGCAGTTCGGCCTCGACGGCGTCGACCTCACTGCGCTGCGGTACGCGCGTCGCGGTTCCCACGGGCTCCTCCTTCCGCTCCGGTCCAGGCCGGGGGCTCCGCTTCCGTCAGGGTGTCTGTCGGGGTGTCCGTTCCCACCGGGGCTTCCGCTCCCGATGAGGCATCCGCTCCCACCGGGGCGTCAGTTCCCGACAGGGCGCCCTCCGACGGCCGGGCGGGCAGGTACACCCGTAGCGCACCCGGTTCGACCTCCGCCGTCATCCGGGTGCCCGACGGGAGGACGTCGCCGTCGAGTTCGCGCGGCTGGGGCCTGGCGAACTCCAGGTCGATCCGGGCGGCGCTGAAGTACTCCAGGGCGCCGCGCGCGGGGCCCCGCTCCCCCGCGCCGCCAGGGTGCCGCCGCCGAGCGCTCGGGATGTGCGAGGCGATGTATCCGGCGGCGGCGAGCCAGCCGGTGACCCCGCGCGGGTCGAGCAGCACGACCTCCAGCCTGCCGCTGTCGGGCCGGGCCTCCGGCAGCAGCGGCAGGCCGCCCTGAAGCGTCCCGACGTTGCCGACGACGACCATGCGGGCCCACCGCTCCAGCGGGGGGCCGCCGTCCAGCCGGATCGACAGCCGCATGCGGGTGTCCCCCAGGTGTCTTACGGCCGAGAGCGCGTACGCGGCCCAGCCCAGGCGCTCTTTGAGTATCGGCGAGGCGTCCTTGACCATGGCGGCGTCGAAGCCTGCGCCTGCCATGACCGCGAACCGGGTCGGAGCGATGCCGTCGCCTCGTAGCCGTGCCACGTCGAGCGCGGCCGCCTGCCCGCTGAGGGCCTCCCGGAGAGCGGCTGTGGGACCGGTGGGCATCCGCAGGTTGCGGGCGAAGAGGTTCCCGGTGCCGCAGGGAACGATCGCCAGGGGGACACCGGTCCCGGCCAGGACGTCCGCGCAGGCGCGTACGGTGCCGTCCCCGCCGCAGACGACGACCACGTCGGGGTCCGACGCGTCGAGGCACGAGGCGAGGTCGCCGGAGGGCTCCCCCGCCGTCGTGTCCGTCCATCGCTGCTCCGTGTATCCGTGGTCGCGCAGGAGGACCCGTACGTGGTCGGCGGTGGTGGCGTCGCACGCGTGCGGGTGGCGCACCACGACCGCCCGCCGGGCACCGTGGGAGGACGGGGCGGGGACGGGCTTCGCCGACTCGTTCCGGGGGTGTGACAGCAGAGCGGCCTTCGCGAGGGCCAGCGTGCACGCGCCGTTCAGCAGCCCTCCGGCCACGTCGGAGGGATGGTGCATGCCGCGGTAGACGCGGGAGGCCGCCACGAGCAGCGGGATCACGAGGAGCAGCGTCACCACGACGCGGCGCCGCACGCCGTGCAGGCGTCGGGAGGCGAGGACGGCCAGCCCTCCGAAGAGGGCGACGGAGGCCCCGACATGACCGGAGGGAAAGCTGGACGTGGGAGGCGCCGGGTCCAGGTGGGGCACGTCGGGACGTTCGCGTTCCACGACGAGGGTGACGAGCAGGAACACGGCGGACTGCGCTGCCACCGCGAACGCGAGGAACGCCGCTTCCCGCCACCGGGGCACGCGGGGCACCAGGAGCAGGACGGCCGCGCACAGCGCCGTGAGAGTGATCACGCTTCCCGTGCCGGCCAGCCGCGACACTCCGTCGGTGAGCGCGGTGACGAGAGGGGTGCGATGGGCGGCGAGGGCGCGATTGACGCCGTCCTCCGCCGACAGCGGCCAGCCGTGCGCCAGGGGGCCGGTCACCAGCAGCCCCAGTGCGGCGACGGCTGCTGCCTGGAGGGGCAGCAGCAGGAGCGGGCGGCCGGGACCGGCTGCCTGGGCGGGCAGCCGGAGGAGGCGGCGGCCGGGTCTGGCTGCCTCATGCGGGATCGTCATTCGCGCCGTGTTACCTGCCGGGCGCCGGTCAAACTCCGCGGCCGTCACGGCTGTCGCCGAGGCCGGTCCGTCGGCGCACTCTGCCGGCGATCCGGATGCCCGACGCCGGTGGGCAGTGGGCGGCGATCCGGATGCCCGACGCCGGTGGTCGGTGGGACGCGGAAGGTGGGCGGTGGGCGGTGGGCGGTGGGCGGTGGGCGGTGGGAGGTGGGCGGTGGGCGGTGGGAGGCCGAAACGGAGGAAGGGTGGGATCGGTCATTCAGGGCAGAAGGCCTCCGTGACATCGAACCATCTCCGCGCCCGTCGGAGCACTCCCGGGAACCGGTCCTTCGAGCGGCTCAGACGCACCTGCACCCACCTGTGGCACACCGCCGTGCGTCTCTGGGACGACAACATCGCCGACTCCGCGGCGGCCCTCACGTACTACGCGGTGCTGGCACTGATGCCCGCCCTGCTCGTCTCGGTCTCCCTGGTGGGGCTGGCCGGGACCGGTACGCGCGAACGTCTGATCCGCGACCTCACCTCGTACGCTCCGCCCCAGTCGGCCCAGGTGCTCCGGGAGGCCCTGGAGGGCATCACCTCCTCACCCTCCTCGCTGTGGCCGCTGCTCGTCAGCGGCGTCCTGAGCGCCCTGTGGTCCGCCTCCAGCTACCTGGCGGTCTTCCGGCGCGCCCTGCACGCGATGCACCGCCTGCCCGACACGCGCCGACCGCTGCGTGCCGCCCACGTCCTCGTCCTCACCTCGGCCTCGCTGCTGACCCTGCTCGTCACGGGCGCCGCGAGCCTCGTCGCCACCGGCCCCGTGGCCCGACGGCTCGCGGCGGCCGCCGGGCGCTCGGGCACGGATGCCATGGCCGTGCTGCGATGGCCGGTGCTGCTGATGATCGTCACGGCACTGATTCTCATCCTCTACCGGACGGGGCCCGTCCAGGGCCGTGGCCTGCGCCGGGGGTTCGCGGGTGGAGCCCTCGCGGCCTTCCTGTGGCTCGGGGCCTCGGCGCTCTTCACCCTCTACACGCAGTTCGGGACCTACAGCCGGCTCTACGGTTCGCTGGCGGGCATCGTCGTCTTCCTGGTGTGGCTGTGGTTCGGCAATCTGGCCCTCCTCGCCGGCGCGCAGTTCAACGCGGTGCGCGCGCGGTCGGAGGAACAGGCCGAGGACGTGCCGCAGGAAGTCGAGGCCGCCGCCTCCTACAGGTAGCGGCGGATGGGCAGTACCGCCGTCTCCCGGGCCCGCTGCAGCAGCGACCGCCGCTTCCAGCGGCCCGGGCGGATCAGTTCGCTGACCTTGAGGTCCTCGTCGTAGTGCGCGTCGAGGGTGGCGGTGAACCCGGAGTCCATGACGGCGAGCATGACCTCCTCGTCGTGGTCGAGGGAGCGGCGGTTGAAGTTCGTGGAGCCGATCAGGGACACGACGCCGTCCATGGTGATGACCTTCGCGTGCATCATGGTCGGCTGGTACTGGTGGATCCGCACTCCGGCGGCGGTCAGCGCCTCGTAGTGGTGCTGTCCCGCCAGCTGGCACACCCGCTTGTCCGTGTGGGGGCCGGGCAGCAGGATCTCGACTTCGACGCCGCGGCGGGCCGTGGCGCAGAGCAGGTCGATGAAGTAGTCGTCCGGGGCGAAGTAGGCGGTCGCCAGGCGGACCCGTTCCTCCGCCGATTCGAGGACGACCCGGATCAGAGTCTGCATGTCCTGCCAGCCGACGCTGGCCGAACCGCGGACCACCTGGACGATCGCGCTCCCGCTCGGGGGGTGGCTGACGAACCGGTCGCGCTCGTCGAAGAGTTCCGCATGGCATTCGGCCCAGTTCTGGGCGAAGGCGGCGGCGATGCCGTCCACGGCGGGGCCCCGGACCTCGACGTGGGTGTCCCGCCACTCGTCGGGGTTGCGCGCGTCGCCGCACCATTCCTCGGCGATCCCGACGCCTCCGGTGAAAGCGGTCAGCTCGTCGACCACGAGCACCTTGCGGTGGCAGCGGTGGTTCTGCTTGAGCGGCGAGAGGTAGAGGGGCTTGCGGAACCAGGCGACCTCGACTCCGGCCGCGCTCATCCGGTCCAGCAGGTCTCTCTCGATCAGGCGGCTGCCGAAGCCGTCGAGGAGCAGCCGTACCCTCACTCCCGCACGCGCCCGGTCGGTCAGCGCCTCGGCGAAACGCCGCGCGATGTCGCCTCGCCAGTAGACGAAGGTCATCATGTCGACGGTGTGACGCGCTCTGCCGATCGCGTCCAGCATCGCGGCGAAGATCTCGTCCCCGTTGCGCAGGGGGCGCAGGGCGTTCCCCTCGGTCGCCGCGACGCCGATGAGGCGCTCCAGGCGCCGGCGTATGCGGTGGATCCGCTCGTCCACAGCGCCGCTGTCGGCGGACGCGGTCGTCGCGCCGCCGTGCGGTCGCTCTCTGTCGGACATCCCAGTCCCCCTCGGTCGGGTCATCGGCGACCAGGACCTTATCCGACGGCGACCGGGACCAGGACCGGGACCGGGTGCGTCGGCGCCTGGGCTGCACGGTGCCGGTACCCGGACCGGCACCGCGCAACCCTGGCGGGCGGTCCCCACGGGAGGGACGGCTCGCCCCGCGGTGGCCTCGGCAGGGCTACGGGAAGCTCACCCCGTACCGCTGCCACGCGTTCCACGTCCCGCTGGGCTGGCGGTACTTCGACCACCAGTACCCGTCGGTGCCGACGACTCCGATGAGGATGGAGTCCTGCGTGAAGTGCTGCTTGATCGCCACGGCGGACCGGGCCTCTCCGCCCATCGACTCCCAGCTGGACCAGGTGGTGCGCTGTGGATTGGTCCAGCGGGTCCACACCGCCGAGTCCGTGCCGATGACGAACTGCTGGAGTGCGCCGTTGCTGAAGCCGTACTCGGCGACCGGGTAGTCGCAGTTGATGGTGACACCGCCGAACTTGCAGTTCGACGCTTCCGCCGGGGCCGTCGCCACCGCCAGGGTCGCGGCGGCGACCACCGCCATGACGCCGGCCTTGAGCTTCCGGTACTTCTGGAACTTCACCACGTTCTCCCATGATCTGAAGGGCCCGGCCGACGGCACAGGCCACGCCCTGAGGCGGCCCCCATCGTTTCCCGCGCCGCTTGCGTCCCGCTAACGAATCACTGACGACGGGAGTCCGGGGCAGCAGGAGCTCACATGGCAAGTTGGTCCGGACTCCGGAACTGCCGGAGTGCAGCGGGGAATGGGGGGCCGCGCGACCCGGTTGTCGTACACATGAGCGATGCCCGGTCCGACACGGCGACCGTCCGTGAACGCCTGGAGGCCGACCGTGCCGACACGCAGGCGCGCATGGCGGCTCTGGGCCGGGACTTCGACGGGATCGTCGCGGCGAACGCCCTGGTCGCGGTGGACGACGAACACGACCCCGAAGGAGGGACCACCGCCTTCGAGCGTGCCCACGTGGTCTCCCTGCTGGAGCAGGCGCGCGAGCACCTTGCCGATCTGGACCGGGCCCTCCAGCGGGTCGAACGCGGCACCTACGGGCAGTGCGAGACCTGCGGCAGGACCATCCCACCCGAGCGACTGGAGATCCGGCCGGCGGCAACGACGTGCGTGTCGTGCGCCGAGCCCGGCCTTCACCGGCTTCGACGGCCCGCGCGCTGATCGTCGCCCCCTTGCCGACCGAGGCTGTCGGATCACGGCCGTCGAGGCAGGGCCGGGCATGGCCGCAGCCGGTCGGCCCAGCCTGATTCTCGCCGCCTGACCACATTCGAGGAAGGGTGAGAAGGCCGTCGTGCTGGGCCACGGATCGTTCACGGCGTGCGAGCAGCACGGAGCGGGTCCCCCGACCCGACTACCCTGCCCGCATGCCTCTTCTCTCTGAACTGACCGGGTACGTGGAGCGGGGTCTGGACGAGGACCTGGCGCGCTGGTTCCCGGATGCGCCACCGGTCGTGATGCCCGTCCCTCCCCGCCCCGTCGATCCGTTCCTCGCCCGGCTCCCGCGCGACGCCGCGACGGCCCTGGCCGCGTTCGACCGCAGGGTCCGCTCCGGAACGATGAGGCAGTGCCTCGACGTCTACGACTGGTCGTACGCCTTCGACTTCGCGGCCAACGACTGCGCCGTCCTGGACAGCGACTACGCCACGGAGCTCAGCGACGACGACGTCTGGTCCCTCGGAGCCGACGGCGGAGGCAATCTGTACGTGCTGCGGACCGACGGCCGGGTCGCCGTGTGGTTCCACGAGGAACAAGTCCTCGAGGAGGGAACGGACTTCGACAACCTCGACGTGTTCCTGTGGTCTGCCGTGAGGTATCGGGCGGTCCGCGCGGGTGTCCTCGACCTCGCCGCAGTCGAGGCCGACCTCCGCTCTCTCGCCCAGCCGGGGGTCCTGGCGCCCGAGGTCGGGTTTCTCGCCTCGATGGCCTGAGGAGGCCACCGTCTGGGAGCGCCACCCGCGGCAGAGGCTCGGACGGCCGGTGCGGCTCCGTTCGCGTCGGGTGACAGGATGGGACGGTTGCGGGGCACGTTCGAGTTCAGGGAGGCGAGTGCGGGTGCCGGAGGACTGGCTGTCGCCGCGGGCACGGGATGCCGAGTCGGCGGTGCCCGGCGGATTCGATCTGTCCGAGTGCGTGCGCGAGCCCATTCACCTGCTGGGGGGCGTGCAGTCGCACGGGACGCTGCTCGCGGTGGCGGCGGACGGCGGTGCGGTGGACACGGCCGCCGCCAACACGCTCGACGTGCTCGGGGTGCCGGCGGCGGAGCTGGTCGGCGCGCACGTCACCCGGGTTCTGGCGGTGGAGGACTGGGCCGAGGTGTGCCAGAGCGTCGGGGAGGACGGCGAGGCCTGCGCACTGCAGGTGGAGGCGGGGCCCGAGGGCGGGCGACGTGCGTTCGACCTGTACGCGCACCGGTCCGGATCACTGGTCGTCCTGGAGTTCGAGCCGCGTGACGCGGGTCAGGAGTTCCGCTTCAGCGGTTTCTACCAGGGGATCCGGCGTGCCCTGGCCCGTCTGCGGTCGACGGTCGACGTCCTGGACAGCTGCCGGGCCGCCGTGCGCGAGATCCGGGCCCTGACCGGGTACGACCGGGTCGTCGCCTACCGCTTCGACGGCCCCGACGGGCCGGGCGAGGTGCTCGCCGAGGACGTGACCGACACCTGGGAGTCGTGGCTGGGCCTGTGGTTCCCGGCGACCGACATCCCGCCCCAGGCCAGGCGGCTGTACGAGGAGAACTGGATCCGGGTCATCGGAGACGTCGACGACCCCACCGTCGGCCTGGTGCCCGCCGTACGTGCCGCCACCGGGATGCCGCTCGACCTGTCGGGAGCCGCGCTGCGCACGGTCTCCGGGTTCCACCTCGAGTACCTGCGCAACATCGGTGTCCGCTCGTCGATGTCCGTCTCCGTGATGCGCGAGGGCCGGCTGTGGGGCCTCATCGCCTGCCACGGCGCCGGGCCCGTCCGGCCCGCACCCGAGGTACGGTCCGCCTGCGAGCTGTTCGCGGCGGCGTTCTCGCTCCAGCTCGCCGCCCTGGAGGAGCGGGAGCGCGCCGACGCGCTGGCCGGGGCCGCCGGGCGTGCGGCGTCGGTGGCGGAACTCCTCGACACCGACGTGGAGATGTCGCTGCCCGCGCACGGACCCGCCGTCCGGGCCCTGGTCGGCGCGGACTCTGCCGTCCTCGTCCGCGGTGACCGGTCGGTCGCCACCGGCGTCCCCGTCCCGGCCGCGCTCGTGGCGCAGCTGCGGCAGCGGGCCGCCGGCATGGACTCCGGGGCCGTGTGGGCCACGGACCGGCTGGGTGAGTGCCTGGCGGACGAGGAGGTGCGCGTACCGGGGCTCGAAGACGGTCCGGCGGGTGTGCTGCTGGTGAGGCTGACGTCACCGGGCGACTTCCTGGCCTGGTTCCGCGCCGAGCGCCCGATGCCTCGGAAGTGGGCCACCGACCCCGCGGCTCCGGTGCGTGTCGGGCCGCGTGGCGAGCGCCTGACTCCGCGCGGTTCGGGAGAGGTCTTCCGCTCCGTC
Source organism: Streptomyces sp. NPDC059695 (assembly GCF_042733785.1). Lineage (NCBI taxonomy): Bacteria > Bacillati > Actinomycetota > Actinomycetes > Kitasatosporales > Streptomycetaceae > Streptomyces > Streptomyces sp. NPDC059695. The sequence continues at coordinate 213,707 of NZ_JBHWFF010000007.1, read as the reverse complement.
ACGCGCGGCCGTTCGCTGCCCTGGAAGCCCCGCGAGCAGGCGGCCGCCGGAGAACTGGGCCGGATGCTGACCCGGCTGGTCCTGCGGCACGCGGAGGAACTCGCCGTCCTCAACGAGGAGCTCCGCATGAGCAACACGGACCTCGACTCGTTCGCCCATGCCGCCGCCCACGACCTGAAGGAGCCGCTCCGCGGCATCTCCAACGCCGCCACCTTCACCATGGAGGACGCCGGAGCGGAACTGGATCCCACGAGCGTCCGCAGGCTCCAGTCCATCCAGCGGCTGGCCGGCCGCATGGACGAGCTCCTGAACTCGCTCCTGCACTACGCGCGTCTCGGACAGGCCGGCCTGCGGCGGGTCGAGGTCGGCCTCGACGAGGTGGTGGACGCCGCCCTGGAGGTCGCGGGACCCCGGCTCGCGCAGGAACGCGTCCGCGTCGTCCGCGAGGCTCCGCTCCCGCGCGTCGCCGCCGACCCGACACGGCTGTACGAGATCCTGGTGAACCTGCTGGTCAACGCGGCGAAGTACGCTGCCGACCGCCCCGACCGCATGGTCCGCATCAGTGTGGAGGACGTCCCCGCTCACGGCGGCACGGAAACGGACACCACCACGGCGGGACCAGGATCCGCGTCGGGGTCCGGGAGGACCGAGCGGGCGGTCGTCGTCCGGGACAACGGCATCGGCATCCGGCCCGAACTGCAGGCCGACGTGTTCGACCTGTTCCGCCGCCTGCACGGACCGACCGAGCACGGCGGCGGGACCGGTGTCGGTCTCGCCGTCGTCAAGCGCATCGTCGAACGACACGGCGGACGTCTGTGGCTGGAGAGCGAACCGGGCTCCGGCACCGCCTTCTTCTTCACCCTCGGCGAATCCCCCGCAGCGTCTCCCGGCGAATCCCCCTCAGCACCCCTCGACGAAGCCCCCGCAGCACCGCTCGACGAGCCGCCGGCCCCGCCCGGTGCCCGGCCCACCGCCTGACCCGCCGGGCCGGACGACCCCGTGTCAGGCTCCGCCCGCCGCCACGGCCCCGCCGCGCCCCGGGGACTCCTGCCAGAAGTCCACGGCCCCCTTCAGGACCGTACGGAACAGCTCGAAGTTCACCGGCTTGTAGACGTAGCTGTCCGCCCCGGCCGCATAGCAGGCGTCCTCCTCGGCGGGCGCCGTAGACGACGTGAAGACGACCACCGTCACCGCGGACAGCGCCGGGCAGGCCCGCACCGACGCCAGCGCGGTGTGACCGCTCACCCCGGGCATGTTCAGATCCAGAAGGATCATGCCCGGAAGCACGGAGCCACCGGTGAGGCGCTCCACCAGCCCGTCCGCACGGTCGGTGAACTCCAGGACGAGATGCGGGTGGGTACGGGTCAGGGCCCGCTCTATCGCCTCGGCGTCCTCCTGGGAGTCCTCGACGACCAGGACCCGCCGGCGGTCGATCCCCGGGCTGCTCGCCTGCCCCTCGGCAGGGTCCGTCTCGACCGCGGGTCCGGTACCGGACCCGGGGGCGTGCGTGTGCGTCACGATCGTCTTTCCTCTGCCGTCGCTACGAGAAGGGCGGTGTCGTCGTCGCCCGAGTGCCGGAAGGCCGACGCCTCGGCCGCCAGGCGCCCCGCCGGGTCGGGGCCGCCGTCCACGCAGCGGGCGACGGCCGCGGGAAGCTGCGCCTCGAAGAACGCGCCGTCGGCCCCCCGCGCCTCGGTCAGCCCGTCGGTGAACATCACCAAGGAAGCCCCGGGTTCCAGGAACGCCCGGACGGACCGGTAGCGGGTCCCGGGGATGATGCCCAGCAGCACCCCCGCGCCCTCCACCTCCTCGATCCGTCCTGCGGCTCGGCGAACCAGGGGGCGCGGATGCCCGGCCACCGCGACCTCGACGTCCCAGCCGCCTTCGCCCGCGGGCGTCAGCATCGCGATCAGCGCGGTCACGAACCGTGCCGCGCCCTCGGCGATGAGGGTGTCGTTGAGGCGGGTCAGGGCGGTGCCGGGCGACGCGCCCTGCTGCAGGAGCGTGCGCAGGGTGTGCCGGGCCAGGCCGGTGACGGCGGCCGCCTCGGCGCCGCGCCCGCACACGTCTCCGATCAGCAGCGCCACGCCGTCGCCGACGGTCACGGCGTCGTAGAAGTCGCCGCCCACGTCCAAGGTGGGGTCCGCGACCCGATAGGCGCTGCTCAGCCGCAGGCCGGAGACCTCCGGCAGCGCACGGGGCAGCAGGTGGCGCTGGAGCACGTCCACGTCGCTGCGCCGCTTCTCGTACAGCAGGCTGGTGTCGATGGCCAGCGCGGCCCGGCCCGCCAGGTCTCCCAGCAGCCGGGGCGTGGCCACCGGTGCGTCCGTCCGGTGGTGGAGGAAGGTGAGCGTGCCCAGGCTGCGGCCCCGGGCCCGCAGCGGAGTGACGCTGAGGTGGTGCACGGCTCCGATGCCGGGCACAGCGCCGAAAGGCCCGTCGCGCAGGTCCTCGGCACCGACCAGGGTGCTGTCGCGCCGCTCCGAGCTGACCCTGAGCAGCTTGACCAGCCAGTCGTCGTCGCCGGCCAGGTCGCGCAGCCACCCCTGGGCGAACGCGGCCACGTGCGCCGACGCGACAGGTCGCAGCACTCCCGCGTTGTCGAAGAGGTGGACGAGGCACCCCTCCGCCACGGCCGGCACGGCGAGCCGGGCGATCCTGCGCAGCGTCTCCTCGACGTCGAGACTCGTGTCCATCTGCAGCGACGCCTCCGCCAGCAGCGCGTCCTCGACCTGACGCCGCTCATGCGCACGCCGCGCGAGGAGCCGGGCATCGCTCGTCGCCAGCACCTGCGCGACCTGCACCAGCTGCCCGCGCAGGGGTTCCCGCTCTCCCGGCGACCGGTCGAGCCCCACCCACAGCGCGGCCCAGTCCTCCCCCGCCAGTGGGAAGGCGCACTCCAGCGCGGCGACGGGCTCTCCCTCCGGCACGGGCCCACCCGGCCACAGAGCCACGGCGGCGGCCGGCCCCGTGTGCTCCAGTACCACCGGGCGCCCGGCCTCCTGGGCCGCGGCCGTCCCCGGCCGCACGACGGGATCACTCCAGTCGGCGAACGGCGGACGCCGGGTCACCGGCGTGGGGGCCTGCGCCGACGCCGTGCGGAGGTACGTCATCCGGCGCCCGTTCCAACGGGTGCCGACCACCGACACCACGCCGGGCCGCGACAGCAGCATCGCGTAGACGCTGCCCGCCAGGCCCGTGACGTCGTCCGTGAGGTCCGCGGCGAGCCACAGGGCGTGCAACCGCTCGTCCCAGCCCTCGTCCACAGGAGAGTCGGTCGCCCCCCGCGTTGCGGACCCATCCATGTACCCCACCTCTCGACCGCTGCCCGGCCCGCACGCCCGACCGACCGGCCATTCGACCGACAAGCCCCGGGACGAACCGTACGCCACACCGCACCCCCGGTACGGTCCACTCCCCCTCCCACCAGGGGCTCCGCGCACCCCGGCCGGGTGCGGCTGCGCGTCGTCGGGCCGCCCCCGCTCACCCACGACCGGAGGGGCCGGACGTACACCCCGGCTCCTGCCGACTACCCCGCACAGCCCCCGGACACACAACCCACGGCCAGGGCGAAGGCCCTGGGGATCGCACCGCCGGACGGTCCTGGGGATCGCACCGCCGGATGCGGAGGCGCCGCTGGATCAGAACGCGTCCCCGGATGCGAAGGCGTCGCCGGATCCGGAGGCGTCGCCAGGCCCGTCAGCCTTCCGGGTCTGTCGTGGCGGCCGCGAGGACGCCGAGCACCGCCTGGACGAGAAGGACGCAGACAAGCACGACCGCCACGACCACGGGAGTGGGGTAGCTCCAGAGCAGAAGGGTCAGGACTCCGGCCGCGGCCACCGTGACCGTGGTGAAACGGCGGTGCGCGCGCAGCCACTCGCCGACACCGCCGGTGTCCCCTCCCTTGCGGACGAGCGCGGCACCGACTGCACCGACGCCCCGGCCGGCGGCCGACCGCACGGCTTCGGCACCGCGACCGGGGCCGTACAGATAGCCGGCGAGCGCCACGACCACGGCGATCACGAGCGCGGTCGCCGTGGCCTGCCGCAGGAATCTGACGAGGGTGTCGTAGACAGCCGCCACGGCGTCCTGCGTGGTGACGGCAGGGGGCACCGCGTCCAGGCACAGCTGCCGCAGGACGGAAAGCCCGACGAGGAGACCGCACATCGTCACCCCCGTACCGACAGCCGCGCACATCAGCGCTCTTCTCCGCGACGGCGCGGCCCAGAGACCCGCGCCGGCCAGGACGACGACCATCGGCGGAAGCCACGGAGCGAGGGCGCCGAGCCAGCGAACCGTGTCCCGAACGTCGCTCACCCGATCGTTCCGCAGGAGCACGAGGGAGGTGTCCGCGCCGGGAACCTGGTCGGCGTCCACGAGCGTCGTTCCGATGACCCGTTGCTGCATCTCCTCCACCACGACCCCGACGTTCAGTTCGACCGCGTCGTCCTTGATCTCGATCGCGCCGCCGTCTCCGCCCGTCAGAAGGTTCGTCGCGGCGGTGTGGGCACCCCGGTTGGCCAGGTCCCAGGCCTGGGCGAAGACATCGCTGGTCACCGTCCTGTGCACCACGTAGCGCACACCCGTCCTGAGGACGCTCTTGAGCTGGCCGTCCGAGGACCGGGCCACGTCCACGAGAAACCGGGGTGCGTCGCGATCGGCGAGGACCCGGGCGAGGTACTCGCTGAGCCTGTGCACATCGACGCGCGCGACGATTTCATCGGTGACGCGGTCGGTGACCGCGTCCTGGACCGCGGGATCGCGGGCCAACGGTGCGACGGTCCGGACGTAGCGGTCGACGTCGTTGATCTGGGAACTGGCCCAGGTGGCCGCCACGCTCACCGGGGCCAGGAGGACAGCCAGCGTCAGGAGCACCGTCGCCACGCAGGTCCGCAGTCGGCGGTGGCGGATCACGGCGGGCCGTCGCGGTTCCTCGTTCTCCGCGCGCCGTGAGGGGTCGGGTGAACGAACCCCGTGCCGCGAGGGGTCCGGTGAACGGACTTGCCTTCCGGGCGGCGGTTGCAGAGGACCGGAGCCGGAGTCGGAGGATGGATCCATCGGCCCTACCTCTTCCTCGAGCGCCTCAGCCGTGGTCGCGGGCCGGGGCGACGCTCGCGCCCACCGGGCGGCGGACGAGCCGACGCGACGCCGGTGCTCCACGCCCGGCGCCCAGCGGCGCCCTCGTCGGGGGCGGGGCCGCTCGGGGCCCTGGCTCTCGCCGGCGGGCCGAGGGTCGGAGCCCGGGGGCGGGGGCGACTCGTCAGCGACGATCACCACACGGTCGTGCCCGTCGCTGACGAGCACCACGCGGTCGTGAGGACGGCGGACGTGGTTCGCCGTCGCCGATGCCCGCAGACCACGGACCGGGGACAGCGGACAGCGGACAGCGGACAGCGGACAGCGGACCACTGTGGCAGACGCCGCGTGGGGCCTTCGTCGTACGGGCCGGGCGGACCAGTCGATCCGCGCTTCGCTCGGCCTCTGCCCACGTTCCGGCTTTCCAACCGCAGCGACGACGGCGCGGTCGGCGGGCCCGTTGAACACGGCGTGCTCGTGGAGACGGCGTCTGCCGGATGTGAGACTGGGCGCATGCTCATACCGTTTCTCACCGCAGCTGGTGTGCTCGCCGTGCTGACCGTGGTGCCCGGGCCGGACATGGCCGTCGTGACGAAGCGGGCTGTCTCCGCCGGCTGGCAGGACGGGCTGCGGACGGCCGGCGGCATCACCGCTGGGCTGTTGGTGTGGGGTGTTCTCACGGTCGTGGGCCTTGCCGCCCTGCTGGCCGCGTCCGCGATCGCGTACACCGTGGTGAAGCTGACCGGCGCCGCCTACCTCGTCTTTCTCGGTGTCCAGGCGCTGATCCACAGCAGGCTGGGCCGGACAGAGAGCGCGGACGCTCCCCCTGCCGCCCCACCCGCCGGGAGCGCTTGGCGGACCGGTCTGGTCAGCAACCTGTTCAATCCCAAGATCGCCGTCTTCTACACCGGCCTGCTGCCGACGCTGGCCCCGCCCGGTCTGTCCCCGCACACCGGCATGGCGCTTCTGGTCCTCATCCACGCGGTCCTGACCGCGCTGTGGCTCAGCGGCTACGTGATGCTTCTGGCCAGAGCCCGCGCCTTCTTCCAGAGGCCTCCCGTGCGTCGCGCCATGGACCGGATCACGGGCGTCGTCCTGATCGGGTTCGGCCTCAAGGTCGCCGCGACCCAGCCCTGAATGTCGACTCTTCCGGACGTCCCCACGGGGTGGAGCCGGTCGGTCTCCTGCGTTCAGGAAGCGGGAGGCATCACGCCGCCTGAGGAGACGCTCGCCTACTCGAGCGGCAGACGCACGGTAATGCTCTTGCCGCCCGGTTCGCGCCGCGCTTCCACGCTCTGGGCGACGGCCATGACGATCTCCAGCCCGTGCTGCCCGATCCTTCCCGCGTCCGCGGCCCGAGCCACCGGCAGATCCGTGCCCCGGTCCCGTACGACCACCTCGATGTGCGCACCCACGACCGACAGCTCCATCAAGACCGGTCCCCCCACGTACTTGTAGGCGTTGGTGACCAGCTCGCTCACCACCAGGCGGGTCAGGTCGTCCGTCTTCTCCGCCACGGCGAGGCCATGGTCGGCCCGCGCCCGCGCGAGGAAGTCTGCGGCGACGCGCCGAGCCTGAGACATACACGTGTCATCAGGCGCCAGAACCACTACCTGACGAGGGACTTCTCCCGGCCCGGCGGCAACAGGACGCCTTCCCGCTTCTGCTTCACCCACAGCCGTTTCCCCGCCCCCGCTTCCTGAGGGCCCGGATACCCGCGCCTCGGCACGTCATGTCTCGTTGCCGAGGAGGAAGAACGTCCTCGTACCGCCGACGGATGATGTCCGGAGCCCTGCACTTCGGAAACGGAGTATGCCAGGATCGCTTCATGTCTGCGCCGGATCATGTCCACCCTCCGCACACAGGCGGGCCCGGGAACCTCACGGTCGCCCTCGCCACCGGTACCAGCGGCATCCACGTCGTGTCCTTGGCCGGAGAGGTCGACCACGCCACCGGATCCCTCCTCGCGGAGGCACTGGCCACGGTCGGCGACGGCGTTCACCCGCGCGTCGTCATCGACTTGAGCCAGGTCACGTTCATGGACTCCAGCGGCATCAACATCCTCATCACGAGCCACCACGCGCTCACCGAATCCCAAGGGTGGCTCCGCCTGGCCTCCCCCACCCAGGCGGTGATGCGTGCGATCCGCATCGTCGGTATCGACGCCTTCATCGACTGTCACGCGACGCTCCCCCGCGCCCTCGCCGCCTGAACGCCTCCCTCGCCGCTCCGGTGCGGGAACGGCGCGGCGGTGCACGGCGTGAGGGGCTCGCGTCGAGCGCGACCGACGTCCGTCACGTACCCCCGTCTCCGCCTCAGCGGGCGATCGGTCGCTGACGGGCGTGTCCCGTACCCGTGGGCAAGCCCGCTCGGGATCCGTGGGCCCCGCCCCCCCCCCCCCCGCGGCGCCGCGGGCCGGGGCCGGGGGCGGCCCCGGGGGGCGCCGGACCA